>JBGAQM010000392.1:0-5535 GCA_044220735.1 Urbifossiella sp. | reverse complement strand
CCCGGGGCTACACGCCGTCGCCCTCCGGGCTCAAGTACCGACCGGGTTTCCCCGGCGGGGGGGCGCCGGCTACACTGGAAGCACCACACGCAACGGGGGCAGAGCCGATGGAGAAGGCGCTCGACTGGCTGGGGAAGCACCACGAGGACATCGTCCGCGGCCTCGCGGACCTGGTCGCCATCCCGAGCATCAGCACCGACGGCGAACACCGCACCGAGATCGACCGCACCGCCGCCCTCACGGTGGACCAGATGCGGGCCGCCGGACTCAACAACGCCGAGGTGCTTCGCGTCGGCAACTCCCTCCCCTACGCCTACGGCGAGTGGCTGGAGGCGCCCGGCAAGCCGACCGTGTTCCTGTACGCCCACCACGACGTGCAGCCGATCAACTTCGTCGAGCAGTGGAAGAGCGACCCGTGGAAGCTCACCCGCCGCGACGGCCGCCTCTACGCCCGCGGCGCCGCCGACGACAAGGGCGCCATCTCCGCCTTCCTCGGCGCCATCGCCGCCTACCGCCAGACCGTCGGCACGCTGCCGGTGAACATCAAGATGGTCGTCGAGGGCGAGGAGGAGATCGGCTCGAAGAACCTCCTCAAGTTCTTCGACACCCACCGCGACCGCATCAAGTCGGACGTGATCGTCGTCTGCGACACCGAGAACATCGAGGTCGGGCTGCCGTGCATCACCTACTCGCTGCGCGGGGTGATGACGGCCCAGGTCGACGTGACCAGCGCCAAGATTCCGGTCCACAGCGGCATGGGCGGCGGCGCCCTGCCGGACGCGGCGCTCGCGCTCAACGTCGTGCTCGGCAAGCTGTACTGGGGCAACGGCAAGCTCCCCATCCCCGGCTACTACGACAGCGTCCGCCCGATGACCGACAAGGAGTCGGCCGCGACCCGCAAGCTGCCGTTCGACGAGGCGGCGATGCGGCGCGACCTCGGCGTCGTGCCGTCGGCGAAGCTGGCAATGGAGGCCGGGCTTAACGAGTACGAGCAGACGTGGCGGCGGCCAGCGGTCACGGTGATCGCCCAGGAGGCGAGCTCGATCAAGGGGGCGTCCAACCAGGTGCTCCCGAAAGCGACGGCGCTGGTGAGTTGCCGGCTCGTGCCCGACCAGAACCCGCAGCAGGCGTTCGAGCAGCTGGCGGCGTTCCTGACGGCCGACGCGCCGTGGGGCGTCGAGGTGAAGGTGACGCCGCACGGGCCGCCGGTGACGTGGTGGATGACCGACCCGAACGGCCCGGCGTTCGAGGCGGCGCTCGGCGCGATGCGGACCGGGTTCGACCGCGACCCGGTGGCCATCGGCTGCGGCGGGAGCATCGGCTTCGTCGGCCCGCTGTCCGAGCTGTTCGGCGGCGCCCCGGCGCTGCTCATGGGGATCGAGGACCCGGCGAGCAACGCCCACGCCCCGAACGAGAGCCTGCACGAGGGCGACTTCAAGAAGCTGATGGCCAGCCTGGTGCGGCTGTTCGACGGCCTCGGCAAGCTCACCCCGGACCGGGTGAAGTAGCGATGCTCGCCCTCGACCTGAAGCGGGTGGCGGCGTTCGTCCACTCGGCCGAGACGGAGGAGCTGCTCGACCGGGTGACCGTGTACCGGGCGGGGATGGAGCCGGCCGCGCTCGACCTGATGGAGGCGGAGCTGGACCGCCGCGGGGTGACGCGGTCGGACATCGCCGACCACCACATCGCGCGGCGGGAGAAGGGGGCGATCCTGCTGCCGGACGGCACGGCGCTGCGGTGTCACTTCTGCGCCCGGCCGGCGGTGCGGCGCGGCTGGGGCTGGCACCGGCTGTGGGGGAAGCTGCCGGTGTTCCCGCGGGTGTTCGCCCGCTGCGAGGTGCACGCGAAGTACAGGCGAGATTGCCGTGAGGCGGCGGGTGACGTTCCCATCACCCGCCGCCTCACGGCGGTCGGCTCGCCGCGCCACGCGACACCGCGTTACTTCACCAGTTCCTTGACCTGCGCTTCGGTGATCCGGTTGAACCGGTCGCCGAGCTGCACGCTGATCCAGCTCTGCATCGCGGGCGTGTACGGGAACGTGCCGGCCTTCACGAGCGCCAGCATTCGGGCGTCGCGGGTGGCGGCCTTCTTCCGCTTCAGGTGGCCGTTCTTCGTCCGGCTGATCGCCGCGTTATCGCGCGCCCGCTCCATCCGCAGCCGGGTGGACATCCGCTTCGCCATGACCGCACTCCGCAATCGCCGTGGTCGGGTGACAGGCTGGATAGGGTACGACCCGCCGCCGCCGCGACAAGGGCGCTGCTCAGCCGCCCGGCTCGCCGCGGTGCGGCGTCTTCCCGGCGGCGAACATCAGCTGCCGGGCGAGGCCGTGCATCAGCCTCACCTCCTGCGGCGTCGGGTTCGCCCGGCCGAGGAACTGCCGCACCGCGTGCATCAGCGAGTCGGCACGGTCGCCGAACAGGTAGCCGACCGCCACGAACGCCTCGCGCAGGTGCTCGAACATCCGCTCCTGCTCGGCGTGGCTCGCCACCTTCGTGGCGTGCGTGTCGGCCGGGTTTGAAGCCGTCGTCGCGGCCGAGAACGCCTTCCGCAGCTCGTAACAGCAGATCGCCACCGCCTGCGCCAGGTTCAGCGACGAGAACTCGGGATCGACCGGGACGTGAACCAGCCCGTGACAGCGGCCGATCTCGTCGTTGGAGAGCCCGTGCGGCTCCGGCCCGAACACCAGCCCGACCGGCCCCGCGGCGGCCGCCGCCAGCAGCTTCGGCATCATCTCGGCCGCGGGGCCGATCATGCCGCGGCGCGCGACGCCGGCGGTGAGCGCCGACGTGGCGAGCGTGAGGGAGCAGTCGGCGAGCGCGTCGCCGAGGTCGGGGACGATTCGGGCCGCGTCGAGGACGGGGAGGCCGTGGGTGGCGAGGCGGCGGGCGTCGAGGTCGGTGGGGAGCGCGTACGGGGCGACGAGGACGAGGTCGGCGAGGCCGAAGTTCCGCATCACCCGGGCGACCGAGCCGAGGTTCCCGGCGTAGTGCGGCCGCACCAGCACGACGCGGACGTTGGCGAGACTCATACGCGGTCCGTCGGTGTGGGGCCGGTTTCCAACCGGCCTTGCTGACCAAGGCCGGTTGGAACCCGGCCCCACGTTCAACCCACCGGCGGGTACACGCCCGATCCGGCGATCAGCCCGGCGAGGAACTGCACCGCGTCGCCGCTCGCGGCGTCGGCCGTGCCGCCGTAGTCGTTCAGCCGCCGGGCCAGCTCCGAGGCGCTCGGGCAGATCAACCCGCGTTCCTCCTCGTTCGCCAGGAACTCGCGCGCCGCCGCCAGCGCCTCCGGGAGCCGGCCGACCTTCACCAGCAGGTTCACGTACACCTGCGCCGCGTAGCTCGCGCCCACGTCGCTCTCGCGCTTCGCCACCGCGCGGAACTTCGCCAGGTTCGCGTCGGCGTTCACCCCGGCCACGGTGTCGAGGTAGGCGCGGTAGTCGGCGTAGCCGTTCTCGAACGGGGCGTCGCCGCCGCCGCCGCGGAGGTTCGGCGACAGCCGCTCGCCGTACACACACAGTTCGCGGGCCAGGTCGTTCTCCTCGCCCGGCGGCAGGTACAGCGCCATCTGGCACACGCTCGACAGGTGCGACGTGTCGATGTGGTAGGCGTCCTCGCCGAACAGCTCGGGGTGCCCCTCGACCATCTCGCGGATGGTGGCGCCGTCGCGGGCCGGGGTGCCGCGGCCGGCGAGGTCGGCGCGCAGCCGGTCGGCGAGCTGGGCGTGCAGGGCACGGGTGAGCCTGCCGACGCAGTAGTCGCGCAGGTCGGGGTTCTGGTTCAACTCCGAGCCGCTCACCGTAGTAATCGCCGAACAGACGCCGTGGCGGTCGAGGATGAGGTCGAAGCCCTTCTTCGGGTACAGCCCCTGCTGCCACGCGATCTCGATGACGGGATAAATGTCTGTCTCGGGGCCGGGGGCGAAGTTCTCGATCGCCAGCTTCACCGGCTCGGGCTCGTTGATGAGCCGGAAGAACTGCCACGCCTTCGGCAGGTCGCCGCGGTCGAGGGCGAGTTGGCCCACCTCGCGGGACGCGGCGCGGATGGCGTCCTCGTAGGGCTCGTGGGTGTCCGCCGGCAGGTCGGTAGCCGGGCCGGTGGGGAACGGCGACACGCCGAGCTCGACGCGCTTCTTGAGGAGCAGCGCGTAGAAGAGGCCGCTGAGGTCGCCGGCGGTGCGGAGTTCGGCGACGAGCGCGTCGGCGGCGGCGGCGGGGCCGCGGGCGGCGAGGGCGGCGCGGAGGCGGTCGAAGGCGGCGGGGTCGATCGGCGGCGGGGCGTCGTCGGCGTCCATGAGGGGCTCCGGAGGGTGAAAGTATCCTATCACCCCCGGCGCCAGGCTCACGGGCGGGCGCGGTACAGCGGCAGGTAGCGGTACGGCGTCTCCAGCGTCAACAGCGCGAGCGCCGTCGAGCCGGTGCGGCCGCAGTGGAGGCCGATCGTCCCGCTGTCCGGGTTCCAGCTCCCGGCGGGAACCCCCTCCTTGTACTGCACCGCCGTCAGCCAATCGCGCATGCCGCCGACGCGCTTGGTGCCCTCGCGCGGCCCCTGGAACCAGTCCGCCCAGGCCTCGCCGCCGGCGCGGTGCATCACCTGCGTGGCGTAGTAGCCGAAGTACATCTCGGGCGCGACGGGGCTCTGCTTCACCTGCGCCGTCGTCTTCGGCCGCTTCGCCGGGTCGGCCAGCCCGGCGACGCCCTCCTGGAACCCGGCGTGGTTGGGGTTCCACCCGTCGAAGTGGTAGCGGCACCACAGCCCGACGGCGGTGAGCGACGTGCCCGCCTTGCCGGTCGCGTTGGCGTACCCGTAGGCGGCCTTGTTCGGCCCGACCGCGACCTGGTCGAGGAACTTCACCGCGGTCTTCACCGTCGCGTCCGGCACGGTCAGCTTCCCCTGCTGGGCGGCGAACAGCGCCTGGAGCTGCCAGCCGGTGATCGACGTGTCGCCGGTGGTGCCGGCCTGGTAGCCCCAGCTGCCGTTCGCTCCCTGGGCCTTCACGACGTAGTTCACCGCCGCCTGCGCCGGCGCCTTGAGGGCGGCGTCGCCGGTGAGGGCGTAGGCCTCGCACAGCGCGAGCGTGGCGATGCCGTGGCCGTACATGTACTGCGGGCTGCCGCGGGCGAACTTGCCCGTGGCCGGGTTGAGGTCGTTCTTCAGCCAGGCGAGCCCGTCGGCGACGGTCTTCTTGTACTTCCCGTCGGCGGGGGTGTGGCCGGCGCCGAGGAACGGCAGCAGCGCCATCCCGGTGGCGGTGGCCGGGTCGTTCACCTTCATCTTCGGGTCGCGCGGGTCGAACTCCCACGACCCGTCGCGCTTCTGCTGGGTCGCCAGCCACTTCAGCCCGGCCTCGACGGCCGCCTCGCTCGCCGCGCTGGCGCCGGACTCGGCAGCGGCCGCCCCCCGACCCGCGGGGGCGCGGGCGGCCATCGCGCGGGGGACGGTCCAGTTCGGATCGTCTTGCGCCGGGGCGGCGCAGGCCAGGAGCAGGAACGCGGGGGCGAGGCGAATCACGAGAACCTCCTGAGCCGGCCCC
>JBGAQM010000391.1:0-5514 GCA_044220735.1 Urbifossiella sp. | reverse complement strand
GACGCAGGTGGTTACGTTGCCGCTTGCGGCTTCGCGCGTCCCCGCACTCTCAGGTGCGGAACTCCCGGCAGAACGCCCACACCGCTTCGACGCCGTTCAGGCGGTCCGACGCAGGCCCCGCGACGCGGGGGTTCAGTTGCCCCTTCCCGCCGGGCCAGTGGTGGCCGAGCCCCTCGACCGTCACCGCCCGGAACGGCACCGGCCCCGGGTACACGTCGGCCCCCGCGTCCTCCACCGGCACGTCGGAACAGCCGAGCACCCGCGCCCACCGCGCCAGCGAATCCGCGACCGGCGGGCGCTTCACGAGACGGTGCTTCCACGGGCTGCGGACGGCGCCGCCGCGGACCGGCACGAGCGGGTCGGCGGCGCCGATGAGGTACAGCGTCGGCACCGGCCGGGCGGGGCGGAACGACTCCGGGACGCGGCAGTACCCCGCGACGGGCGCCACCGCGGCGACGCGGTCGCTCAACTCGGCCGCGGCGCGGAACGCCATCGCCGCCCCGTTCGAGAACCCGGTGACGGACACGCGCCGCGGGTCGGCGTTCGCCCGGGTGGTCGCATCGGTGAGGACGGCGGAGAGGAACGCGAGGTCGTCCGGGCGGGATTCGGGGGCGTCGAGCAGGTCTTCGTCGCCGCCGCCCCCCACGTCCCACCGTGCGGCGTTGGTGAGGAACTTCGGCGGCCTCGCGGGGTCAGGCGGGAGGGCGTCGGGCAGCGCGACGGCGAAGCCCTCGCGGGCGGCGGCGGCGGACCAGCCGGTCTCGTCGTCGGCCCACGCGGCGGTGCCGCCGGCGCCGTGGAGGACGACGACCAGCGGCGGCGGGGTCGCCCCCGGCGGCGGGGCGAACAGGAGGTACGACCGGTCGCCGAGCGCCACGCGGGTGAGCAACGGGCGCCCCCTACTTCGACAGCGGCTCGACGCTGCTGAAGAACTTCGCCGCCGCGTCGGGCTTACTCTTGTGTTGCACCTGGGCGATGTACCCGGTGTTGCCGACCAGGACCCACCGGGTCGTGTAGGTCACGCCCTGCTGGAGGTTGCTGGCGCTCACGGCCTCCTTCGCCTGCCCGCCGAGCCAGTCGACCGCCCGCGGCTGGGCGACGGTGTCGGCGGCGATCCGCATCAACTCCGCCGCCGCCTTCAGGTCCCGCTCGCGGTCGGCCGCCTTCGAGTTCGGCCGGAACTTCAGGACGCCCAGGGTGCAGACCACGCTCCCGTCCGACTCCAGCGATTCGTACGACTTGGCGCTCTGGACGGCCGGCGTTTGGTACGTCAGGCCGCCGTCGCCCGGGGTCGCCGGGAACGACGCGCGGAACGACTTGTCCGGTGCGTCGAACTTCGTCCACCCGGGCGCGAGGGCCGGCCCGCCGTCGCCGCCCACGGTGTCGCCGGCCCGGCGCTTCTTCTCGTCCGCAATCTGCTTCTCCTTGGCGTCGTTCTCGGCCTTCAACTTCTCGGCTGTTTCTTTCACCTTCCCGACGGCGAGGTACACGCCGAACCCGCCGCCGCCGCAGCACACCAGGACAAGCAGCCCGCCGCCGAGCAGCAGCAGCGGCAGCATCGACTTCTTCTTCCCCCCGTCCGGCCGGCGGCCGCGCGGCCGGTCGTCGTCCTCGGCGTCCTCGTCGCGCGGCCGGGGGCGGCGCGGGCGGTCGTCGTCGTCGCGGCGGCGCGGGCGGTCGTCATCCTCGCGGCGCGGGCGGTCGCCGCGCCCCTTCGGCTCCGACGCCGACGACACGGCCGCGCCAAAGTCGAACGCCGCACCGGCCGCCGGGGGCGGCGGCGGGGGCGACTCGGGCGCCGGGCGGGCCGGCGGTGATTCGCCTCCCGTCCGGCGCGGCTGGGGGTCGTCGTTGAAGTCGAACGGCGTGTCGGCGGCCGGGGGCGGCGGGGCGGCCGCGCCCGGGACGGCCATGACCGTCTGGCACTTCGGGCACTTCACCTTCTTCCCCGCGGCTGCGTCGGGGGCGTTCAGTCGCGTCTGGCAGTTGCCGCAGACGACCGGGATCGGCATGTCGAGGGCTCCGGGGGGGCGCTGGAGTCGATTCTAGACCGCGGCCCGCGCGCGAAAAGCCCGCGGCGTCACCCCCTTCCCCCGCCGCCGGCGGTCGGGTATTGTTCGGGCAGAGGTGACCCGTGCTCGCACGCCCCGACTACCAAACTCTCCGGCAGGCCGGGTGGAACGACTGCTGGTTCCTGTCGGCGCTGGTCGGGATGGCGTACCAGCGGCCCGAGCAGCTGCGCGACATGGCCGCGGACCTCGGCGGCGAGACGTACCGGGTGACGCTCCCGAACCAGCCGGCGCAGGACGTCGGGCCGGGGGGCGCGGCCCGGGGCCGTCGGGCCGGGCGACGCGGCCGGCGGCACCACGTCCGAGCCGTGGCCGTGGGGCCGGGTGTTCGAGGCCGCCGCCGCCCGCGTCGCGGACCTGACCGGGGCGCGCGTCTTCAGCTACGGCCTCGGGATCGAGCTGCTGACCGGGCGGTCGCGGACCGGCCGCACGAACCTCACCGGCATGGGGTTCGCGCCGCTGCACGTCCTCTCGAAGCGGGCCTGGTTCCGCGACTACCTGGCGGACCTGGCCGGCCGCCGGCTGATGGTGCTCGGCGGCACCGACGGGCGGTTCACCAAGCCGGCCTTCGACTGGATCACGACCCAGCACTGCTACGCGCTGCTGGGGTACGACCGCGACGCCGACCGGGTGCGCGTCCGCGACCCGCGCGGGGCCGACCCGGGCGTGGACGGCCGCAAGGAGGCCGACTACGGCCCCGGCGAGTTCTGGCTGACCGCTGCCGAGACCGAAGACTGCTTCTGCGGCCTGACCGTCGAAGACGACTGACACCCGGCCCCTGACGGGGCACGGCTCGCCGAACCTTCCTTTCCCCCGGAGATCCCCGTCGTGGACGCCACCCGCCGCGAGTTCGGTTCCCAGATGCTCGGCGCCCTCGTCGCCTACGGGCTCGTCGAGACGTGCTGGCGCCGCGACCTGTTCGCCCAGGAGGTGCGGCCCACCCTCGGCGCCTGGTTCAAGGAGCTCGGCACCATGACGGCCGACCTCCGCGGCCGCACGCTCTCCGACCTCCAGTTCCAGGAGCAGATGGAGGCGCTGTACCGCCGGGTGGACCTGCCGGCGCTGTGCCGGCTGATCAAGCTCGACGAGGTCGAGCGGCGGAAGCTGCCGGACAACGGTGCCCTCAGCGCCGGGTTCGACCTCGGCGACACCGGCGGGCTGCCGGCGGCGCCGGGGTTCGGGAAGCAGATCTTCGGCTGCGGCCGCGGCCGGTCGATCGTGCCGCACGGCCACGCCAACATGTGCACCGGGTTCATCGTCCTGAAGGGCCGGTGGGTGGGGAAGCACTACGACCGGGTGGAGACGGCCGCCGACCACTACCTGATCCGGCCGACGATCGACAAGGAGTTCGGCCCCGGCGAGGTGAGCACGATCTCGGACCACAAGGACAACGTCCACTGGTTCCGCGCCACGACCGACGGCGCGTACATCTTCAACGTCCACGTGGACGGGTACGACCGGCGGCTGGGCGCCGGCAGCGGCCGGCTGTACCTCGACCCGGTTGGCGAGCGTGTGGCCGGCGGGTTGGTGAAGGCGGCGAAGATGTCGTCGGCCGACTGCCACCGCAAGTACGGCTGACGCCGCGGGTGTCGTGTTATGCGGAGGTGTTGTCCGGTCGTCGCCGCAGGTGGTTTACCCCCGCACGATGGAAACCACTGGCCACCGCCATTCCGGCCGGCGCCGGTCACGGCTGGATCGGCAGCTTGAAGTCCATCGGCCGGCCGGCGCGGACCACGCGCACGGCCACCGCGTCGCCCGGCCTCTTCGCCAGCAGCACGTGCGCGAACACGTCCGACTCGCGCGGCAGGTCGGTGCGGCCGTCGAACGACACGATCACGTCGTCCTTCCGGAACCCGGCGTTCTTCGCGGTGGCGTGGGCGCCGAACTCGCCGACGTGCTTTGCCAGCAGCGCCATCCCCGTCGCCGGTACGCCCGCCGGCCGCTCGCCCGGCAGCGGCTCCAGCTTGATCCCGCCCGTCGCCATCCGCCGCAGGCCCCACGAACTCGCCCGCCACGACAGGTCGTCGGCCCGCCGCCAGCCGGCCGGCAGCTTCCAGTCGAGTTCCACCTTCGTCCCGCCGCGCTGCACCTCGACCTCCACCGTGCCGCCTTCCGCGGGCGTGCGGTGCAACACCCACTGCACGTCGGCGATCGACAACAACTGCTGCTCGTTCATCGCCTTGATCGCGTCGCCGGCCTTGAACCCGGCGGCCTCCGCGGGCGAGCCCTTCACCACGTCCTTCACCGTCGCCGTCTCGCGCGGGTCGAGGATCAGGCCGAACGCCTTCGGGTGCGGGTACGGGAACAGCACCTCCTCCGGCAGCGGCCCCTGCTTCCACAGGTGGTCGCGCTGGGCGTCGCCGACCTGGTGGCAGTGGATGCAGCTCTGCACCACCTTCCCCTGGTAGTCGAGGCCGGCGCCGTACTTCGTCAGCGTCGGGAAGCGCTCGGGCACGGGGAACAGCGGGGCCGGGCCGCGCTTCATCGCCAGCCCCGGCGGCACGGGGCTCCCCGCCGGCCGCGCCGCGTAGGCGGCGTGCAGGTCGAGGCCGCCCTTCAGCGCCTTCGCCATGCCGATCAGCGACACGTCGCCGATCCAGTTCGTGCGGTCGGAGCGGGTGCCGAAGCGGCCGTAGACGGTGCCGTCGGCGTTGAGCATGAACACCGCGAACGACTGGTCGGTGTCGTACTGGAACAGCGACAGGTCGAGCCCGTTCGCCGACACGATCCGCACCCGGACGTACTGCGCCAGCAGCGGCTTGAGCGTCTCGTCGGTGTCCACCAGTTCGTCGTCGAGCTTGACGCACTCCTCGCACGGGATGCAGCGGAACACGGCCACGATCGGCTTGCCGGTCGCCTTCGCCTCGGCGCGCGCCTTCGGCAGGTCGTTGTAGATCCAGTACCCGGCGGCCTCGACCTTCGCCTTGTCGTCGCGGACCTTCTTCTCGCGCGGGTTCGGCTGCTGGGCCGCGGCGGGGCCGGCGAGGGTGAGGAGCAGCGCGGCCGTGAGCAGCAGGCGGGGCATGACGTGGGTTCCGGCGGGGGAGGGACACCGAATAGCGAACCACCACGGGCGGCGCGACGCAAGGAGATTTCGAGCCGACGGTCGAGCCGAGGACATTGTGTGTCGCCGCCCCCCCCGGGGGGTCGAGGCACGAATTGAGTCAATACCACAAAAGCATATCAGATCGACGCCGCGACCCGTCAGCGCGGCTCGTAGGCCGGAACGTCGTGGAACGGCAGCACTTCCGCCACACGGCGGGCTCGCACCTGTAATACCGCTTGCGGCTTCGCGCTGGGAAACGCGAAGCCGCAAGCGGCAACGTTACTTGACGTCCAACGTCAAACTCTCCGAGTGGCTGTTGAACTCCGGGGCGTACAGGCACTGGATCGCCGCGAAGCCCGTGCTGTAGACGCCGCGGTGCTGCACCCGCACCGGGTACTC
>JBGAQM010000390.1:0-5559 GCA_044220735.1 Urbifossiella sp. | reverse complement strand
GGGGGGAGGGTGGGGGCGGTTCGTCGTACCCAAATGCGTAAGCAGCCTGCCCCCCAGCGCCTCACACGAACGCCGCCGCCACCGCGTTCGACAGGTGAACCAGCCGCCACGGCTGCTTCTCGCGCAAGGCGTTAGTGAGCAGCACCGCGAACCCGCCGGTCCGCGGGTCGGCCCAGGCCATCGTCCCCGTCGAGCCGGTGTGGCCGAACACGTCGCGCCCCAACAAGTCGCTCCAGCTGCCGGGCGTACCGGGGTGGTTCAGCCGCCAGCCCAATCCCCACGGCTGCGTCCGCCGCAACGGCTCCGGCAGGTCCGGGTAGTCGTTGAGCCGGTTCGTCGTCATCATCCGCACCGACGCCGGCGACAGGATGCGAACGCCGCCGACCGCGCCGCCGTTCAGCAGCAGGTGCAGCACCACGGCGAAGTCGGCCGGCGTGCTGAACATGCCGCCCCACGGCGCCCCCAGGTCCTGCCAGTAGCGGCTGTTCCACCCGAAATCCGTGCCGACCATGTAGTCCTGGAGTTGCACCCGCACGACGCGGTCGCGGTCGAGCCCGCCGAGACCAAGTCGCGTGTTCGCCATCCCGAGCGGGTCGAAGATTTCGCGCTTCACGAACTCCGCGACCGGCATTCCGCTTAGCCGCTCGACGATGTCCGCGACGACGATCGTGCCGCAGCTCTGGTAGCTGACGTTCGTGCCGGGCGGGAACTGGAGCGTCGTCTCCTTCGCGGCCGCGGCGTAGAAGGCTTTCAGGTCGGAGTGCTTCCGCCGCAGCTCGGCGTTCCCCGGCGGCATGTCCGGCAGGCCGGACGTGTGCGTGAACAGGTGCGACACCAGCACCGCCCCCTTGCCGTGCGCCGCGAACTCGGGGACGTAGCGCGTCACCGGGTCGGTGAGGTTCAGCTTGCCGCGCTCGACCAGGATCATCGCCGCCATGTAGACGACGGGCTTGGTGATCGACGCCATCAGGAACAGGCCGTCGGCGCGGATCGGGGCGGCGTCGGGCTCCGGGCCTTGCTTGCCGAAGAACCGCGGCGCGAGCGCCTTGCCGTGCCGGCCGACGAGGATGGCGCCGCCGGGGACGGGCGCGGTGGCGCCGCGCGTCCACTCGTCGAGGCGGTCGTAGGCGTGCTGGAGGCGGCGCGGGTCGATGCCGAGGTCGGCGGGGGCGGCGGTCGGCAGCGCGGCGACGGGGGCCGGCGCGAGCGCGGCGGCCCCGGCGGCGAGGAGTTGGCGGCGGGTGGGGGTCATGGCCGGTATGCTACCCGCATGGTGACCCTCACGCCACACCCGGACGGCGTCCTGATGAGCGTCCGCGCCCAGCCCGGGGCGCGCAAGAACGCCGTCGTCGGCGAGCACGGCGGCGCGCTGAAGGTCGCCGTGACGGCGCCGCCCGAGGACGGCCGCGCCAACGCCGCGGTCGTGGAACTGCTCCGCGACTGGCTCGGGCTGAAGCGCTCGGAGGTGGAACTGGCAACGGGTCAGACGAACCGCAACAAGCAGGTGCTCATCCGCGGACGGGCACCCGAGGAAGTGGCGGCGCTTCTGGCGGCGCGGCTCGGGTCGTAATCACCTCGGAAAGCCCGGGGACCGCCGTCCCCGGGCTTTGCACTCCCCACTCCCGCGCCGCCACCGTCAGAGCGTACGGCCCGACCCCGCAGGCGATGCCGAAGGCGATCGCGCCCCATGCCGCCTCCGCCGGCGGCATCAGCGACCACACCACGGTCGGCACCACCGCCGCGAGTAGCGGCCGCAGCCACGCCGCACGCAGGTACGCCACCGCACCCACGTCCAGCACCCAGGCCGCGTAGGCGATCGTCGCCACGCAGAACAGCAGGTTCGGCCCGGCCACCGCCACCGCCACGCCCTCCACGCCGAACGGGCCGACCAGCGCCAGGCTCAGGGCGAGGTTCAACACCGCCTCCGCGAGCGCCAGCCGGGCGAACAGCCGCAGCTTCCCCATGCCGTACAGGATGCGCGACGCCGCCGACTGGGCCACGCCGATCGTCAGCGTCGCGGACATGATCGCCGCCGCGGGGAAGCACACGTCGGCGTACTCGGCGCCGACCCACCGCGCCAGGAACGGCCGGCCGTACGCCAGGATGCCGAGGTGGACCGGCAGCATCAGGTACAGCACCCACCGCGTCCCGCCGAGAAACACCGACCGCACGCCAGCCAGGTCGCCCGTCGCCTCGCGCTCGCTCACCGTCGGCGTGAGCGTCGAGGTGACCGCCCGCAGCAACCCCTTCGCGGTGTCGATCAGCCGCGCGGCCACGGAGTAGTGCGCCGCCGCGACCACGCCCGCGAACCCGCCGACGACGATCGCCCCCGTCTGCACCGTGATGCGGCCGGCGAGCATGGCGAGGAACGAGTCGAGGCTGTAGCCCTTCACGCGGTGTAGCGTCTCGCGGTCGATCAGCCGGCGGCTGATGCGTAGGCCCGGCAACGCCCGGTACGCCAGCCACGCGGCGACGGCGTGCTCGGCCAGATTCGTCACCGTGTACACGACGCCGAGTGCCAGCAAGCCGGGTTGCGTTTCGAGCACGGCGATGACGCCGCCGACGCGCACGGCCAGGAACGCCAGCCGCAGGGCGCTCTTCGTGCCGAACCGCTGCATGCCGTCGAGGATCGTCGGGAAGACGCTCAGCGGCAGCGTCGCGGCGACGTTCAGGAGCATCAGCAACATGAACAGCGACACGTCGCCCGGCTCCCCGAGCTTGCGTTCGAGCCCCGGCCCGACGAACGGCACGAGCGCCGAGCCGACCAGCACCACGACCCCGGCCGCGGTCAGGAACACGGCGAGGCACGCGGACACGAGGCGGTTCAGTTCGTCGCGCTCGCCGGCGGCGTGGTGGCGGGCGACGAACCGCACCAGGCACGCGGCCACGCCCATGTCGAGCAGCGTGAAGTACGCCAGGATGCCGTCCACGACGCACCACACGCCGTAGCGGGCGTCGCCGAGTTTGTGGATGAGGTACGGGGCCATGAAGAACGACACGGCCATCGCGCAGGCGAACGCCGCCCAGTTGGTGGCGGCGGCGACGGCCAGTGAGCGGGACGCGGGCAAGTGTGCGACCTCCGGATGCGCCGGAGGGTAACACGTCGAAATGAGGTGGAACAAGTTGAGTTGCCGCTTGCGGCTTCGCGTTGGGTGCTGCGAAGCCGCAAGCGGCAACTCGACTTACTTCTTCTTCGCCGCCTCGTCGATGAACTTCTGGGGCGTCTCGTTGAAGGCGTCGCGGCAGCCGGAGCAGCACACGAAGTACTGCTTCCCGCCGAACGACACGGCGATCGACGCGGCCCCGCCGGTGACGATGCACTCGGCCTTCTTCGCCCCGCCGGCGAGCGACTCGCCGCTCCGGTTCCCCGTCATCGCGAACGACGACAGGAACAGCCCCTTCCCGCCCTCCTGCTTGTCCACCTTCAGCTGCATCCGGATGCCGTCCGCCAGCGTGTTCACCGAGACGCGGTACACGTCGCCGTTGGCGTCCTTCCGCTCCATCTTCAGCACGTCGGCCTTGAAGTCGCCGGTGTACACGCTCTGCTTCTTGTCCGCGCCGGTGAGGGCGAGCTTGTACTTCTTCGCGGCCACGTCGTAGGTCAGCTCGCCGCCGGTGAAGAACTTCCCCTTCCCCTCGCCGAACACGACCTTGATGGTCGGGTCGGCGGTGCGGAACTTCCAGCTCCAGTCCACCTGCTCCTTCCAGTTCGTCTCCTTCCCGCCGGCCTTCTGCGAGCCCTCGAGGTTCCACACGCCGAGGAACTCTTCGAGCTTCTTCAGCTCGTTCTTGGCCTTGGTCTGCTCCGGGGTGAGCTTCGGCGGCTGGGCCGACCCGCCGAGGGCGACCGCCAGCGCCGCCGCCACCGCCAACCCGAACGCCCGTCGAACCATGGGGAAACTCCGTGGAAGGTGCGAAGGAAAGCCCGGGGACGGCCGTCCCCGGGCTTCGTGGGGTGTGTTGGTCTTCGACGCGGCGTGCGCCACGGCAGTTCCGCGTCAGCGCGACTTCTTCGGCTTCCCCTCGCCGGGCTTCTTGCCGGCGGCGAGCACCTGGGGGGCGGTCGGGCACTCGGCCTTCAGCGGGCAGTGCGGGCAGTCCGGGGCGCCGTCCACGCACAGCTCGCGCGCGTGGACGCTCATCAGGTCGGTGAACTCCGGCCCCTTCGCCTTCGGGATGACGTGCTCGACGCTGCCGCGGAGCGCCTCCAGGCTCTCCGGCTCGCCGGGCTCCACCACCCCGAGGCGGCGCAGCACCCGCAGCGTCGGGCCGTCGAGCGGGATGGCGTGGCCGCCGAGCCGCCGCTGCACCACCCACGCGACGGCGTAGTCGTGCATCGTCTCCAGCCGCGCCGCCTGCTTGGCCGCCTGCCGTAGCCCGAGCTTTTCGAGGTCCTTCGGGTCGAAGTAGCGGGCGAGTTGCTTCGCGGCCTGCTTGAGCCCCTTCTTCTCCAGTTCGTCCAGGTCGTACGAGTAGGTCATCTCGAAGACGGCCTGCAACAGCGCGATGATCCACCCGGCCTTGAGGCCGGCGCCCGGCAGCGGCCGGAGGCTGTCGGCGACCTCCTGCACGGTGCTGACGCGGACCTCGTTCCAGTCCACGAACGTCTTGCGGAGGGCGTCGTAGGCGCGGTCGGCGTCGGCGGGCGTGGTGCCCTCGCGGCACACGGCGTAGACGAGTTCCTCCAGCACCGGCCGCGGCTCGTCCGGGCCGCCCGCCGGCAGCGGGAACCGCTTCTTCAGCGCGGCGTGGGCCGCGTTGAGCATTTGCTGCTTGTTCGTGATCGCCGGCATGGCGGGCGCTCTCGCTTTCCGGTCGTGGTCAGCTCGTCCGTTCCGCCGGTCCGTCGGCGGGGGGCGCGGGCTGGTCGGCGTCTTCGGTGGTCTCGTCGTCGTCGTCCTCGCCCGCCTCGTCGGCCGGCGGCGGCTCGTCGGGGGCCATGAGCGCCTTCTCGGCGGCGAGGATCTGGGCGATGGCGAGGCTCTTCTTGATCCCCTCGTCCACGACGAAGGTGATGTGCGGGACGTGCCGGGTCGTGAGCCGCTCGGCGACCTTGGTCTGGATGAACCCGGCGGCGCTGGCGAGGCCGTACATGGTCAGCTTCTGCTCCTTCTCGGAGCCCATGACCGACACGTAGACCTTGGCGTGCTGGAGGTCGGCGGACACCTCGGCGCGCGTCACCGTGACCCCTTTTACGCGGGGGTCCTTGATCTGGAAGAGGATGGCGTTGGCGGCCGTCTCCCGGATCACCTCGTTGACGCGGGCCAAACGGTGGGACTTCATTCGACGGATCTCCGGGCGATCACGCACCCGGCTCGCTAGGGGGTGATGGACGGCACGGCCGGTCGCCCGCGGGCGAACTCGTCCAGCCAGCGACGCTGAGCCGGGGTCTCGGGGACGGGCCGGCCGCGGGCAGCGCTGACCCGCTCGACCGCGGCGGGAGGCTCCAGGCCGGAGGCGATGAGCACGGCGGCGGCGGTCAGCCCCGCCCTCCCGATCCCCTGTCGGCAGTGGACTACGACGCCGAAGCCGTCGGCCAGTTCTCCGGTGATCTCGGAC
>JBGAQM010000002.1:0-44733 GCA_044220735.1 Urbifossiella sp. | reverse complement strand
CCGCACCACCCCGGTCTCGGCCTCGAACACCCGCGCCGCCGGGCCGCCGCCGGCGCCGGGGCCGGTTAGCACCTCGGCCAATCCGTCGCCGTCGAAGTCGCCGGCCGCCACGAAGATGCCGTTGCGAACGGTGTCCTCGTAGGCGAAGAAGCTGGCCCGCGTGTGGTGGTCCACGCCGTCGAACACCTGCACGTGCGGGCCGCCGCCGAACCCGGCCCCGGTGATGATGTCCGCCCGGCCGTCGCCGTTCACGTCCCCGGCCGCCACCGTCACCCCGCCGCTGAAGTCCGGGGCGTAGGCGAAGAAGCTGTGGATCGAGTGGTTGTCCTTCCCGCTGAACACCTGCACGTGCGGGCCGCCGCCGGCGCCCGCCCCGGTGACGATGTCGTCGTACCCGTCGCCGTCCACGTCCCCGGCCGCGACCCAGATGCCGGTGATGACCGTCGGCTCGTAGGCGAAGAAGCTGCGGAGCCGGCTGCCGTCCTTCCCGCTGAACACCTGCACGTGCGGGCCGCCGCCGGGGCCGGCCGCCGTCACGATGTCCGGGGTGCCGTCGCCGTCGATGTCGCCGACCGCGACGCGGACGCCGCCGAGGAACGACGGGGCGTAGGCGGCGATGTCGAACCGCTTCGACCCGTCCGGGTTGTAGACGTGGACCACCGGCGGGCCGCCGGTGTCGTTGGCGACCGCGAGGAAGCTCGTGGTGCCGACCGCAACGCGGAACTGCTTCGTGTCCGTCGCCCCGTCGCGGTCGACGAGCGTCACGGTGACGACGTAGGTGCCCTCGCGTGGGAAGCGGTGGGCGGCGTTGATCGCCCCGCGCGTCGGGCTGCCGGCGCTCCCCGGGGCCGTGATGCTCGCGGTGCCGGTCTCGGCCGCCGAGCCGTCGCCCCAGATGATGCTGTACCCGTACGCCTCGGCCGGGCCGAAGTTCGGGTCGGTGAACGTCGCCAGCGGGGCGAAGTTGACCAACTCGCCGGGCGTGGCCGTGCGGTCGGCCACGGCGGAGAGCGTGGGGCCGACGTTGCCGACGGCGATGTTGAACGACGCCGAGCCGACGCCGCCGTTCTCGTCCGTCACCAGGACGGTGACGAGGTAGACGCCGGTGGCGCCGTAGGTGTGGTCGAGGGTGAAGTTCCGGCCGCTGACGGCGAGGGGTTGCAGCCCGCTGCCGTCGCCGTAGTCCACGGTGGCGGTCGCGGTGTCGGCCGACGGGTCGGCGAACGAGCCGGTGCGGACGAACCGCGTCCCGGCGGAGACCGCCACGTCGGCACCGGGGTTCACGACCGGGGCGACGTTCGTGACGACCACCGAGCGGCCGCCGAGGCTGTCGGTGCCGCCGCTGCCGTCGTCCACGGTGACGGACACCGGGTATCCGCCGACCGGGCTGTCGTCGGCGTAGACGTGGCTGGCGTTGAAGGTGCCGCCGGTCACGACCGCGTTGGAGGTGGTGCCGTCGCCCCACGCCACGGTGACGGTGAAGGTCGCGGTGCCGGCCGCGACGCCCGGGTCGGTGAAGCTGCCGGCGACCGTGAGCGCCCCGCCCTCGGCGACGGTCGCCGTGGTGCCGCCGTTCACCGTAAAGCCGTTGAGCGTCGGCGGGACGTTCGAGACGGTGACCGAGCGGCCGCCGAGCGAGCCGGTACCGCCGTTGTCGTCGGTGACGCTCACAGACACCGGGTAGCCGCCGACCGGGCTGTTCCCCGCGTAGACGTGCGACGCGGTGAAGTTGCCGCCGGGCGAGACAGTGGCGTTCGACGTGCTGCCGTCGCCCCAGGCCACGACCGCGGTGAACGTCTCGGTCAGAACGCCCAGCGCCGCGTCGGCGAACGTGCCGGCGAGGCTGACCGTCTGCCCCTCGGTGAGGCTGGCCGTGGTGCCGCCGTTCACGGTGAAGCCGGTCACCGTCGGCGCGGTGTTGGTCACCGACACCGTGCGGCCGCCGAGGCTGCCGCTCCCGCCGTTGTCGTCCGTGACGGTCACGGACACGGCGTACCCGCCGACCGGGCTGTCGTCGCCGTAGACGTGCGAGGCGGTGAAGCCGTTGCCGCTGACGACCGCGTTCGACGTGGTGCCGTCGCCCCAGGCCACGACCGCGGCGAAGGTCTCGGTCGGGACCCCGAGCGCCGCGTCGGCGAACGTGCCGGCGAGGCTGACCGACTGACCCTCGGCGATCGTCGTCGTGGTGCCGCCGTTCACGGTGAAGGTGGTGACGGCCGGCGCGAGGTTGTTCACCGTCACGCTGCGGCCGCCGAGCGAGCCGGTGCCGCCGTCGTCGTCGGACACGGCGACCGACACCGGGTAGCCGCCGACCGGGCTGTCGTCGGCGTAGGTGTGGCTCGCGGCGAAGGTGCCGCCGGTCACGAGCGCACTCGACGTCGTGCCGTCGCCCCAGGTCACGAGGGCGGTGAACGTCTCGCCTGGGAGCCCGAGCGACAGGTCGGTGAATGTGCCGGCCAGGTTGACCGACTGGCCCTCGTTGATCGTCGCGGTGCCGCCGCCGTTCACGGTGAAGCCGGTCACGGTCGGCGCGGTGTTGTTCACCGTCACCGTGCGGCCGCCGAGGGTGCCGGCGCCGCCGTCGTCGTCGCGGACGGTCGCGGACACGGCGAACCCGCCGACGGGGCTGCTGCCGGCGTACGTGTGGGTGGCGGTGAACGTGTTGCCGCTCACCGTCGCCGGGGTGGTGCTGCCGTCGCCCCAGGTTACGGTCGCGGTGAACGACTCGGTCACGACGCCGAACGCCGGGTCGGCGAACGTGCCGCTCACGGTCACGGACCCGCCCTCGGCGATCGTCGCGGCCGTGCCGCCGTTGACGGTGAACCCGGTCACCGTCGGGGCGACGTTGGTCACCGTGACGGTGCGGCCGCCGAGGTTGCCGGTGCCGCCGTCGCTGTCGGTGATCGATACGGACACGGGCAGGGTGTCGCTGCCCGTCCCGAACCCGTTGTCGTCCAGGTAGGTGTGGGTGAACGCGAACGTGCCGCCGGCGACCGGCGCGGTCGTGGTGGTGCCGTCGCCCCACGACACGGTCGCGGTGTAGGTCTCGGTCCCGAACGCGAGCACGGCGTCGTTGAAGGTGCCGGCGAGGGTGACGAGTTGGCCCTCGTCGGACGTCGCGTCGTTGACGCCGTTCACGGTGAACGCCACGACCGTCGGCGGGGTGTTGGTGACCACCACGGTCCGCCCGCCGAGGGCGAGCGTGCCGCCGTCGTCGTCGGCGACGGTGACGGTGACGGCGTACCCGACCCCGTTCTGGATGGCGTACGCGTGGCTGGTTGCGAACGCGCCGCCGGTCACGACGGCGTTCGACGTGGTGCCGTCGCCCCAGGTCACGACCGCGGTGAACGACTCGGTGACGACGCCGAGCGCGGGGTCGGAGAACGTGCCGGCCAGGTTCACCACCTGCCCCTCGCCGACGGTCGTCGAGGACGAACTGCCGTTGACGGTGAACCCGCCGACCGTCGGGGCGACGTTCACGACCGTCACCGTGACGCCGCCGAGACTGCCGCTGCCGGCGTACCCGTCGGTGACCGTCACGGACACCCCGTAGGGGTCGCTCGCGGTGTTGGACGGGTTGTCGTCGCGGTAGGTGTGCGTGGCGGTGAAGGTTCCGCTCCCGACCGTCGCGTTCGAGGTCGTGCCGTCGCCCCAGGTCACGACGGCGACGAACTGGCCGGTGCCGGCCGCGAGGCCGGGGTCGGCGAAGGTGCCATTCAGCGTAACGGTCTGCCCTTCGGTGATGGCCGGGGCGGCCGACCCGTTCACCGTGAAGCCGTTGACCACCGGGGCGACGTTGTTCACCGTCACGGTCCGGTCGACCGGGCCGGCGCTGCCGCCGTCGTCGTCCGCCGCGGTGACGGACACCGTGAAGGAGCCCGACGGGCTGCCGGGGGTCGGCGGGTGGGTGTACTGGTGGGTCGTGCTGAACGTGTACGTGCCCGGCCCGGTCATGGTGAGGGCGGCGCCGCTGAGGACGGTCGTCCCCTCGCCGGCGCCCCAGACCACGGTCACGGCAAGCACGTCGGGCACGCCCACGTCGGATACGGTGCCGGTGAGCGTGACGTTGCCGGCCTCGTTGATCGACCCCGGCGAGAGGGTCACGAGGCTCAGCACGGGGTTGGCGTTCACCACCGTGACGGTCTGGGTCACGACGTTCGACGTGCCGCCGTCGTCGTCGTCGGCCGTCACCGTGACCGTGTAGTCGTCGGTCGGGTTCGGGGTGAGCGCGTCGTCGGCGTAGGTGTGCGTCGCGGAGAACGTGTACACCCCGGGCGTGCCGGTGGGAACCAGCGCCGGGGTGCTCGTCCCTTCGCCGGTGCCCCAGGCCACCGTGACGGTCAGGGCGTCGGGCGCCCCCACGTCGGACACGGTGCCGCTGACGGTGACCGACCCGCCCTCGGTGACGGTCGTGCGGTCGAAGCTCACGGCGGAGACGACCGGGGCCACGTTGCCGACCGTCACGCTGGTCGCGGCCGAGGTCGTGCCGGTGTCGTCGTCCCGGGCCGTGACGGTGACGGCGAACGTGTCGGGCAGGCCGGCCGGGTCGTCGACGTAGACGTGGGACGCCGAGAAGCTGAAGCCGGTGGCCGACACCGCCGTGATCGTCAGCGTCGCGCCGTCGGTGCTCGACGGGATCGTCTGCCCGACCGCGAGCGAAGCCGGCGCCCCGACAGCGAACGTGGACGTCGTCTCGCCGCCGCCCCACGCCACGGTCAGCGTCTGCGTGTCGAGGACGCCCACGTCCGACAGCGTGCCGACGACGGTGGCGGTCCCGCCCTCGCTGATCGACGGCGCGGTCACGGCCACGCCGCCGAGCACGGGGGCGACGTTTTGGACGAAGATGCCGTGGACCGTGGACGACCCCGTCCCGCCCGCGTCGTCGTCGGCCGCGAACACGGTGACGGCGTAGGGGTCGGTCGCGGTGCCGGACGGGTTGTCGTCGCGGTACAGGTGGGTGACGGTGTACCCGAAACTCTTGTTGTCCGGCGCCACGGAGAGGATCGTGAGCGTGGCCCCGTCGGTGCTCGACGCGACCGTCTGGCCGGCGGCGCGGGTGCTCAACAGGCCGACGGCGAACGTACTGGTCGTCTCGCCGGCCCCCCAGCCGACCGTGACCGTGACCGGGTCCAGGACGCCGGGTTCGGCGAACGAGCCGGACAGCGTCAGGGCGCTCCCCTCGTTCACGTCCTGCGTGTCGACGACCGAGGCGAGCGAGAACGGGGCCACGTTATCGACCGTGACGCCGAAGCTCGTCGTCGCCGACGCCGCCAGCGAGTCGGTGACGGTGACCGTGACGGTGTACCCGTTCGGCCCCTCGACGTACTCGTGTTGGGCCTGGAGCAGCCCGGGCGTGCTGGTCGTGAACACGGTGTGCGCCGTGCCGTCGCCCCAGTTGACGTCCACGGTCCACGAGTCGCCGACGTCGGTGTCGGTCAGGGTGCCGAGGGTGACCGTCGTCAGCGCCCCCTCGTTCACCGTCTGGTTCGCCGGGGCGGCCAGCGCCGGCACGGTGTCGCGGGCGAGCAGCCCGTCGTTGGCGCGGGCGTCGCCGTCGGCCGTGAATGCGTAGTTGAACGTGAAGGCCGGCGTGACCACGGGCACGACCGACAGCGTCCGCGGGATGCCGGCGAACGCGCCGGTGACGGTGCCGGTGCCGAGCGCGTGAAGCACGACGTAGTTGTCGAGGTCGGCGGGCGAGTAGAGCTGCACGATCTGGAGCGCCGGCCCGGCGGTCAGGTCAATGGTGCCGGCCGAGGCGAGTTGGCCGAACTGCCCGGCGGCGGTGCCGGCCAGGTTGGTGACGAACGTCGCGCCGGCGGCGAGAGTGGCGTTGCCGACGGTCAGAGTGCCCGTCGGGTCGCCCGGGCTCAGGAACGCGCCGCTGTTCACGGTCACGTTCCCGGAGACCGCGCCGGTGCCCGCCAGGGTGCCGCCGCTGACGAGGACGTCCCCGCTCCCGACGCCCGAGCCGCTCGCGTTGTTCACGGCCAGCCGGCCGGCCGACACGGTCGTGCCGCCGGTGTAGGTGTTCGCGCCGGACAGCGCGAGCGAGCCGATGCCCACCTTGTTCAGCGACCCGCCGGCGCCGACGACCGTGCCGGCGATCGTGTGCGGGCCGGTCGCGTCGCCGACGGTCAGGAGGTTCGCACCGAGGTCGATGGTGGCGGCGGCGACGGCGTCGAGCGAATCGACGGTGACGGCCGCCCCCGTCGTGAGCCGAACGGTCGCCGCCTTGTTGACGTTCGCGGCCTCGCCGTAGGTGCCGGCGTTGACGACCACCAGCCCGGCGGTCGCGACCGCCGCGACGCCGGCGTTGATCGTGGAGAACGCGGTGACCTCGAAGACCGCGGGCTGGTCGCCGGCCGTGCCGAGGTCACCGTCCGGGATGAACTCGCCCGGCGACGGGGCGTGGCCGATGTTGAAGTTCGTGGCGTCGTCCACGTACACCGTGGTCGGCGCGGTCGCCTCCACGAGGACCACGTCGTTCCCGTCGCCGCCGGTGTAGAAGATGCGGAACGTGCTGCCGCCGGCGGCGACGGTGGCGCCGTTGGCGAGCCCGGCGAACGTGCCCGTGACGGCGTCGGCCCCGTCGTTGTCGATGATGACGTAGACGCTGCCGGCGGGCGGCGTGAACCCGAGGCCGATGCTGAGGACCGAGCCGCCGAGGCTCACGGCCCCGGCGACGCGGACCTGGTCGTAGCCGCTGTCGGCCGTTGTACCGCTCAGGTCGGCCTGGAACGTGGCGGCCGTGGTGAGGGACAGCGAGCCGGTGCTCAGGCGGGCGGTGCTCCCCGCGACGGCGGTTCCGGGATTCAGGGTGCCGCCGGTCGCCGGCGCGGTGAGCGTGCTGGTGAGTACCGTCACCGGGCCGCCGACGGTCCCGCGGCCGGCCAGCGTCGCCCCCGCGGCGACAGACACGGCGGCCGCGGCCGCGGTGGTCGCGTCCACGACCAGCGTCCCCTGGTTGACGAGGAGCGGGCCGGTGAACGTCTCGGTCACGCCGGCCGCGAGGGTCACGGCGCCCGCGCCTTGCTTGGTGATCGCCGCCGACGCCGGGCCGCCGACCGGGCCTGCGAGCGTCAAGGCCCCGGCCGCGTCGATCTCACGCGGCGACGTGCCGAAGGTGATCGACGCCGGAATCGTCACGCCGGTCACCCCGGTGCCGGTCGTGCCGACGACGAGGTTCCCGAGCAGCGTGAGCGACCCGGCCGTCACCACGGACGCCGCAGTTGTGCCGGTCTGGAGCGTCAGCCCGCCGATCGTGTCGGCGTTGCCGTTCAGGTCCAGCGTGCTGCCGGCCTGTACGCTCACGACCGCGGAATCCGCGATCTGATCGCCGGAGAGGAGGCGGACGGTCGCCGTCGTGCCGGCGGCCGCGTTCCCGACCACCAGGTTCCCCGGCACGGCGACAACGCCGGCGGACTGGTTCAGCGTCAGCGTGCCGGCGGCGATCGTCGTCGTACCGGTGTAGGTGTTCGCGGTGGTGCCGCGGAGCTCGGTCGAACCCGCGCCGAGGAGCGTCAGCCCGAGCGCGGCCGTTCCGGTCTGGCTGATCGTGCCGCCCAGGCCCAGGCTCGTGCCGGCCGCCACGTTCACCGCCAGCCCCGCCGGGCCGGCCGTCGCGGCGCTGGCAAGGACGATCGGCCCGTTCCAGGCGTTGTTGCCCGCGGCGTTGTCGAGCGCCACGAGCGTCCCACCAGCGACCGCCCCGGAGCCGAATGCCGCCGCGTTCAGCGTCAGCACTTCGTTCCCGACGGCGACGTCCGGGCCGCCGGCCGCGTTCAGCCGCAGCGTCGCCCCGGCGTTCACGACGGTGCCGTTCGCCGCGGTGCCGTCCGAGGTGCCGAGCGCGAACGCGTTGCGGATCTCGAGCACCCCGGCGGCGACGACCGTGCTGCCGGCGTAGGTGTTGACGGTGGATAGAACCATCTGCCCGGTGCCGAGCTTCGTGACGAGCCCCGTGGTGGCCCCGCCGCCGACCAGCGCCGCTGACACGACCAGGTCGGCCCCCGCGGTGCCGTCCGGGACGACGAAGTTGTGGGCACTGTTGTTGAGCGACACGGCCCCGGCGAGGACGGACGCGGTGGCGCTCTCGCCGACGAGGACGTTGCTGTTGACGGTGAGCAGGCCGCCCCCGGTGTCGAGGGTGGTGCCGACGAGCGTGAGTTCGTTCGCGGTCCCGGACGTACCGTTGAGCGCGAGCGTCGCCCCGTCCAGCAGGCGGACGTTGGCGCCGCCGGCGAGTTGGCCGTCGAACGGAGTCACGACGCTGACGGAGAGGCCCGGGTTGACGACCAGCGTCGCCCCGGGGATCGCGGCCACGTTGGCCGTCTTCGCCAGCCGCAGGGCGCCGTCGGCGACAATCGTATTGCCGCCGTAGGAGTTCGCGCCGGTGCCGGCGAGAACCAGCGTACCGGCTCCGGTCTTCACGATGCCGTTGCCCGCGGTCGTCACCGTCGCCGCCAGGGTCAGTGTGCCGCCGGCGTCCACCGTAATCCCGACCTGCGAGTTGTTCAGCGCGATCGTGGTGGCGCCGGTGCCCCAGGTGTTGGCGCCGTTGATACTCTGGAGCGGGATGGCCCCGCCGCCCATGCCGAAGAAGCCGCCGAGCGTGAGGTTCGCGTTGCCGACGCTGATCCCGGTGCCGCCGCCGTCCACGACGATCCGCCCGCCGGACACGCCGCCGGGGTTCGTCGCGGTCGCGCTGGACGAGAGCCCGCCGGCCTTCGCCACGGTCAGCGGCCCCTCCCCGACGACGGTGGCGCCGGAGTAGGTGTTGGCGCTCGGCCCGCTCAGCCGCAGGTTGCCCGGGCCGGCCTTCGTCAGGGCGAGCGCCCCCGAAATCGTGCTGCCGACGTCGAGGGTCGCCCCGGCGGCGACGGTCACGACCGTCTCGCCGGCGTTGGTGAGGCCCATACCGGAGAGCGAGTTCGCGCCGCCGGCCGCGGCCAGCACGGCGGTCGTCAGCGTGCCCGCACCCGTCACGGCGATGCCGGACCCGCGGACGAGCACGGCGTTCACCGCCGCCGCCGGGGCGCCGCTGCTGTCGCTGGCGGTGATCAGCACGTTCGCGTTCGCCGGCGCGGCCGACAGCGCGCCCGTGTAGTAACTGCCGGCCGGCAGCGCCTCGACGCGGAACGGCCCTGCCCCGGTCACGGTGGCAAGGTCGAGTTGCCCGCCCGACAGGGCCGTGCCGCGGTTGATGACGCCGTTCGTGAGCGTCGGGCTCGTCGTGAACAGCAGCTGGTTGCCCGACCCGAGCGCGGTGCCGGTGCCGACGAAGCGCACGGCCGAGCCCGTGTTGGTCACCAGGTTGCCGAACGTGAGGGTGTTGGTGCCGCCGGACGTCTGCGTCTCGATCACGTTTGCGGTGCCGGCCACGACGGTGACGGTGCCGAACGTCTCGGTGCTGCCGGCGGCGTTCCCCTCGTACAGCAGCCGGCCGCCGGTCAGCTCGATCGGCGTGGTGTTGCCGACGCGGTCCGCGAGCGCGGCGCCGGTGTCGCGGACGTGGAAGGTCCCCGAGAACTGCACGCGCACGCCGTTCGTCGCGCCGAGCCCGGTCATGGCGCCGGCGGCGCCGCTGAGGCGGAACGTGCCGTCCTGAATGTTGACCGCCGGGACGCCCGAGCCGGTGCCGGTTACCGCCGACTGGAAGTCGAGCGTGCCGGGGCCGGTGAACGTGAGGTTCTGGCCGCCCAGGTTGTACCCGCCGGTGAACGTCAGCGTCGTGGCCGCGTTCGGCATCTCGATGCCGACCCCGGCCGTGGACTGCGTCACCTGCCCGGCCCAGGTGTGGTCGCCCTGGAGTACCCGGAGGGCGCCGAGGGCGCGGGTGACGAGCCCGCCGGCCACCGACTCCGTCGCCCCGCCGCCCTGCAGGGTGAGCGCCTTGTTCACGTTCAGCGCGGCGGCCGAGTCGAGTTCCAGCGTGCCGCCGCTACTCACCAGCACGGTGCCGCCGGCGGTCGTGCCGAAGCCGGCGGCGGTCCGCACCGTCAGGATCGTGTTGGCGTTGACGGTCACGACCGTGCCGGTGCTGGTGAGCGTGTTGGCCGCGGCGAGCGCGAGCCGGCCGGACCCGGAGGCGGTCAGCGTGCCGCCGGTGCCGCCGTCGGTGATCGCCGCGTTCACCCGCAGGTCGTCGCTCCCGGGCTGGGCCAGCGCCGACGTGCTGCTCAGGGCGGTGAACGACGTGCGGTCGGTGACGGTGAACGTGCGGGCGGCGTTGTTCAGGCTGAGGGTCAAGTTCGTGGACCCGTCGGCGCCGATGCGAGCCGGCGGGGCGGCGCCGAGGGCGTTGCCGAAGCTCGCGTTCGCAGCCAGGTTCTGCGTGACGTTCCCGTTGAGGGTCAGCGTCGCCGCCGTGGCCGACGTGTTCACCACGTCGCCGCTCGCGGCCGGGCCGACGGACAGCGTCACCGCGTTGGCGGTGAAGTTGATGCCGTTCAGGTCGAACCGGCCGGAACTGGTCACGACCAGGGTCGCCGACTGACCCGCGGCGCCGGTGACGGTCGCCCGATCGGCGTCGTCCCCGCCCGCGTCGTCGCCGACCGTCAGGGTGCCGGCCACGGCCACGGCGGCCGTCTTCGCCAGGTTCACCTGCCCCTCGGCGACCACGAGGTTGAAGTTCCCGCTGTTGGCGCCGTTGCCGGTGAGCACGAGCGTGCCGGTGCCGTACTTCGTGGCCGTCTGCGCGGCCCCGGCCGTCGCCACGCCGTTGACGGTGAGCGTACCGCCGGCCGGGACGGCGAACGCCGTCGTCGAGCCGAGCGTGAGGACGGTGCCGCCGTTCGTGTTGCCGGTCGGCCCGAGCTGGACGCTCGTGACGCCCGGCGCGAAGCGGAGGGCGCCGGTGAGGTTCGGCCCGAGGCCGTTGACGGTGAGCGGGGCGACGAACGAGCCCAGGTCGGCGGTGAACTCGAGGGCCGCCCCGGCCGACACCGTGGTCGCCGCGGTCGCCAGCGAGTTCGACGCCCCGACACGGATCACCCCCTCCTCCACCACCACGGCGGAAGCCACGGCGTTCGCGCCGGGCAGCGTCAGGGTGCCGCCGCCGCGCTTGCGGAGTGTCGCGCCGGCGGTGGTGGTGAGCGTGCCGGTCACGGTCAGGGTGGCGCCGGCGTCGATCTGGACCACGTCGTCGGCGCCGGAGGCGGCGCCCAGCGTCAGCGGCACCGCGATCGTGGCCGCGATCGGGTTCCCGCCCGTCACCGTGACGGTCCCGCTGGACACGGTCAGCGACCCGGCCCCGGTGATCGACACGCCGTCGCCGGCGATTTCGAGCCCGGCCACCGTCACGGCCCCGGAGATTGCTTCGCTCCTCGTCAGCCGCACGACGTCGGTCGGGCTGGTGACCTCGGCGAAGCTGGTCTTGTAGACGGTCGGCTGCGTCGCGGGCGGCACGCCGCGGACGCCCACGGCCGTGCTGTAGGCCGCGAGCTGGGCGCCGTTCCCCCCGACGACCTCGGCGTAGGGGATGACGGCATTGTTCGTCACACCGGTCGCCTTCACTTGATTCTCGGCCGGCCCCAGGTCGGTGGTCCCGCCGACGAAGTTGACGAACGCGCCGGCGCCGCGGGTGAGCCCGCCGAGCGTCAGCACGTTGGTGCCGCCGGACGTGCTGGAACGCACGGTCGAGGTGGTGTTGCCCCCGAGGGTGACGGCGCCGACCGACTCCGTCGATCCGGCCGCGTTGCCGACGAACGACAGGGTGCCGCCGCTGATCGTCAGCGGGGCGGCGTCCGGGAGGCGGTCGGGGAGGTTCGTCGTGCTGTTGTCGAGCGTCAGCCGGGCGTTTGAGCCGACGGTCAGGCCGGTGGTGCCGGCGAGCGTCCCGGCGCCGGCGAGCGTAAGGGCGGCGTTCGCCGACACGGCGGTGGTCCCGCCGAACGACGTGGCCGCGGTAATCATCAGCTCGCCGGCCGTGACCGACACGCCGCCCGTGAGGGTGGTGGCGCCCGCCAACACGACCCGACCGGTGCCGCCGGCGACGATGCCGCCCCGCACGGACCGGAAGCGCGAGCCGTCGCCCGGGTCGGTGGGGATGAGGTAGTCGAAGGCGTCCACGCTGGTGAGGTTCGTGGTCGAGTCGCGGAGGCCGAGGCCGAACGCCGCCGTCCAGTTCGGAGCGCCCGACCCGGCCGTGCTGGCGACGGGCCCCGCCCCGCCGCCGCCGTTCCCCAGGCGGATTTCGATGTTGTGCCAGCCGTCGCCGGCCGGCCCCATGCCGAAGTTCGTGGTGCCGCCGAACGTGTTGGCGCCGGCCACTGTTCCGGTCGTCGTGGAGTTCCCGCCGACGGTGCTTCCCGTCGTGGTGGCGGTGTTGAACGCCGACGACGGCGTACTACCCGTGTTCCGCAACCGCACGACGCCGTCGATGATGATCAACACGTTGTCGTCGATGTTCTCGGCGAACGCGAACTGGCCGTCGGCGTCGAAGTACTGGCCGGTGTAGACCCACGTCTCGTTGTCGCCCCACGGCGGCTTCGCGCTCGTCTCGCCCATCCGCGGGTAGAGCTGATTCTGGCCGCCCGGGTTCGGCGTCGTCTCGTCGAACTGGCTGGTCGTGAGCCGGGCCTCGACGAGCCCGGCGCTCGTGCCGTCCACGATCGTTGCGGACACGACGAGGTCGTTGGCGGCCGCCCCGTCGGCGACGTTGATGGCGCGGACGCCGCCGGCGAAGTTGAGGCTGCCGCTGATCGTCGCGGACGGCGTCACCGCGGTCGTGAGGGGGGCGTTCGACTGCGTCACGTTCACGCTGCCGAGGAGCGTGAGGGTGCCCGTCCCGGTGGCGACGGCGGCGCTGAACCCCGGCGCGACCTGGAGCGACAGCCCGAACGTGGGGCCGGTCGTGCTGGTCGGCAACGGGGCGGCGCCGAACGCGTCCGACCTGTTCGCCAGGTCGAGGAGGCCCGAGGCGTTCACCACCACGCCGACCGGGTCGGCGATCTGGTTCGCCCCGCCCGCAGCCCCGTACCGAACCACGTCCGCGGCCGGGCCGCCGACGCCGTCGCCGACCGTCAGCGTGCCGAGAATCGCCGGGCCGGTCGTCTTGTTCAGGACGAGCGTCCCCTCGTTCAGGGTCGTGGGGCCGGCGTACAGGTGCCGGGCGGCGCCCGCGTAGTCGGTGGTGCCGGGGCCGGACAGCGTCACCGCCGCGCCGGCCTGCCCGGTTAGCGACGCCGTCAGGCTCAGGTCGGCCGCCGCGGCGCCGTCGTTCACCACGATCGTCCGCCCGGTGTTGACGAGGTCGAGACTTCCGAGGACCGTGGCCGACCCGTTCGCCCCCGCGTGGCCGTACACCGTCAGGTTGCCGCCGAGCACCAGCGACAGGGCGCCGGTGTCGAGGTCGGCGCCGTGGGCGAGGTTGATCGCCCCGACCGCGTCGGTCGGGGCGCCGGCCAGGACGGTGCTCAGGAGGGCCGTCGGGGCGGACCCGGCGAGCGTGTTGATCGCCGTCGTCTGGGCCACGTCGCGCTGGTCGAGCGCGGCCCGGAAGGTGAGGAGGAAGTCGGTCGCGGACAGCGCCGTCACCGCGACGTTCCCCGTGCCGACCGATGGCAGCGCGGCCAGCGCCGCCTGGATCGCCGCCGCGCTCGCGTTGAACGGCAGCACGTCGGTGACGTACCCGGCGTGGTTGAGCAGGAACCCGCCGCCGGTGACGGAGCCGCCGAGCGTCAGGAGCTGCACCTCGTTCCCGAGCGTGCCGGGGGTCGCGTTGCCGCCCTGGCCGTCGGTCGCCACCACCGCCGTGGTGCCGCCCGTCGTGGCGAACGTCAGCACGGTGTCACCGACGTCCACGCTGCCGAGGCCGTTGCGGTACACGACGCTGAACGGGCCGCCCGGGTTGCCGGCGACGGCGACGTTCCCGGCCAGCGCCGGGATCGTGTTGAGGTGCGCGAGGACCTGCGCGGCGGTCGGCGACGTGGCGGGGGTGTACGTCAGGATGGTCCCGGCCGACCCGGCGACGCCGTTGAACGACACGGTCACGGTGCCGCCCGTGGTGCCGCCGAGGGTGACGGTCTGCGACTCGTTGCCGGCCCCGTCGCGCAGCTTCGTGGCGGCCACGCTCGGACTCGGCCCGGTCAGCGCCACGTTCGCGGCGCCGAAGTCGGACACGTTCACGCCGGCGAACTGGCCGGTGAGCTGGATCGCGTAGTGGTAGGCGTCGCCGGCGTTGGCGACGGTGAAGTTGCCGGCGCCGAACGCGACGGCCAGCGCGTTCGTGAGGCTGGTCACGGTCGTCGCCGCGACCGTGCTGAACGTGATCGCCGCGCCGCCGACCGGCTGGCCGAGGTAGGTCAGGTTGAACGTGCCGCCGGCGGTCGACGGGTGGAACGTCAGCAGGTGCGTCTCGTTCCCCTGGGCCTTCGCCTGCGACAGGTCGAGCTTGCCCGACCCGAGTACCGTCACCGTCACGGCGCCGATCTCGTCCGTGCCCGCGAGCGGGCCGTAGCGGACCACGTCGGCGTCGTTGCCGCCGCGGCCGTCGCCGACGATCAGCGTGCCGGCGATGGCCGTCCCCGGCTTGTTGAGCACGAGCGTGCCGGCGGTCACGACGGTGTTGCCGGTGTACGTCGTCGCCGGGTTCGAGCCGAAGCCCGTCACCGTCGTCGTGTTGGCCCCGCGCACCTCCAGGGTGCCGGTGCCGACCTTGACCAGGCCGTTCCCCTGCACCGTGTTGCTGCTGTTCGCCCCGTACACCACGCCGTCGATCACCAGCGTGCTGCCGGCGTCGGCGCCGACGGCGAGGAACCGGTTGCCCGTGTCCTGGCTGCGCAACTCGACGTTCCCGGCCCAGGTACTCGTCGCCGCGCCGACGGCGCGGAGGACGCCGGTGCCGTACATGTTGTTCACGCCCGACGGCTGGGCGACGGCGAACTGCCCCGGGGCGTCGTACAGACCGGGCTGCATGCCGAACCCACCGTTCGTAATGAACAGTTGCAGGTGCTCGCCGGCGATGGTCGTGCCGCTCAGTTCCAGCACGCCGGTCGGCTGAACGGTCGTGCCGGCCGCCTGCGTCGCGTTCGACGCCCCGAGCGCGGACCCGCCGACGGCCTGGAGGAACCCGCTGGTCAGGTTCGTGACGCCGGTGTACGTGTTCGCCCCGGACAGCACGAGGCGGCTGGCCGTCGCCCCGGTCGCGTTCGCCTTCGTGAGGCCGCCGAGGAACGCGGCCCCGTCCACGACCGCCGACGAGAGCGTGAAGTCGGTCGCGAGCGCGGCGTCGACCAGGGTGAAGGTGCGGGCCGTCCCCGCGGTCGCGGCCTCGGGGAGGAGCGCCAGCGTGCCGCCGGTGATCTCGGGGGTCGCGCCGAAACCGCTCGCACCGGGCTCGGCGGTGGTCGTCACGTTGCCGGCGAGGTGGAGCGTCGAGCCGGCGTCGAGGACGACACGGGCGGCGGTTCCGGTGTTCGGGCTGGTCGGGTCGTAGCCGATCTGCATCGTCAGCCCGGCGACCGTCTGCCGGCCGAGCAGCCCGGCGTTCACCAGCGTGGTGACGGTGGTCGTGCCCGTGGTCGGGGCGGTGGCCGAGATCGCACCCTGGTTCGTGGTCGTGGTGAAGATCAGGACGTTCGTGACGTTCGGGCTCGTGCCGAACTGCAACACGCGGACGCCGGTAACGCCGGCCGCGAGGACGCCGGGTGCGGTCAGCCGGGCCTGGAGTTGCGCGGCCGTGTCGTTGACCAGCGCTCCGGTGACCGCAGTCGCGATCGGGCCGCCGGCGTTGATGGTGTAGGTGTTCCCGGCGGTCGTGCCGGCGAACACGATCGCCTGCACTTCCTGCGTGACGCTCGCCGACATCGCGGCCGTGGTGCGGATCGCGCCGGACGCCTGAACGCTCGGGACGTTCACCGGAATGCTCGTCGCCCCGCCGTAGAGGAACTGCTCGGACGCCCGCAGTTCGAGCACGTCCGGCCCGGTCCCCATGTCGTCGCCGACGTTGATCGCCCCGAGGACCGCCGGCATCCCCGCCGCCTTCGCCAGCGCCAGGGTGCCGTCATTGACGAACGTGGTGCCCGAGTACGTGTTCGGCGCGGCGCCGCCGAGCACGAGCGTGCCCGCCCCGACCTTGTTCAGCCCGACGGTGCCCGAAACGCTCGCGTTCAACACCAGCCCGTCGCCGACGGTCACGGTGTTCCCGGCCAGGGTGATCGGCGTCTCGCCGGTGCCCCAGGTGCTCGTGCCGTTGACCCCCACCAGCGACCCGCCGCCCTTCGTGGCCAGGCCGGTGTCGCCGACGTACCCGGAACCGGCGCCCGAGCCGGAAGTCAGCGACAGAGACTCGTTGCCGATCGAGAGGCTGCCGTCGAGGACGAGCGCGGCCCCGGTCGCGACGGACGTGCCGACGGCTGCGCCGACGATGTTGCCGGCCAACGCAGTCGCCACGGTGGGGGTCGCGGTCCCGGCGTTCACGGCGACCGTGACGTCGAACCCGGCGAACGTGCCGCCGAACTCGATGAACCAGTACACGGTCCCCGGGACGCCCGGGTTCACCACGCGGGTGACGGTGACCGACCCGCCGACGCCCCCAACCGACGGCAGGGCGTTGAGCGCGGCCTGCATCGCGGCGGCGGTGGTGGTGTCGGTGAACACCACCCCGGTGGCCAGGATCTGACCGCCGAACGCCGCCGGCGCCGTGACCGTGAGGCCGAACGTGCCGACGGCCGCCAGCGTCACCCGCTGGGTGGCCGTCCGCGGCGCCCCGAGCGCGTTGTTCGAGGTGGCCCGCAGGGTGCCGACGTTCACCGACGTCAACCCGGTGAAGGCGTTGTTGCCGCCGAGCGTGAGCTGGCCGAACCCGGCCTTGATGATCTGGTTGCCCGCGGCGGCCAGCGTGGTCGTGTTCTCGCCGAGGTTGCCGAGGATCGACACGCCGGCGTTGGGGTCGTTTACCGTCAGCGTCGGCGTGAGGGTGTTGATGGTGCCGCGCGTGGTGGCGTCGAACGTGAGGTTGAACGGGTCGTTGGTGCCGGGGCCGGCCAGGAGCGCCGTGTCGCCGGAGCCGACCACGTCGCGGCGGGCGCCGAGGGTGAAGCTGGCGCCGACCTGGAGCGAGTTGAACAGCGTGCGGTCGGCGCCGTAGGCCCACAACTCGCTGGTGCCGGTGATCTGAAGGCCGGTGCGGGCCAGCGCGGTGTTGAGGGCGTTCGCGCTCCCGACGGCCAACACGCCGCCGCCGAGTTGGTAGCCGCTCACACCGCCGGTCGGCGTCGCAACCGTGATCGTCGGCTGCGGGGCGGCCGCGCTGCCGAGCGCCTGGTCGAGGGCCACGATGATCGCCGGGACGTCGGCCCCGGCGAGGGCGCCGCCGAACGTGACGGTGTACGCCGTGATGCTCGACGACGTGACCGTGAGGTTCCCGGCCCCGACCGTGGGGAGCGCCTGGAGCGCGGCCTGGATCGCCGCGACGTTGTTCGCCTGGCTCGCCGGGTCGAAGACGATCGGCGCCGTCACCGCCCCGCCGAAGGCGAGGATGAACGCCCCGCCGAGCGGGGCGTTGTTGAACGTCAGCGTCTGCACCTCGTTCGTGCCGAGGACGGCGTTCGAGCCGGTCAGCACGAGCGTGCCGCCGCCGGCCTTCACGAGCGCGCCTGCGACACCGCTGGTGATGTTTGCCGAGACCACCAGATCGTCGCGGGCCGCCGAGTCGTTGACCGTGAACGTGCGGGCCGCGGCGCCGAGGGCGAGCGTGCCGGCGATCGTCGCCGGGCCGCCGCCCGCGTTCACCGTCACGTTCCCCCCCAGCGTCAGGGTGCCGGTGCCCATGTCCACCGACCCACCGGTCATGGTCAGGCCGCTGGTCGAGGTGATGGTGTTGGCGACGGACCGCGAGTTGACCGCACTCCCCTCCAGGATCGTCAGCGAGGTGAACGTGTCCGTGATGCCGTTGAAGTCGATCCGCCCGGACCGGTAAATCGTGACGTTCGCCCCGGCGACGATCTGGTCGGTCCCGGCGGTCGTGGCGTAAACGACCTGCGCCGCGGCCGGCCCGCCGTCGTTGCTGCCGACGAACAGGTGGCTGTTCATCGTGTTGGTGCCGGTCATGTTCAGCCGCAGGGTGCCGGCGTTGACGAACACGCCGTTGCCCCCGCCGGCCTTACCGGTACCGCCGAACTCGAGCGTGCCGGCCCCGGCCTTGATGAAGTTCTGGTTGGCGTTGGTCAGCGACCCGGTGAGGATCAGGGTGGACGCCGCGTCCACAGACACGACCAGGTTCGCCCCGACGTGCGTGACCGCCGCCGCCTGCGTGACGGTGCCGCCGCCGACCACCCGGAGGGCGCCGGAGTCGTTGTTCAGGTAGCCGGTGCCGCTGAGCGTCAGCGGCTCGGCCGCGGCCGTCACCGTGCCGGCGAGGTCATAGGTGAGCGCCGCCCCCAGAGCGACCGTGGTGCCCGCGGCGACCGCCCCCAGGGCGTTGACGTGCCCGGCGATCAGTTCGCCCTCTTCCACGGTCAGCACCCCGGTGTACCCGCCGCCGGCCTGGTTGTCACCGCTCAGCCGCAGCCCGCCCTTGCGGAGCTTGCGACCGGCCGTCGTCCCGGTGACCGACGACCCGACGGCGAGCACGCCGCCGCCGGCGGCCGACACGGCGACGAGCGGCACCACCCCGGCGCCGGTCACGTTCGCCACCAACTTCGGGATTGCGCCCCCGGCCAGGGCGCCGACGAACGTGACCGTGAATACCGTCCCCGACTGCGCGACCGAGACGTTCCCGGGGCCGACGGCCGGCAGCGCTTCGAGCGCCTGCCGCAGCGCGGCGGCGGTGAGCGTGGCGGGGTTGAGCGGGCCGGTCGTCTGCACCGCCGACGGCGCCACCTGCGTCGGCCCCTGCGTCGGCGACGTGGTGCCGGGGGCGTTCACCGGCAGCGTCAGGGTGAACACCGGCGCCGTCACGCCGGTCACGTCGATCGTCTGGGCCGCGTTGGCGCCGAACGTGAAGAACAGCGGTTCGGCCCCGGCGAACGCCAGCGTCCCGCCGGCGATGCTGTTCGACCCCCCGACGTTCACCACCTGCCCGCTGGTGACGGTCGTGGTCCCGGAAACGTTGGCCGTGAGGCCGGAGCCGGCCAGCAGCAGCGCGTTGATCGTGCTGCCGAGGGTGAGCCCGGTGTTCCCGCTGGTCACCTTGACGTTGCTGGCGTCGTACGCCAGGAGCCGCCCCAGGCTCAGAGTCAGCGCCCCGGGGTCGAGGTCGGTTCCGAGGTCGATCGCCTCCGCCCCCGCGCCGGCGGCCGGGGCCGAGAACGTTGTCACGGTGAGCCACGGGAGCACGCCGCCGGTCAGGCCGGGCAGAGTCGCCGTGCCGGTGGCCACGAACCGGACTTCGTTCACCCCGAGTACGAAGTCGTTGTCCGTCGACAGGTTCAGTGTCGCCCCGGGGTTGCGGGTAAGGACCGCCCCGGACGACGCGGTGAACGTGAGCGCCTGCCCGGGAACGCCGCCGTACTCCGAGCGGACGGTGGACGCGGTGCCGGCCGTCAGCGCCAGGGCGCCGAGCGTCTCGGTCGAGGCGGTCGTCGCGTTCCCCTTGAACAACAGCGTGCCGCCGAGCGTGACCGCGGCCGCGTCGGCGATGCGGTTGTTGTTGTTCGTAGCAGTGTTGTCGAGCACCAGCACGCCGCCGGCGGCGACGGACACGGCCGATGTCGCGGCCGCGGAGCCGGCGCCGGCGAACGTCAGCGTGCCGGCGCTGACCGTGGTGCCGCCGGTGTAGGTGTTGGCGGCGGTGAGGTTGAGCACGCCACCGCCGGACTTCGCGAGCGCGTACGGGACCGCGGCGGACGCGCTGCGGAACAGGTTCATCGACCCGTTATCGACCGGCATGGCGTAGCTGGTGCCGGCGGTCGAGGTCGTGCCGTTCGGGGCGATGCCGAAGCCGAACGCGTTCGTCCACCCGTTGGCGTTGTTCGCCCCCGCCCCGCCGCTCCCGTTCCCGACCCGGATGTCGATCGTGTGCCAGCCGCCGCCCACGCCGGCCCCGAGGGTGAGGAGGCCCGAGGCGTGAGAGGTGTTGTCGCTGAACGGCCCGTACACCACGACGCCGTCGATGCTGATGTAGGCGTCGTCGTCGATGTTCGACCCGAACGACACGACGCCGTCGGCGTCGAAGAACTGCCCGGTGTAGACCCAGATCTCGTTCGTCCCCCACGGGTTTCCGGGGGTGGCGCCGTTGAAGACCTCGCCGAGCCGCGGGTAGAGCTGGTTGGCGGTCGGGGTGAGGGGGGCCGCCGCGTTCGGGAACGTGCCGCGGGGGATGCGCGACTCCTGGAGCCCGGGGACGAACCCGCCGACCGGCTGGAGCTGGCCCACCGCCGCGGTCACGGTCAACACGGCGCCGGTGTTCACGGTGAACTGCGGCGCCGTGTTACTCGTCCCCACCTGGTTGGCGTTCACCGCGCCGGCCAGGGTGAGGGTGCCGGAAATCGTCGCGGGCGTACCGGCGAACGCGGACGGGCCGAACGGGTTGACCACCACGTCGGCGGACAGGACGAGCGCCCCCGCCCCCGTCTGAACGACGGCGCTGGTCAGCCGGCCCGTCTCCAGAACGAGCCCGCCGATGAAGTCGGACTTCCCGTTCAGGTCGAACACCCCCGACGTGGTGACGGTGACGCTGCCCAGGCCGTACAGCTGGTCCACGCCCGCGGTGCCGCCGTACACCATCACGTCGAGCCCGCCCTCGTCGCCGACGGTGACGGCTCCGGTGCCGGTGGCGTTCGGCTGGAACGGCCGGCCGGCCGTGTCCTGCTTGTTCAGCACGAGCGTGCCCTGGGCCACGACCGTGCCGCCGGTGTAGGTGTTGTTGCTGGTCCCGCCGAGCACGACCGTCCCCTCGCCGAACTTGGTCAGCGAGTTCGCCCCGGTGATGGTTCCGGTGCCGCCGAGGGTGAGGGTGTCGCCGTTGGCGCCGCCGGCCGTCACGCCGACCGCTGTCGCCGCCGCGAGGGCAATACTGCCGGTCCAGGTCACGGCTTCGGCGGAGTTGGGAGTCGCGTCGAAGAGGCGGAGCGCGCCGGTGGGCGCCCCACCGAGGCCGATGCCGTTCAGGGTCAGCGACTCGGCGAAGGTGTTGCCGCTCCCGGCCACCTCGAGCGCCGCGCCGGACGAGACCGTGGTGCCGCCGCCCCCGGCCGTTGTGATCGCGGCTGCGGTGCTGATGGAGACAGGCGTGGTGACGGTGACCGTCATGAGCCCCTGGGCGAAGCCGGCGAGGGCGCCGCCGAATGTGACCGTGTACGTCGTCGTCGGGCCGGCCGGCGTCGACGACGTGACGGAAATGCCGCCGCCGACCGCGGCGACCAGCGGCAGCGCGTTCAGCGCCGCCTCGACGGCCGCGGCCGTCGGCGGGGTGGTCGCGCTGTACGCGAGGGCCGGCGTCACCTGGTTGTTGAACGTGAGGGTGAACGACCCGCCGCCGGTGCTCGTAACGCCGAACGTCTGCACGGCGTTGGTCGTGGTCCCGAGCGCCGCCGAGTTCGCGGCCCGGAGCACGCCGGCACTGACCGTCGTCGTCCCGTCGTAGGCGTTCGCCGCGGCCAGCACCAGCGTGCCGAGCCCGCTCTTGGTGAGCGCCCCGGCGGCGGGGCCGGCGGTGTCCACGAGGGCGCCGGCGAGGGTCGTCGTGTTGCCGGCGATCGTGTTGATCGTGACCGTCCGGACGCCGACGTTGAGGGCCGGGGAGCCGGCGAAGGTTACGGCCTGCGGCGTGTTCACCGTGATCGTCGCGTCGTTGTTGCCGAGCGAGACCGGGCCGGCGAACGTGAGCGGGGCGTCGCCGAGGATCGTGAACGCGAACGCGCCACTGGTTCCGGAGACGAGATCGACCGGGCGGCTGATCGTGACCGCGCCGCCGTCGGCGCGGAGGCTGCCGGCGCTGTTGCGTGCGGCGCTCAGCCCGCCCCCGAGGGCGCCGCTGTTGCCGACGGCCACGACGCCGCCCTGGAGCAGGATCGCCCCGCCGATCTGCAACTCGGCGATGGTGCCGACGCTCGCCGTCAGGAGCGGCAGGTCGCGGTTCGCCAGTGCCCCCTGGAACGTGATCGTGTACGGGCCGCCGGCGGCCCCGGTGACCACGACGTTTCCGGCCCCGATCGTCGAGAGGTTTTCCAACTCCGTCTGCACCGACCCGGCGCCGCCGGACGCGGCGGCGGCGGCGGCGAGGCTCACGGTCGTCGCCCCGCGGAAGGTCAGCGTGAACGCCGCCCCCGGGGCGGTGAGGGTTTGCGCTTCGTTCGCGCCGAAGTTGTTCCCCGCGTTCGTCAGCAGCAGGGTGCCGCCGACGTTCGTCTTGTTGATCTGGCCGTTCGTGACCACGCCGTCCACCTGCAGGACGTTCTGCGAGAATCCGGCCGGGTTGGTGATGAAGTCGCGCCGCGACCCGCCGAGGTTCACCGCCAGGTCGCTGTCGAACCACACGCCCAGGGAGTTACTCAGCATGTTGGCGCCGAGCCCGCCGGTCGCGGTGCTGACGGTGATGTTGCTGGTCGAGACCGTGCCGCCGGCGAGCGTGAGGGTGCCGTTCTTGACGTGCGCCCGGTGCGCCAGCCCGGTGAACAGGGTCAGCACCGTGCCGGTGCTGCCGTTGCCGAGGCTCTCGGTGAACCCGCCGAGGTCCCACAACCCGGACGCGGACACCCGCACGTTCGCGGCCGCGTTGATCTGCTCGCTCGCCTCCTGGATCAGCACGTCGGCGTCCTGGCCGCCGAAGTCGTTGTTCGCGCTGACGTCGAGGGTGCCTGTGCCGAACGCGTCGACCCCGGCGTTTTTCGCCAGCCGAACCGTGCCCTCGGCGATGATCAGCCCGCCGGCTCCCGAGTTCGCCAGCGTGCCGCCCGACAGCCGCAGCGTGCCGGGGAGCAACTTCGTGATCGTCGAGCCGATGCTCACCGACGCCGACAGGTCCACGGTCGCGGCCGTGTCCACGCCGATCGTCGCGGCACCCGCGAGGGTGATGAGGTTGCCGACGAACGTACTCTGCTGCCACACGCTCGTGGTTCCCGGGACGCCGACGAGGGCGCCGCGGCCGCCGAACCCGCTGCCGTTCAGCGACAGCACCTCGTCCACCACCGTGACGCCGTTCAGTTCCAGGCTGAGGTTCGCGTTCACGGTCGTGCCGGCGCCGGCGCCGCTGGCGCCGAGGGCACCCGCCGCGCTCACCCGGGTGCGGCCGGCGGCGACGGTAAACACGCCGGAGAAGTCGTTCGCGCCGTTCGTCAGTTCGAGCCGCCCGTTCCCCGCGGTGGTGATGTTCTGAAGGTTCGCGTTGCCGTCGCCGTCGGTGAGCCGCGCCGCGAGGCGTAGGTCCACCTCGCCGATGGTGTCGTTCGTGGTGACGGTGCGGGTCGCGGCCGCCCCGCCGCCGACGTTCAGCGCGAGGGTGCCGGACACGACGACGGGGGTGAGGTTGCCGAACGTGTTCGCCTGGGCAGTGACCGTGATGTTGTTCGCGGTGTTGATGACGAGTGTGCCGGCGCCGGTGGTGACGGCCGCCGACGCGGTGAGGCCGCTGACGAGGTTCAGGGTGGTATCGATCCGCTCGCTGTTGCCGTTCAGGTCGAGCAGGCCGGAGCCCTGGACGGTGATCAGGTGGTTGGTGTCGGCGATCTGGTCGGACGCGAGCAGGCGGAGGACGTCCGCCCCGGCCGGGCCGACGTTGTCACCGACCTGGATGTTGTTCTGGACCTGGTTCGGCAGGGCGTTGACGCCGGGACTCTTGTTCAGCGCGAGCGTGCCCTCGAACACGGTCGTGTTGATCTGCCCCTGGGTCCCGGCGCCGACGGTCGTCGCGGCGGTGGCCCCGGCGAGGACGACCGTCCCGCCGCCGACCTTGTTGATGTTGAGCCGGCTGTTTACGTCGCCGGTGCCCCCGCCGGTGAGAGTCCCCGTAAGAGTCAGCGACCCGGCGTCGGCGCCGAAGACCACGGCCAGGGTCTGGCCGCCGCCCGGGCTCGGGAGGGTCAGGCTCCCGGCCCACGAATTCGCCCCCGCCAGGCTGCGGAGCGCCCCGGTGTTGCCGCTCGTCAGGATGGCGGTCTGGTTGCCGTACCCGAACCCGGCGCCGCTCAGGGTCAGCGCCTCCGCCCCGACCGACAGGTTCGCGGCCGACCCGTCCAGTTCCAACGCCGCCCCGGTCAGCACGGTCGTGCCCTGGGACGCGGCCCCGCCGGCCGTGACCCCGAGCGCCCCGCCGTCCGACGCACGGAGTACGCCCTCGGCCACCGTGGTGGCCCCGGCGTAGGTGTTCGCGGCCGCCAGGGTGAGCCGGCCGGTGCCCAACTTGGTCAGGCCGCTCTCGCCGTCCACGGCGCCCGCGAGTTCCAGCGACGACGGGCCGGCGCCCGGCTGCCGCAGGGTGGACACGTTGACCAACCCCGTCGCCCCGCCGAAGAGGACGGGCGTGGTCAGCTTGTTGCTCGCGCCGTCGCCGACGAGCAGCCCGGAGCCGACGAGCAGCGGCACGGTGCCGCCGACGGTGACGTTCGAGCCGACGATCAGCAGCGCGTTCACCGCCGTCGCGGCGGAGATGCTCTGGCTCGCGGTCAGCTTCACGCTGTCGGTCGCGGCCGCGCCGGCGAGCGTGGTGCGGGCCGCGGCCGCGACCACGCCGCGGGCCGGGTCGTAGCCGGCGAAGTCGAGGTCGCCGGCCTTCGCCAGCGTGGCGAACGGCAGCACGCCGTTGACCAACTGTGGCGTCAACGGGGTGTAGAAGATGAGGCGGTTCGTGGCCGAGCCGAGGTCCGCCCCGTACCCGCGGAACGACACGAAGCTCGACGCCTGGCGCGACAGCAGGTTGGCCGACAGGGTCGCGGCGGCGCCCTGCGACACGCTCGTGACCGTGGACGAGAAGTTGCTGTTCGCCTGGATCGTGCCGACCACCTCGGACACCGGCGCGGCGGCGTTGCCGCGGAACTCCAGCGCACCGCCGGCGAGCGTGACCTGGGCCGCGTCGCGGAGGCGGTCGCCGACGGCCGTCGTGGTGTTGTCGAGGAGGAGTGTGCCGCCAACGTTTACGGTCACGCCCGACACGTTCGGCAGCGTGCCCGCCCCGGTCACGACCACCGACCCGCCCGCGCCGTTGATCGTTAGCGCACCGGACATCAGCGCCGGCGAGGCGATCACGAGGGTGCCGGCCCCGGACTTACTGAGGTTGAACCCGTTTACGAGTTCGCCGAGGCCGCCGGTGAACGCCAGGTTGACAGGGGCGAACACGGTGAACGTGGCGCCCGCGTTCAGGTCAACGGCGCCGCTAAGGGTGAGGTCGTTGCCGCCGGACAGGCGCAGGTCTTGCGTGACCACCCGGTTGGCGATCGACCGCGGGCCGCCGTCGGCGCCGATCTGGATCGTGTTGACCGGGAACACCACCCCGGTGCCGAGGGCGGTGTCGCTGCCGACCGTCAGGCTCGCCTGGTTGAACCCGGCGTTGTTGTTGATCGAGAGCGCCCCCGACCAGCCGCTGTTGGCCCCCGAGACGAGCAGATTGCCGCCCCCGATCTTGAAGACGTCTGCGGTGCCGCTCACGTCGGCGGTGAGGACGGCATCGACCATCAGTTCATTGCGGTCGTTGACGTTGATCGTGCGGGCGTAGCCGGAGCCGAGGTTGAGCTTCCCGGCGATGACGGGCGCGGCGAGCACGTTGTTCGTCCCCGGCAGCGTGCCGACGCCGAACAAGGCGGTCGTGACCAGGTCGCCGTTGAGGGTGAGCGTGCCGGCGCCGGCACCGGTACCGGTGCGGACGACGCCGCTGGTGACGTTCAGGGCGGTCTGCCCGTCGGCGGTGCCGATCGTGTCGTTGAAGTTGTTCAGGTCGAGGAGGCCGGTGCCGTTGACGGTCACCAGCGCCTGCCAGTCGGGGAGTTGGTTCGCGGCCAGGAGGCGGACCACGCATCGCCAGCACGCCGGGCGACTTGTTCAGCAACAGCGTGCCGTCGTTCACCGTCGTCGTGCCGGTGTAGGTGTTGGCCGTGGCGCCGTCGTACTGCATCGCGCCGAACCCGGCCTTGATGATGCCGTTCGGCCGGTAGCCGGTGCCGTCGGTGATCGCGGACGAGATCGTGAAGTCCACGCCGGCGGCGGCGTCGTTGACGGTGTAGGTGCGCTGCTGGGCGGTCCCGGAGGAGTTGAACGTGTCGAGCACCAGGGTGCCGCCGCTGACGGTCGCGCCGGTCGGGTTGCCGCCGCCGAGGGCGTGGACGGTCACGCTGCCGAACGGGGGTACTGCGGTCGAGGCCACGGTCAGCGAGCCGCCCGCACCCACGGTCACGGCCGCCCCGCCCGCCGGCCCGACGACCAGGTTCATCGAGCCGAACGCCTGGTGCGTGCCGGCCAGGTCAACCGTCCCGTTGCTGGCCACCGTCAGCACGTTCGTCAAGTTGGCGGCGCCGAACTGGTAGCCGGCGCCGAAGCGGAGGGTGGCGCTGTTTCCGGGCACGTCGTCGCCGACGCTGATCGTCGCCGTGTTGATCGACACCGCCGCCACGCCCGGGAGCTTGTTCAGCAGCAGCGTGCCCTGCTTGATCCGCGGCCCCTGGCTGACGGAGTTCGCCAGTGTGCCGCTCAGTTCCAACTGACCGCCGCCCATCTTGACGATGTCGGCCCCGCCGGACACGAGGCCGGAGACGTTCAGCGACGCCCCGGGGGCGACGCCAACGCCGGACCCGGTGAACGTTGTGAACCCGCCATTCGGGAACAGGGCGGTGGCGTCGATGGAGACGACGCCGCCGAGCGCCACCGTCCCGGTCCACTGGCTCGCCCCGCCGGTGGCGGCCAGCGCGCCGTCGGTGCTCGACATGGTCGCGCCGTACGCGCCGGCGTTCGGCCCCATGCCGCTGACGGTCAGCGACTCGCCGAGGACGGTCAAGCTGCCGTCGAGGAGGAGTTGGCCGCCCAGGTTGACCGCCGTGCCGGCCGACGCCGAGCCGAGTGCCATCGAATTCCGCACGGTCAGAACGCCCTGGCCGACGATGACGGAACTGGTGAACTGGTTGGCCCCCTCCAGGATCAGGTTGCCGAGCCCGCCCTTGGTGAGCGTCCCGCCCGTGGTGCCGGCGATCGAACTGGAAAGGACCGCGGCGCCCGAGGGCGCGACCAGGAAGAACGGGTTCGCCGACGACGCAGCGGCGTTCGGCGTCATCGACAGGAACGGCACCGCCAGCCGGCTCCCGGCCGACAGCACCACCGGCCCGGTGGCGACGGTCAGCTGGCCGGTCGAGTCCACGCCGTTGACCGTGACGCCCGGCCCGAGGATCAGCGCGTTCACCGTGCGCGAGCGGTCCAGCGTCACGGTGCCGGACGTGATCTTGACGTTACTGGTCGGGTTGGCGGCGTCGAAGCTGGTGACGTAGCCGGCGGCCGGCAGCGCGGTGATCGCCCGGCCGACGACGCCGGTCGTGACGGTGGCGAAGTCGGCGCTGCCGTCCGGGTTCAGGACCACCGCGTTGGCGATGACGTTGTTCGTCACCGGCATGTTCGTCGGGGCCTGAAGCACGTTGATCTGGTTCTGCCCGGCCTCGCTCAGCGGCGTGCCGCCCGCCGCGAACGTGACCGCCGCGTTCGTGGCGGTCGCCCCCAGGCTGCCGAGGACGAGGCGGTTACTCCCGGCCCCGGTCGTATCCGACGCGATCGTGCTGGTGACCCCGCCTTGCGGCCGGACCAGGCCGACCGTCTCGGTCGTGCCGCCGGCGTTGCCGATCAGGCGGAGGGTGCCGTACAGGTCGATCGGCGCCGCGTCCGGCAGGCGGTCGGCGTTGTTCCCCGCGGCGGCGTCGAGGACCAGGCTGCTGTTCACGCCGACGAGGATGGTGTTCAGGCTCCGCGTCAGCGCCCCCGCCGGCCCGGAAAGTCGAAGGGTGCCGCCGTCGGCCGTGCTGTTATTCGTGCCGATGCCCAGCGTTCCCGTGAACGTCGCGGGGCCGGCGATGTTCAGTTCGCCGCGGCCGCGCTTGTTCAGGCCGGCGCCGGGGAACAGCCCCTCGCCGATGCCGGCGGCCAGAGTCGTCACCTGGGCCGGGTCGAAGGTGGTGATGGTGCGCGTGGCCGTGAGCGTGACCGGCCCGCCGATCGTGAGGGCGCCGCTGCCGTAAATGCCGAAGTCGGCGTCGAACTCCCACGGGATGGTGCCGGGAGTCGTTCGTGCGGCGGGGTTGCCGGCGGGATCGACGGCGCGCAAGAAGCCGCCGGACACGGCGACCATCGAACTGTTGCCGAACGCGCCGTCGCGGCCGATGTCGGTGACGCCGGCGGTGAGTCGGGTCGCCCCCTGGTAGGTGTTATTCCCGCTCAACATCAGGGTGCCGGCGCCGGTCTTCGACAGCGACACCTGCGGCCCGCCGCTGATGTTGGCGTCGATGACGAGGTCGGGGTTGAGGCTGAAGAGGGCGGTGTCGTTGACGGCGATGGTGCGCGTGGCGACGCCGCCGGCCCCGGAGAAGAAGCTGCCGAGGTTCAGGTTGCCGCTGATCCGCGCCGCGGGGCTCGCACCGCTGCTCCCCTGGAAGGTGTTGGTCGTGATGTCGCCCAGCGTCGACAGCGTACCGGCACCGGTGATCACCTTCGCGGCCGAGCTGCGCCCGACCAGCAGCGTCAGGCTGCCGACCTGGTCGTCGAACCCGTTCAGGTCGAGGGTGCCCGTACTGTTGACGGTCACCAAGTTGACACCGGTGCGGTTGAAGTTGAGCTCGGGGATCTGGTCGCGGGCGCCCAGTTCAACTCGCGCGGCGTCCGCCGCCGCCACGCCGTCGCGGTTGTCCCCGACGATCAGGGCGGCGTTGAACGCGAGCGGCGTCGCCGGCCCGCTGCGGTCCTTGTTGAGGCGCAGCGTCCCCTGGACCACGGTCACCGTGCCGGTGATGACGTTGTCCGTGCTGCCGGCGAGTTCGACGGTGCCCGAGCCGAACTTGGTGAGGCCGCCGTCGCTCACGTTGGGCTCGACCATGACCGCGCCCGAGACGATCAGCGTGCTGCCGGCGTCGGCGCCGAAGCTGCCGTGGTTGTTCATCGCGATCGTGCCGGTCAGTCGGTTCGTGCCCGACACGCTGCGGACGGCCCCGAGCGCACTAAGGTCGAAACCGCGGCCGACGTCACGGACCACGAGGTTCTCGGGCACGGTGACGCCGCCGTCGAGCAGGATCGACGTGCCGAGGCCGGCGATGGTGCCGCCGACGGTCGAGCCGAGGGCGGTGTCGGAGCGGAGGCTGATGCTCCCCTGCGTAACGTTGACGATCCCCTCGAACGTGTTCGCGCCGGCCAGTGCGAGGACGCCGTCGCCGAGCTTGGTGATGCCACCGGTGCCGGTCACGGCGCCGCCGGCGACCAGGTCGCCGCGGCCGTCGATGCTGAGCGTCTGGAGTGACGCGAGGTCGATGGCGCCGAGGGTGAGCGTGGCGCCCGCGTTGGCGGCGAAGAACGTCTGATTCGCCCCGAGCGCGACGGGAACGTTGAACGCGGCGTTGCCGAGCGCGGCGGGGTAGACGACGCCGTCGAGGAGGACGACGCGGTTGGCGCCCGGGGCCTGCTCGCCGATGGCGTAGCCGGCGGCCGAGATGGTGACCGACCGGAAACGGGTGTCGGCGGCGTAGTCGTTGGTGTTGGTCAGCCGGCCGGCGCCGGCGGGGAAGACGAGGTTGTCGTCCGGTTGGGGGGCGACGTTCCCCGTCCAGTTCGCCGGCGTACTCCAGAGGCCGTCGGACCCGAGCCCCGCCCAGACGCGGGTGGCGAACAGCGTCCGGTCTTCGAGCACCTCGTGCCCGAGCGCGGGGCGGTCGGTCCGCCCCTTGAGGCGGCCGGCGCGGGCGCGCGGACCGAACACTTTCCGCAGCCATTCCTGAAACGGGGGCATGGGCGCTGGCTCGTGGGGAGATTACCGTTCCCGAATCAGCTACGCCGGCCGGGTACGTGCGGCCGGATCCCGCCGAAAGGCGGGTGACGTGCGGGCGGATCACGGGGCTGCGAGTAAGGCGCCGCGATCGGGAGGGGTCACCGACCGCACGCACCGGTGACCGCCGAGCATCGAGGTGCGGGGCGGCGGGAGCTGTAGCAGTCAGTGTGATTGGAGAAGGTAGCGAGCCTGGGGTGAGAAATCAATTAACGACCGCTCCGGAGCAACACCTCTCGACTGAAAGGGTGCCGGAGAATCCGACACTTTCCCGACAGGTGGATTTATTCCACCTGCAACCACGCCGCGATCGGCGGCTGCACATTCCCACGAGCGGGCTTGAATCGGAGCCGTTTAGCGTTCCCTCGGCTCCCAGATCGACCGGAGTTCATGGATGCTGAGCTCCTCGAAATGGGCGACCCCGTCTCGGACCGCGAGCGACGCCCCACGGTCGTCAACGGGGGAGATCAGCGGGAGTGGCACGTACACGAGGCCGTCGGCCGCGAACACTTCGGCACAGGTTCGGTCGACGAACGCCCGTACCTTCAGCTTCCCCCCGCGGAGCGGCGTCGGCACCCGCTGCTTGCCGACCGTCAGTTCTTGCTTCGCCACGTCGTACCCGATGGCGACCCCGCGGACCCGAAATTCGACCCGCGCCGCCTGTTTCGGATCGACCACCGCCTCCAGTTCCAGGGCGTCGGCCGTGATCCCGGTCAGCGGGTCGGTTCCGGGCCCCACGTCGCGGTGCGGGAACCGGTGCGTCTTGTCTCGCATCGCCGTCAGTTCCTCGACCGGCGTCCACGACAGCCGCGGGCCGTTCGGCGTCGCAGTCAACATTAACTGGAGCGGCAAACTCATCGCCTGGTTGAACGGCGCACCGGGCGACGGCGCCTGCAGCCAGCCGATCTGAATCACTCGACCCTTCGGGTCGTGGCTGATCGTCTGCGCCGCGTAGAACCCGACGCCGCGGCTCCCCGTCAGTCGCGGCGTCTCGGGCTTGAACTCGCGGCCGTCGAACGTGCCAACGACGTAGTTACTGTCGGCCGCGGTCAGCACCCACTTCCGCACGTCGGACTTGCCATCGAGCGGCAGTTCGAACAGGTCGGGGCACTCGAAGAAGCCCTCGATCCGGCTGCGGTACGTCCACGTCTTCAGGTCCGGTGACGTGTGGAACGCGATCCATCGCTTCCCGTCGGCCTCGGTGTACACGGCCATCACCCACTGCCGCGTCGGGGCGTGCCAGACGAGCCGCGGGTCGCGGCCGGTGTGTTTGACGACCGGGTTGCCGTCGAACTCCGTCCAGGTGCGACCGTGGTCGTTCGAGTAGACGACGCACTCGCCGCGGCCGGTACTGGTGTACGCCGCGACGAGCACGTCGTTCGTGCCCGTCATCCACCCGGCTGTGTTGTCGCGGTCCACCACGGCGCTGCCGCTGAAGGCCCAGTCGCCGTGCCGCGGCGGGTACAGGGCGATCGGCCGCTCCTCCCAGCGCACCAGGTCGCGGCTGACGGCGTGGCCCCAGTGCATGTTCCCCCAGTGCCACCCGTAGGGGTTGTGCTGGTAGAACAGGTGGTACTCGCCGCCGGCGAACACGAGCCCGTTCGGGTCGTTCAGCCAGCCGCGGCGCGACGAGAAGTGGACGAGCGGCCGCAGCGGTTCGCGGTACACCTTGTCGGCGTCCCAGATCGTGTCCGCCTGCGTCACCAGCTTCAGCGCCGCGCCGCCCGGCGGGAGTTTGTCCGCCCGAAGCGTCGCCGTCCTCCCCGTCCACGCGCCGACGTCGAGGTGCGCGAACCACGTCGGCTGGTCGCTGAGTTCGATGTCGAACTCGCGGACGGTCTTGCCGTCCACGTCGAGGGCCACGCGTGCGGTCTTGCCCGGCTTCCCCTCCCCCGTGCGGACCGGGAGGTGCAAGTATTGTCGCGTCAGCACGATGTCGCGTGTCGCGGGGGCCGGGACCGCGGGCCGGGCGTCGGTCAGGACGATGTGATCGACGTTGACGTGCCCCCACCCGCCGGTGGCGTCGTCCACGACGACGAGGCGGGCCGTCTTGCCGCGGAACTCGGTCACGTCCCAGAACGCGGGGGCGAGTTCTTCGCTGCCGCCGGGGTTCACGTTGGGCCCGGTCGCGGTGCGGACGGTCTTGCCGTCGATCTGGAGGTTCAGGCACGTCTTCCCCGCGTACCCCCCGCCACCGATCAGGAACGAGACGAAGTTCCGCTCGACGGAGAACTCCGGCGACGTGAGAGTGCCGGTGCTCTTGTCGCCGCCGCGGAACGTGTTGACGAGCCCCTTACCGCGGAACCCGCTCACAGGCATCTGCCCCGGCAGCGTGCCGGCCGCCGGCCGGTCGCCGAATGCGGAGCCGGTCGCGGTCCAGTGGCCGTAGGTGTCGCCCTCGAAGTCGGCGAGGAGGACGTCCGGGGCCGGCGGCTGGGTCGGCCCGGCCCATGCCACGAAGAGGGTGACGGCGAGCGCGAGGGCCGTGCGGGTGTGCGTGGATCGCATGTCGGACCCGGCGATGGGGTGGAGAAGCCTGGGTCGCGGCCGATGCCGCAGGGCTGTTAAACGCAAAACGCCCACCCGCTGCAACGGGTGGGCGTGACCGCGACGACCTCTCGCTAGCAGTCGAACCGGCACGCGACGACGTGGCCGCCGGGACCGGACTCCGAGCGGACGACCTTCGCGAGCAGGGCGTTCCCGGCGACGCCCTCGATACTGCGAAACTCCAGGTAGACTTTGCGCACCGGCGTGGCCGCGCGGGTCAGGACGCGCACGCCGCCTGCGGACACGTCCTCGCACACGCCGTCCTCGGCGGCGCCCACCGTCCCGTCGTCGCCGACCGGGTGAAGTCGGACCGGGAGGCCCGCCGCGTATCGCGGGTGACTCCGGCGTTCGCGCAGGTTCTCGACCGCCCCGCGCACCCCCGCCAGCACCCCGGGCAAGGCGGCCTCCAAACTCCGTTGGTCGGCCGCCGGGATGTCACCGGCTAGCCCCGCGGTGGCGACCGTTTCGGGCCCGGGAGCCGCGCGCTGGATCAGTACCCACAGTTCGCCCGGCGCCGGGGCGGAGAACGACCGCCCCCCGACCGGGCGGCGCAAGACCGCCCCCGAGTCCCACTCCTCGACCGTCATCCCGAATTGCCGGGCCACGCCAGTGAGCTTCGGCGGGAGCATCGACGCCGAGATCGTACACAGGAACCGACACGACCGCGTCCCGTCCGCGGGCACCTCGTCCGCCCCGGCCTCGGACCGCGCTGCCGCCACGACCGTCTCGACGAACTCGGCAGGGGTCAGGTCGCCGGCGAGAGCCGGCCGCGGGCGCAACCGCGGGACGAATGCCACGACCGGCAGGTTGGCCGGCGCGGGCGTGGCGACCGGGGGCGCGACCGCCGGCCGGTGCTCCACGATCGTGCCGACGGGGGCCGTGCGCGTCTCAGCACTCGCCCGGGGCTCGGGAGCGGGCATGGGAAACGACAGGAGTCCCGACCCGGGGTTCCCGCCCCCGGCGAAGGCCACCGCCCGCACGAAGTCGGAGCAACTGGGGAACCGGTCGGCCGCCACCTTCGCGAGTGCGCGTGCCACGGCCGCGCGGTCGGTCGCGGGAAGTGGCGACAGGTCGGGCTCGGCGCTCACGTGCTGGAGCATCAACTGCTGCGCCGTCCGGCCGGGGAACGGGAACGCCCCCGTCAGGAGTTCGTGGTACACGAGCGCGAGGCTGTACTGGTCGGATCGGGCGTCGGCGTTCCCCCGCAGGACCTCGGGCGCGGCGTACTTCGGCGTCAGGCCAGCCCCCGTGTGGCCCGCCCCCAGGGCCCGCACGAGCCCGTAGTCGCCAACCTTGACGTGCCCGTCGATCAGGAACAGGTTGGCCGGCTTCACGTCGAGGTGCTGGAGTCCGTACCGCGCCGTGATCACGTCGAGCGCCTCGGCCGCGTCCGCGAGGTAGCGCAGGAGCTCGTCTCGCGGGATGCCGCGCCGCCCCTCCCGGCGGCACTCGTCGAACCGGTCCTGGAGCTGGGCGTCGGCCAGTTCCATCACCATGACCAGGTCGCCGTGGACGAGTTCGACCCGCTCCAGCGACAGTAGGAAGGCGTGCCGGAGGGCGCGGACGCGCTCGAACGCCGCGGCCTCCTGGCGGAGTTGGTCGCCGCCGCCGGGCACGAACTTCACGGCCTTGTGGAGCCCGCCGGGGGCGACGCACTTCCACACCTCGCCGAACCCGCCGCGGCCCAGCGGTTCGACGAGGACGTAGCCGGGAACCGGCTCCTCGCCGGCGCGGCGGTCGGTCGTTACTGACGGTTCAGTTGCTGGCACGGGCGACCACTCGGATCAGACGGAGGGATTGGCACGGGGGCAGGCGGGGAGAGTTGAGTCCGTCGAATCGCGTGTGCCGGGCACGTCAACCTCGGGCGGGCGGATCGGTGAGTACTGTAATCTAGCTCACCGGATGCTCGCCCGGGGGGTTGAAATGGGGATTGAGGCCGGGCCTGAGTCCGGCGACGCGGTAGATCCGAAACGATCCACTATCGCGCCCCGGTGCGGGGTGAGCCGTCCCACACGCGCAGCGTACCGTCGCCAGACGCCGACAGCAGCCGCGACCCCTCCCGGTCGAACGTCAGCCCGTGAATGTACTCGGTGTGGCCCCGCAACTCGGCGACCTCCTGCCGCGTCGTTACGTCCCACAGGCGGATCGTGTTGTCCGCGCACCCGACCGCGAGCCTCGACCCGTCCGGGGTGAACGCCAACCCGTAGGCGTTCGTCCCGTGGCTCAGCACCGCCACCTCCCGCCGCGTCGCCACGTCCCACAGCCGCACCGTCCCGTCGGTCGAGCCCGAAGCCAGGAGCGACCCGTCGCGGTTGAACGCCACGGAATAGACGCAGCTGGTGTGCCCGTCCAGCCGCGCCACCTCCCGCCGCGTCGCCACGTCCCACAGCCGTACCGTGCGGTCGGCCCCCTCCCCCGCCGACGCCAGGAGCCGACCGTCCGGGCTGAACGACACGTCGCGGACGGCGTCGCGGTGCCCGCGCAGTTGCGCGACCTCCGCCCGCGACGTCACGTCCAGGAGCCGCAGTTCCCCGTCCTTCGCGCCGACGGCCAGGAGCCCGCCGCTCGGGTCGAACGCCAGCCGGCTGTCCTGCCACGCCGCCACCGGCACGACCCAGGTGTGAACGTTCGCGCCCGTCTCGACGTCCCACAAGCGGACCGCGTTGTCGCGGCCGAGCGTTGCCATCAGCCGGCCGGCCGGGTGGAGCGCGACGGACACAAGGATCTCCCGCTTCTCGTGGGCGAACACCCGCAACTCTCGCCCCGTGGCAAGGTCCCACAGCCGCGCCGTGCCGTCCCACGACGCCGACGCCGCGCGCCGGCCGTCCGGGTGCACGGCGACCGAGTAGACGAAACTCGTGTGGCCGCGGAGGACGCCGCCGGCCTCCGCCCGGGCCGGGTTCCACGTCCGTAGCGTGCCGTCCTGTGACGCCGACACCAACGCCGCGCCGCCGTGCGTGTACGCCACCCAGCTCACCGGCCCGTTGTGGCCGTGAAGAGTCGCGACGCTCTCGCCCGACTTCGCGTCCCACAGCCGCAGCGTCCGGTCGGCGGACGCCGTCACCAGCCGCTTGCCGTCCGGGCTGAACGCCGCCCCGAGCACGCCCCCGCGGTGCCCCCGCATCACGGCGACCGGCTTGCCGTCGGCGTCCCACAGGCGGGCCGTCTGGTCCATCGAGATGGTCACCAGCCGGCTGCCGTCCGGACTGAATGCGACGTGCTTGATCTGGTTCGTGTGGTCCGGCAGGGCGGCGACGAGTTTGCCGGTCGCCGTGTCGAACAGCCGGACGGTGTTGGCGGGGAAGTCCTCGACCGTGACGACCCGACGGCCGTCCGGGCTGAAGACCGCCTTCGACGCGAGGCGGTCGTGCCCGCGGAGGACGCTGACGAGGGTACCGGCCGCTACGTCCCACACGTGGACGGTCCGGCCGGGGCCGTCCGGCGCCCCGAGGAACCTGCCGTCCGGGCTGAACCCCATCGTCCAGATGGGGTGGGCCTGCCCGCGGAGGACGTGCAGCTGCGCGCCCGTCGCCGAGTCCCAGACGCGGACGGTGTGGTCCATCGACCCGCTCGCGAGCCGCGTGCCGTCGGGACTGTACTGAATGTTGGTGATGTCGCCCTCGTGCCCCCGCAGCACGGCGCGGACGCGGCCGGTAGACACGTCCCATAGCTCGACGGTGTGATCCGGGCCGGCCCGCGCCACGACGGCCCCGTCCGGGCGGATGGAGTACCGGTAGGTGTTCGCCACCCGCGGCAGGCGGCAGAGCTCGACCCCGCCCTCCGAGTCCCACACCCGCGGGGTGTCGTCGGCGCCGACGAAGACGAGCCGGCCGGCCGGGGCTTCGGGGTGGACGTGGTCGATCTGCGTCGTGTTGAGGGGCGTGCTGCTGGTCGAGTCGTCGAGGCGGGTCGTGAAGTGCCGCCACTCCCAGTTCCGGTGCGCCTCCGGCGCGGCCTGGAGGGCGCGGCGGGCGGCCGCCACGTCGTTCAGCCGAAGCGCGCTCGACGCGGCGATGAGGTTCGCCCGGTAGCTCGCCTCGCGCTCCTTCCCCGCGACGGTCCGCGCCTCGGCGGCCGCCCGGTCCGCCGCGGCCGCGCTCGCCTGCGACTCGCGCCACTTCCACACCACGCCGCTGAACCCGGCGACCGCGACCATCACGACGAGGGTCGACAGGCCCGCGACGGCGGGGTTCCGCCGCGCCCACCGGGCCGCCCGCCCGACGGGGCCGACGACGCGCGCGCGGATCGGCCGGCCGCCCTGCCAGTGGGCGAGGTCGTCGGCCAGCTCCGCCGCCGTGGCGTAGCGCGCGGCCGGCGCCTTCTCCAGCGCCTTCAGGCAGATCGTTTCGAGGTCGCGCGGCAGCGACGGCTGGAGGCGGCGCGGCGACACCGGGTCGGCGACGCGGGTCATGTGCATCGTGGCCGCGGGCGTGTCGCCGCAGTGCGGGACGCGGCCGGTGAGCAGTTCGTACAGGATGACGCCGAGCGCGTACACGTCCATCGACGGGGCCGGCTCGCCGCCGGCGACCTGTTCGGGCGCCATGTACTCGGGCGTGCCCATGACGAGGCCGGCCTGGGTCACGAACCGGCCGCCGGCGTCGCGCTCCGGGCCGAACGCCTTGGCGAGGCCGAAGTCGGCGATCTTCGGCTCGCCGTCGGCGGTGAGGAGGACGTTCGCCGGCTTCAGGTCGCGGTGGACGACGCCGGCGCGGTGGGCGGCGTGGACGGCCCGGGCGAGCGTCTCGACCAGGCGGGCGGCGGCCCCCGGCGACCGCGGCGACTTGGCGGCCTGCGCGAGGCTGCCGCCGTCCACGAACTCGAGCGCCAGGAACGGACTCGGGTGGACCTCGCCGGGCCGCGGCTGGACGGTGCCGACCTCGAACACCTGGATGATGTTCGGGTGCTGGAGGCGCGCGACGGCCTCGGCCTCGGCGCGGAACCGGTCGCGGGCCTCGGGGTCGGCGAGCGAGCCGGCCCGGAGCGTCTTGATGGCGACGACCCGGCGGAGGGCACGGTGGCGGGCGCGGTACACGATGCCCATCCCGCCGACGCCGACCGACGTGTGCACGGCGTACCCGCTGACCCGCGGCCAGTCCAGTTCGGGCGACTGGTCCGGGGGCGGGGTTTCGGACGGAGCCGGTGCAGCGACGGTAGGGCGAATCACCATCCGTACGGTTGAGCTCAAGTCATCCTCCGACCGTGCGTGCGTCGCTGGATCGCACAGGCGAAGGATGGGACACGATTGAGGCCGAGGCAAACCACTACGGCCGGATATGAACGGGACGTGTGGTCTGGTGCCTCGGGGGTTTGCACCGGTCAGTCAACGTGGCACGATGCCCCAACGGCCGCGACCGGGCACTCAGTCATGTGCGCGCCGGCGGGAGAGACACACGCCGACGGGGGGACCGGCTCGTGGTCACCCCGAAACGGGGCGCCGACCACGGCGAGGAGTTCCTCGACCGTCGTCGCACGCTTCACCGCCTCGAAGCCACCGAAGCCACCGTGCCGGGCCGCAAGGACGAGCCACTGCTTGAGCCGACGAAGAACGCCCGCGGGGTGGAAGCCCGGAAACCGGTGAGTCCAGCCGACCAGCGACAGCAGGTGAGCGGGCCAGTTGACCGGGCGGGCCGCCTCGTCGTCCGGCACAGCCGGGGCCAGGCCGAGTTCGGCCGCGACCCGTCGAGGCAACCTCGGGTCGGCCAGCGCCCCGCGGCCGAGCATAAAGTGCCGGCACCCCGTCTCGTCGCGGCAGCGGCGGAAGTCGGCCACTGTCCAGATGTCCCCGTTCGCCACCACCGGCAGCCCGAGCCGCTCGCGCACACGGCCGATCGGCCCCCAGTACGCCGGCGGGGCGTACCCGGCGGCGCGGGTCCGACCGTGGACGGTCAGCCACGCCGCCCCGCCCTCGGCGGCCATCGTGGCGATCTCGTCAATCGTGTCGATGGTGTCCCAGCCGAGCCGCACCTTGGCCGACACGGTCACTTCCCGCGGCAGGGCGGCGCGGACCGCCGCCACGACGGCGCGGACGCGGGGCGGGTCGCGGAGCAGCGCGGCCCCGCCGTCGTGCCGGTTCACGGTCTTGGCCGGGCACCCGAAGTTTAGGTCGATGGCCGTCGCCCCGGCCGCGTGCCCGATCACCGCGGCTTCGGCCACCCGCCCGGGGTCGCCGCCGAGCAGTTGGAGTTGCACCGGCAGCCCGGTCGGGGTGCGCCCGCCCGCGAGCAGTTCTGGGACGTGCCGACGGACCACGGCCCGGCCCGGGATGGTGTGGGCGACGCGGAGGAACTCGGCGACCGCGTAGGTGAACGCCGCCGACTCCCCGAACGCGGCCCGCATGGGCGCGTCGGTCACCCCCTCCATCGGGGCGAGGACCAGTGCCGGGGTGGCGGGGTCGAGCATCTGGCTGGTGTAGCACCCGCCGCGGGCGCCGGACACGCCCGCCGGGTCACCTGTCGACGAGAGAACCACGGGCGTGAGGGGTCGTTCATCTCCTCGGTATCGGCGCCCGATCAGGGTTCGTGCCTCCGCAACGGGAATTGTCGTTCTCGTAGCGCGACGACCGCTGGTAAGATCGGGCCATGGACGCGAGTCACCCACCGAGTCGGCACCGTTCCCAACGCCTGCGTCGCGGCGGGTACGTCCTGATGTTCGGGTTGGCCGCCGGGCTCGGCGTACACGGCCGGGGGACGAGCGGGCCGGCCGAACCCGCCCCCAAGGACGGTCCCGCCGCGTCGTTCCTCGCTCAACACTGCCAGGCGTGCCACACGGGCGACAAGGCGAAGGGGAAGTTCCGCGTCGAGAGCCTCACCACGGACTTCAGCGACAAGGCCAACCGCGAGCGCTGGGCCGCGGCGATCGAGCAGGTCGAATCGGGGGCGATGCCGCCGAAGGGGAAGGCCCGCCCGGCGGAGAAGGACGTTACCGCGCTGACGGGGTGGGTGAACGGCCGGGTCGCGGCGGCCGAGGCCGCGCGGAACGCCACACAAGGCCGCGTCCCGCTGCGCCGGCTCAACCGCGCCGAGTACCAGAACACCGTCCGCGACCTCCTCGGCGTGGACCTCGACCTTATGGACCTCCTCCCCCCGGACGCGACCGCGAACGGCTTCGACAACGGCGCCGAGGCGCTGCACGTCTCGTCCTTCCTGATGGAGCAGTACCTCGAAGCGGCCGACAAGGTGCTCGACGCCGCCGTCGCCAACGGGCCGCGGCCGTGGCTGCTGAAGAAGCGGTACGACATCAAGGACGAGAAGTCGGTGCGGCCCACCGGCAGCGTCTACCGCCACCTCGAAGACTCGGTCGCCATCTTCGGCTCGTGGGTGTCGGCGAACATCCAGGTCACGCTGTGGAACTTCCGCACGCACTTCCGCGGCAACTACCGCGTCCGCATCTCGGCCTACGCCTTCCAGACGGACAGGCCCGTCACCTTCCACGTCACCGCCGGCACGCTCACGGCCGTGACCGAGGAGCGCATCGTCGGCTACCACGACGTGCCGCCCGGCCGGCCGACGGTGATCGAGTTCGTCGAGAAGCTGGAGGCGAAGAACTGCATGCGGCTCGTCGTGGACGGGCTCGGCGTGACGCCGCCGGTGATCGAGAAGGTGGGCGCCGACAAGTACACCGGGCCGGGGCTGGCCGTGCAGTGGGTCGAGGTCGAGGGGCCGCTGCACGACACCTGGCCGCCGCCGAGCCACCGCCGTCTGTTCGGCGAGCTGAAGCAGGCGCCCGCCCCGACGCCCGACGACAAGAACCGCCTGGAAGTCGTCTCGACGCAGCAGTTAGCTGACGCCGAACGCCTCCTGCGAGGCTTCCTCCCGCGCGCCTTCCGCCGGCCGGTGACCGACGAGGAGGTGCGGCCGTTCCTGGCCCGCGTGAAGGCCAAACTCGACGCCGGCTTCTCGTTCGAGCAGGCGATGCGGGTCGGGTACAAGGCCGCGCTCGTGTCGCCGCACTTCCTGTTCCTGCGCGAGCAGCCCGGCCGCCTCGACGACCACGCCCTCGCCAGCCGGCTGTCGTACTTCCTGTGGAGTTCGATGCCCGACGAGGAATTGATCGCGCTCGCCGCTGCGGGGAAGCTGAACGACGCCGCCACGCTGCGCGCGCAGGTCGAGCGGATGCTGAAGAGCCCGAAGGCGGCGGCGTTCACCGAGAACTTCGCCGGCCAGTGGCTCGACCTCCGCAAGATCGACGACACCGCCCCCGACCCCGCGCTCTACCCGGAGTACGACGACGTGCTCAAGACGGCGATGGTGAAGGAGGCGCAACTGTTCTTCGACGAGGTGTTGAAGAACGACCTGAGCCTGACGACTTTCGTGGCGTCCGACTTCACGATGCTCAACAGCCGGCTGGCGCGGCACTACCGCATCCCGGGAGTGACCGGCCAGGAGTTCCGCCGCGTGGCGCTGCCGCCGGCGAGCCACCGCGGCGGCGTTCTCACGATGGCGGCGGTGATGAAGGTGACGGCCAACGGCACCACCACGTCGCCGGTCCAGCGCGGGTCGTGGGTGCTGGACCGCATCCTCGGCACGCCGCCGCCGAAACCGACGGTGGACGTGGAGGCCGTGGAACCCGACATTCGCGGCGCGACGACGATCCGCGAACAGCTGGCGAAGCACCGGGCGCGGGCCGAGTGCGCCGGCTGCCACGCGAAGATCGACCCGCCCGGGTTCGCGCTGGAGAGCTATGACGTGATCGGCGGCTGGCGAGACTATTACCGGAGCGTCGGCGCGGGCGGCCCGGCGGTCGTGGACGGCCGCACGATGCGCTACAAGAAGGGGCCGGACGTGGACCCCGCCGACGTGCTGCCCGACGGGGCGCGGTTCAAGAACGTGGACGAGTTCCGGCAACTCCTTCTGCGCGACCGCGACCAACTGGCCCGCGCGATGGCGCAGCGGCTGTTGACCTACGCCACCGGTGCGGCGCCCGCGACGGCCGACCGGCCGGAGGTCGAAGCGGTCGTCGCCCGGGTGCGTGGGCAGAACTACGGCTTCCGGGCGCTCGTCCATGAGGTCGTGCAGAGCCGGGTGTTCCAGAGTAAATGAGTCCCGCCGACCGAGGTACTCCCGTGACCTTCCACCGTCGCACGCTCCTCCGCGCCGCCGGCGTGTCGCTGGCGCTCCCGTGCCTCGACGCCTTCGGGCAGGATAACCGGCTGGCCCAGCCGCGGCGGCGCATGGTCTGCGTCTGCACGCCGCTCGGGCTGCACCCGCCGTACTTCTTCCCGGAGAAGGACGGCGCCGACTACGAACTCACCCCCTACCTCGACGTGCTCAAGGACTTCCGCAGCGACTTCACGGTCGTGTCCGGGCTGGCGCACGCGGGGCAGAGCCCGGGGTTCGCGCACCAGGCATCTGCCAGCTTCTTAACCGGCGCGCAGAACGCCGGCCGCGCCGGGTTCCGCAACTCGATCTCGCTCGACCAGTTCGCCGCCGAGCACATCGGCGGGCGGACGCGGTTCCCGAGTCTGGCGCTGTCGGGCGAGGGGGCCGGCCTGTCGTGGACGCGCACCGGCGCGCTCGTGCCCGCCTCCACGTCGCCGGCGCGGGTGTTCGCCCGACTGTTCCTCGACGGCCGGCCCGACGAGGTGCGCGCCCAGGTGGCCCGCCTCGCCGACGGCCGCAGCATCCTCGACGACGTGGGCGGCCAGGCCGCGGCGCTGCGGTCGGGCCTCGGCGCCAACGACCGCGACCGGCTCGACGAGTACATGACCAGCGTCCGCGACCTGGAGCGGCGGCTGGCTCGCGACGAGACGTGGGCCCGGACGCCGAAGCCGAAGGTGAGCGTCGAACCGCCGCGTGACATCCCCAACGCCGCCGACCTCCTCGGCCGCACCCGCCTGCTGTTCGACCTGACGCACCTCGCGCTCCAGACCGACTCGACGCGGCTGGTCACGATCATGCTAGGCGGCTCGACCTACGTCCCGCCGATCCCCGGGGTGACGCTCGGCCACCACGACCTGTCGCACCACGGCCGCGACCCGGGGAAGCTGGAGCAGCTCAAGACCGTGGAGAGCGAGACGATGAAGGTCGTCCGCGACCTGCTGGCGAAGCTGCGGCAGACGCGCGAAGACGGCGCGACGCTGCTCGACCGGACGATGGTGTTCCTCGGCAGCAACCTCGGCGACGGCAGCAGCCACTCGGTGCGGAACCTGCCGGTGCTGCTCGCCGGCGGCGGGTTCCGGCACGGGACGCACCTGCGGTTCGACCCCCAGAACCCGCCGCCGCTGTGCAACCTCTACGTCAGCATGTTGCAGCGGCTCGGCGTCGAGTCGGACCGGTTCAGTACCGGCACCGGCACGCTCACCGGCCTCGACCCCGTCGGATGACCACGAACCTCGTACCGGGGAGCGGCGTGATGACCCGGGTGTCGGCTGTAACCGTACTTGCGGTGCTCGCTGCCGGCGCGGCCCCCGCCCGCGGGCAGGCGCCCGACTGGGCCAACCACCCGGTCAACACCTGGGTCAAGCAGAGCCCGCGGGACGGGGCGCCGGTCCCGGGCTTCCTCTACGAGGGCAGCGGCGACTACGACCCGTTCACCCGCCGCTGGGTCCACCACGCCGGGCACGACGGCATCCCGCAGGGCTTTCACACCTTCACCCTCGACCTCGACACCGGCCGGTGGGAGCAAAAATTCCCGCCCGCGTCGCCGCCGGGCGTGTGCTGCGTGGACGGGGCGAACTGCTTCGATCTCGCCGCCCGGCGGCTCGTCCGCTTCCCCGGCGGGATGCTCGGCCACGGCTACCAGTGGAGCCGGGCCGAGAAGCTGAAGGACTCGGCCGTGTGGCTGTACGACCCGGCCGCCGACCGCTGGACGAACATGCGTCCGCCGCCGTACGCAGAGCCCGACCGCGGCCCGCCGCAGGGCGTCGGCGGCTTGAATGCGGGCGCCGTGTACGCGGCCCCGCACGAGGTCACCCTATCGTTCGGCGGACAGGGCAACTCGGGCGGGAAGAACACCTTGTTCGCCTACGACGCCCACGCCAACCAGTTCCACCACCTCAAGGCCGCGAACCCGCCGCCGGCCCGCGACGGCATGGGCCTCGCCTACGACACCCGGCGCGACGTGCTCGTCATGTTCGGCAGCCAGTACTCGGCCGACGAGCGGACGTGGCTGTACGACCTGAAGACGAACCGCTGGGAGGGGCTTGCCCTCGACCCACACCCGCCGGCGGTGAAGGCGACGAAGGAGTACTCGACCATCCCGCGGATGGCCTACGACCCGGCGAGCGGGGTCGTGGTGTGCGTCGTGTGGCTCGGCGACCGCGGGCACGAGACGTGGGCGTTCGACGCCGGCACGCGGACCTGGACGAAGCTCGACCCGGCCGTCGAGCCGGACCCGAGCAAGAGCCGGTCGCGGAACCTCGGGTACGACCCGGCCCGCAACGTCTTCGTCCTCGAAACGTCCGGGGCGAAGTCGAACCGGCCCGAAGTGTGGACCTACCGTTACCGGGTGACTCGACCGGACACGCGGCCCGCGGCGCCGGCCCGGGTGACGGTCACTTCCGCCACTGGTGGCAAGGCCGCGCTGGAGTGGCCAGCGGTGCCGGGTGCGGCGCGGTACGAGGTGCACCGGGCGGAGGTCGGCCCGCCGTGGGCGGCCGAGTTCCGCCGCGTCGCAGACGTGACCAGCACCACGTTCGTGGACACCGGGCTGAAGGCCGGGGAGGTGTACGCATACGTCGTAAAGTCGGTCGCCGCCGACGGCACGACGGGACCGGCGAGCACCCGGGCGTGGTCGCGGCCGGCGGTGCCGGTACAGCCGGTCGTGTCGGTTCTGGCGAAGGACCGCGTCGCGCTGACGTGGGACCGCCACCCGGCGGCCGACGTGGTGGGCTTCAACCTCTACCGCGGCGTGGCGCACGTGCGGACCGTAACCGAGGGAACGCCCGGGGCGTGGAAGGACAACGACCCGAAGTACGACGAGCCGCAGGTGGTGCAGGTCCGCGACGTCAACGGGCTGACCAAGCTCAACACCGACCTCCTGACGGACCCGACATTTTCGGACACCGTCGATCTCGCTACACCGACGCCGGCGGCCGGGGGCTACCGGTTTGCCGTACACGCCTACGTCGTCCGGGCGGTGAACCGCCTGGGGATCGAGAGCGGCCCGTCGCCGTACGGACTTACGTTCCCGGCCGCGCCGGTGAACGTGTTGTGCCGGGAGCAGGGCGAGGTCGCGGAGCTGAAGTGGGACGCGGCGCGGGAAGCGGGCGTGAGCGGGTACCACGTCTACAAACTGGAGGGAACGTGGAAGGTCGTCCGCGTCACCGAGAAGCCGCTCGCCGCGACGACCCTACTCCACCGGGTCGGGCGCGG
>JBGAQM010000389.1:0-5564 GCA_044220735.1 Urbifossiella sp. | reverse complement strand
AGCGACCGGACTGGTTTGTGGGTCGTCGTGTCGAAGACCGTCAGCACCTCGCCCGAGGCGACGACGGCGAGCGACCCGTCCGGGGTGAACGCGACCGCGTGAGCCTTTCCGACGCACGTCCAACTCGTCGCTCGGGCGCCACCCGAACGCGGCCACACGTTGATCACGTTCATCCACCCGCCGGCGGCGAAGAAGCGGCCGTCCTCCGAGTACGCCGCCGCGTACGGCGACCCGTAGCCGCCGACGAGGAACGATTTCGGCCCTGGTGCTGCCGTCGGGAACAGGTCCACGCGGAAGCGGTCGGCCCCGTCGTGGAAGGGGAACGTCACCGCTGCCACGGACGAGCCGTCGGGCGCGTACGCGACGTGCCAGACGTCGTTCGCGGCCCGCAGCCACTTCTCCTCCACGCTACCGCTCGCGAAGGTCCAGCGCCGCAGGTAGCGGCCCACGGCGACGACGAGGGCCGACCCGTCGGGCGTGAACGTGAAAGTCCGGACGTAGTCCGGCGTGCCCGGCGACTCGGTCCGCGACCCGTCGGCGAGCGTCCAGACCGACGCGCGCTTCTCTCGACCCGCGACGGCTGCCAGCCGGGTGCCGTCCGGCGAGAACGCCAGCGCCCGGACTCCCTTCTTGTGCCCGTCGAGCCGGCGCATGCGCGCTCCTCAGCGCTTCGCGGGAGGGACGTCGGGCGGGAACTGCGCGTGGAGCGCCCGTCGCGCCACGGTCATCGCCGGTGTCTCGGCCGCGAGGTCGTACCGGTTCACGCGCTCGAACGGGTCGCGGCCGTGGTCGTACCACTCGACCCCCACGACGCGGCCGGTCGCCCAGTCACGCCACTCGGTGTACCGGCCGTGGTCGGTGCGGGTGCTGTACCCCATCGCGTCGGGAACGCCCGTCGGCGTCCGGTCGTAGTAGGCCGGCCGTGGGTGTTGCGTGAACGCCGCCGGCTTCCCCCCCCCCGTCGGATCGGCGAGCAGGGGCGCGAACGACCGGCCGTCGAGTCCCGGCGGCACCCCGAGCCGCGCCAGCCCGGCGACGGTCGGGAACACGTCCACCAACTCGACGAGGCCGCGGGCCGTGCGGCCGGCGGCGGGCGTGTTCGGGGCGGCGACGATCAGCGGCACGCGGGCGTCGAACTCGTAGCAGGAGGTTTTGCCCCACAGGGTGTGCTCGCCGACGTGGTAGCCGTGGTCGCTCACGAACACGACGACCGTGCGCCCCGCGAGCCCGTGGTCGGCGAGAGCCTTCAGCACCTTGCCGACCTGCGCGTCGAGGTAGCTGACGTTGGCGAGGTAGCCGTGCCGCATCTCGGCCGCCTGCGCCGCGGTCGGCGTGACCCGGTTCGGCGGGGTGCCGAGGATCTCGCGGCTGTCGTGCAGGGCCACCTCCGGGCCGCCCGCCGGGCGTGCCGGGTCGTACGCCGGCAACGTCGTCGCGTCGTACAGGTCCCAGTAGCGCTTCGGGGCGTTGAACGGGGCGTGCGGCTTCCAGAATCCCACCGCCAGGAAGAACGGACGCTCCTTCACCTCCCCGAGCACCCGGACCGCCTCGGCGGCGACGCGGCCGTCGTAGTAGGCCTCGTCGGGCACGTCGCGCCGCTCGCACACCGGCACCTTGCCGTACGTCCGACCGACGTCCAGGGCGGCGTTCGGCGGGAGTTTCCCGTTCACCTGCGGCTCGTCGTCGCCGTGGTTGGCGTAATGGAGGAACTCGTCGGCCGACCACGAGCGGCGGTCGCCCTTCTCCTTCGTGTGCCAGTTGTGGAAGACCTTGCCGACGCCGCGCGTCTCGTAGCCGTTGCGGAGGAACAGCTGCGGCAAAGTCGCCACGTCGGGGTTCCGCTCACGGAAGTGCGTGCCGTTCGACCAGAGGTGCAGCGTGTCGGGCCGCCGGCCGGTCAGCATCGACGAGCGCGACGGGTTGCAGACCGCCTGCTGGCAGTACGCACGGTCGAACCGCACGCCGCGCGTGGCGAGGGCATCGAGGTTCGGCGTCCGGGCCGCGGAGCCGTAGCACCCGAGGTCGCAGCGGAGGTCGTCCGCCATGATGACCAGCATGTTCGGCCGGCCGGCGGGTTGCGCGAGCGCCGGTGCGGCCGACGTGAGCAGCGCTGCGACGGCGAGCCAGAGGCGGGACACGGGTCGCCCTCGGGAGAGTGCGCCCAGTCTATTCGGCCATTAGCGTCGGCGGAAGACGACGCCCAGGAATCGCAGCGCCGTCACGCCGGGTGCAGGATCGACCCCGAACTCCACCAGTCGGTCGGCGTGGTAGCCCTCGGTAACGCGGAAGGTGTCGCCGTCGTAGTGTTCGAGGGGGCAGCGGAAGGTGCTCCAGCTCAGTGTCAGCCGGCTGTCGGCGGCGCGGACGGTGGCCGTGCCGTAGGCCGGGTCCGCGAAGTCGCCGGCGTAGCGTTCGAGCTGCAGCGTCGACTTGCGGTCGGGGTTACGGGCCTTGTCGCGGGCCGCGGTCGCGGCACGCTTCGCCGCGTCGGCGTCGGCTACGACCTTCTGAAAGAAGCCATTCCAGTCGCGTGCCGGGAGGCCGCAGTAGCAGTCGATGAGTGTGTTGGTCACCGCCTGGTTCATCCGCGTCTCGTGGAGGTTGTTCAGCACCGCGACGCCGAGCTTCTCGTCGGGCAGGAACGTGATCTGGGTGCGGAACCCGTCGATCATGCCGCCGTGGGCCACTACCCGCTTGCCGCGGTGGTCGCAGACGACCCAGCCGAGGCCGTAGCCGAGTTTCTCCGTGTCCGGGTTCATGGCGCGGGCGGCCCCCTCCAGCGGGATCGTGTTCTGCTCCCGCGTCAGTTCCGAAAACGTGTCCGCGCGCACGAGTCGGTTCCCGTTCGGTCCGACACCCCCGGCGACGAGCATCCGGAGGAAGGATCCCAGGTCGCGCGCGGAGGCGTGGACGGACCCGGCGGGGTTCGGCTCGGGCATCGGGTACGGCGGCATCGGCTCGGCCGCGCCCCCCTTCCCCGGCCGGTGACCAGTGGCGGCGTCGGCCGGCGGGTCGGCAGAAGTGAAGGCGACGCCGCGCATCCCGAGCGGGTCGGTCACCCGGTCCTTCAGTAATCGCTCCCACGGCCGACCGCCCGCGCTCGCGGCGACGCGGCCCGCCGCCATGTACATCAGGCTCGAGTACTGGAACCCGCCGCGGAACGGGTACCCGGGTGGGAGCTTCCCGACCTTGCCGATCAGCTCCTCGACGCCCCACGGAGCGTGGTACCACAGGACGTCGTTGCCGGCGACGCCCGTGCGGTGGCAGAGCAGGTCGCGGACCGTGACCCCGGCGTCGGCCTCCGGGTCGGCGAGGCGGAACGCCGGGAGGTGCTTGCGGACGGGGTCGTCCCAACCGAGTTTCCCCTCGTCCACGAGGGTGGCCAACAGGAGCGAGGTGAACGGCTTCGTACACGACGCGAGGGGGAATACCGTGTCCCCTGTCACGACTTGGGGGCGCTCGACGTGCCGACGGCCGTAGCCCTTCAGGACCACGACTTGATCGCCTCGGACGACGACCAGTGACGCACCGGGAACGCCCCACGCCCGGAGGGCGTCGGACATGACGCGGTCCACGTCCGCGGCGGGTGGGTCGGCTGCCCGGCAGTTCTCTGGACCTCCGGCGACAACCAGTGCGACGACCGCGGCGCGGACCATCTGCATGGACGCGGCTCCGTACGGGCTTCGTTCACCCCGTTATGCTACGTCCCGACCGGCCGGGTCGTTGGCCAGTCCCCCCAGCCCCCGCGGGCCGCCGGGGGGGGCGCCGCGACCCCGCTTCGCCCGCCGCCGGGCTCCGCCCCAGATTGCCGGGGCGCGGCGAAAAATCCTACGAAAACCGGCCCACGACGCGGTTTCGAGGCCGTTCTCGGCTTGACCCGGTGTGGCGGCTGGTTATGGTCCACGCGAACTTTCCGCCACAGTGCGCGAATGTGAACCAGGGGACCGCCAGCGGACTTGTCCGCGGGTGGGGCCGGGGAGTGGGTTGGGGAGCCCGCCTCGGACACGTCGTCCACGCAGCGAAGGGGGAAGTGGGTTATGCGCCAGTGGTTCATCAAGGGAGCGGTCCTCGCGGCCGCGCTGGGTGGTCCCGGACGGGCGCACGCCCAGGACAGCACCCCACTCGACTTTCTGGATGAAACGTATCCGGTGGTCGCCCGCGGCCAGGCGCCGGCCAACATCGGCTTCGACGCCGGGTTGAACACCTCGCCGGTGTTGCCGATCCCGACCGGGCAGACCGGCGACGCCGGGTTCTACGCCACGGCCGAGTACGTCATGCTCGCCCAGAACCGCACGCTCGGCGAGCAGCAGGTCGCCCTCCGCGGCATCATCGACTCGTCCGGGCTCGTGTCCGGACAGTCCGGCGCCTACGTCGGCCAGGGGATCGAGGCGCTCAACACGAACCAGCTCGGCCGGAGCACCTTCCAGCCCGGCTTCCAGGTCGAGCTCGGGTACCGGTTCGAGGACGGCACCCGCATCTTCGCCAACTACATGCAGCTGTTCGACGCCCACTACTCGGCCGGGGCGTCGCTCGTGCCCGAGGGCCAGGTGGGCGGGCCGAACCTGGTGAACACCTACCTGGTGTCGCCGGTGTTCAACTTCAACCCGCAGTACGCCGGGCCGCCGACGAAGCTCATCCAGGACCTCCCGAACGTGGGGTCCCGCACGGTCACGCAGTTCGTGGTCACGGGTGCGACCACGACGGTGGCGCCCGCCCTGGTGCCGGGTGCCCCGACCATCGTGACCACGACGCCGATCATCGGAACGATCCAGGTGGCCATCCCGGGGAACCAGGTGGTCGTCACCCGGCCGACGCAGATCGGCGTGGCGCAGACGGTGAACGCCAACACCGGGGCACTCCTGTCGAGTACGCCCGTCATCGTCAACCAGCCGCAGGGCGTGACCGGCGGCAACCCCGGGTTCAACGCCTACGGTATCTGGAACGGTGCCGGGCTGATGGACATCAAGTTCACCCAGCGCTACCAGCAGGCCGAGATCGGGGCCCGCATCCCGATTTACCAGACCGAGTACAGCCGGGTGTACGGCATCGCCGGCGGCAAGTTCGGCTGGTTCTTCGAGCGGTTCAACTGGCGGACGGTGAGCTACGACATCAACGGCAACGCCCGGACGGTGGACCAGGCCTTCTACACCAACACGCTGTCGCAGCGGCTGTACGGCCCGATGGTCGGGGCCGGGCACGAGATCTTCGTCTCGAACCAGTTCTCGCTCAGCTGCGACCTGACCGGGGCGCTGCTGCTCGGGATCATCAAGCAGCGGGCGACGTACGAGCTCGGCGACAAGAGCAACCGGGCCAAGCGGAGCCACAACGAGTTCGCCCTGGTGCCGAACGCCAACGCGAACCTGAACCTGTGGTGGTACCCGGTCGAGGGCGTGCAGGTGCGGGTCGGGTACAACGCCCTCACCTACTTCAACACGCAGCGGATGGAGGACCCGATCGGGTTCAACTTCGGGGCCATCGACCCGAAGTACGACACCCAGTGGTTCCGCTACCTGCACGGGGTGAACGTCGGCGTCGGGCTGTTCTTCTAGCCGGCGACGAGGTTC
>JBGAQM010000388.1:0-5621 GCA_044220735.1 Urbifossiella sp. | reverse complement strand
CGGTTGGAAACCGGCCCCACGTTCGAGGCCGACGCCCTCGTCGGCCTTTCGTGTTCCCCCCTTTCGCCGCCCGGCCGTCCGGCGTATCCTGTCCGCATCAACCGCCCCCTCCCCGCCGGCCGGAGACGCCCCCATGCCGATCACACTCGGTTGCCCGTCGTGCGGGAAGCGGTTCCGCGCCCGCGACGAGTCCGCCGGGAAGCGGGTAAAGTGCCCGTTCTGCCAGGCCGCCGTCCCCGTGCCGACCCCCGAGGAGTCGGCCGCCGCCGGCGCCCCCACCGAGTCGCTTTCGGCCCCCGTGCCGCAGCCGGCGGCCCGAAAGTCGGCCCCGTCGTCGCCCGAGTTCATGCTCCCGCCGGTGGACCCGCCCACCCCGCCGCCCGCGTCGAAGTCGGCCCCGAAGTCCGCACCCCGGCCCGCCCCCGTGGCCCCCGCCGCGGCGTCCGACTGGGGCGCCGAGCGCACGAGCACGCAACCGCTGCTGCTCGAAGTGGACCCGGAGCCGCCGGCGAAGGGGCGCGACAGGCCGTGGCCGCACCGCCCGCCGGCGACCGACGACCCGACGTACACCCCGCCGGAGCGCGGCGAGAAGGGGAAGGCCAAGAAGCCGCCGCGCCCGGCGGACGCCAGGCGATCGGTGCCGGGCTGGCGGCCCCGCGCCGCGGGCTGCACGGGCGTGCGCCGGGCTGATCTTCCTGGCGCTCGTCGGCATGGTCCCGTTCGGCAAGCTGGTGTACGAGCGGGCCGTCGGCGAACTGCCGAACGCTGGTGATGGGTGGGTGAAGATCGACGGCTACATGAACACCGAAGGCGTGGACGTGATCCACACCACGCAGCGCGAGGAGATCGACGCCGCGGCGTACGGCCTGCCGGTGCTGCTGGGCGGGTTCATGCTGGTGGTCGGCCGGCTGGTCGCCGGCGGTGCTCCCGGGGCCAGCGGGGCGAAGGGGCTGTTCTTCTTCTCCGGCCTGTTCACGCTCGTCGCGTTGGTCGGGGCGTTGTCGATCCCGGTGTGCGAGAAGGTCCAGTTCCGCGAGGTCGGGGGCTACGCCCGCACGGCCGTCCTGGTCGGCGGCGGGCTGGCCGAGTTCTGGTTCCTGATGGCCCTCGGCAACGCCGCCGGCGCGGTGCGGCAGCCGAGCGCGGCCCGGTCGGTGGGCCGGTTCGCGCTGATCCTGGGGCTGGCGTACCTGGTGGCGACGGTGGGGTGGGAGCAGTACGTGAAGTACGGCCCGGACCTCGGCCGCCCGCGGCCGCTGAACGACGACTGGAAGTTCGCCGGAGGCGGCGGGGAAGATGCTCGGCTGGCTGCTGGTGGTCGGCTGCTACTGGCCGCGGTCGGCGCGTCCGGGCGGCATCCGCACCCACATCGAGGACGGCATCCGCCGTCGTGGGGCCGGCTTCCAGCCGGCGACGGGAAGCCGACGAAGTGATTCACCGCGTCCGCGTCTCGACGCGCCCGTCCTCGTGCTGCACGATCACGCGCTCGGCCATGCCGAGGAACAACCCCGTCCCCACGACGCCGGGGACGGCGTGCAGCGCCCGGTCGAGGCCCGCCGGGTCCGCGAGCGGGCCGACCTTCGCGTGCAGGATCGGGTTGCCGTTGTCGCTCAGGAACACGGCGCCGTCGGCCGTCCGCAGCGGCTCCGCGGGGTAGCCGAGCTTCGCCAGCCGGTCGGCCACCAGCGGCAGCGCGAACGCCACCACCTCCACGGGTAGCTTGCCGCGCGAGCCCAGCGCCGGCACCAGCTTCTCCGCCGCCCGCTCCGGGCCGACGAGGATCACCAGCCGCCCGGACGCCGCGGCTACGACCTTCTCACGCAGCAGGGCGTTGCCGTACCCCTTCAGCAGGTTCAACCGCGGGTCCACCTCGTCGGCGCCGTCGAAGGTGATGTCGATCGGCAGGCCGTCCGCCAACTCGACGAGCGGCACGCCGACGCGGCCCGCGAGTTCGGCCGACCCGCGCGACGTGGGCACGCCGCGGACGCGGAGCCCGGCGCGCACCCGCTCGCCGAGCGCGGCGATGAACTTCTCGGACGCCCTGCCGGAGCCGAGGCCGAGGGTCATGCCGTCGGTCACGAGCGCGAGCGCGGCTTCGACGTTGGTCACGGGCGGTCTCCCCTCTAAACGCTCCGGTGGCGTCTCATACTACATCCGGGTCGCCGCCGCCGCCCGGGAGAAATCGTGGCCGCCGTCCCCCGCCCGCTCGTCGTCGCGCTCCTGGCCGGCGCGTTCGCCGCCGCCCACACCCAGGCGCCGCTGTTCTACTCGAACCAGAACCAGTACCTCCTGCACGGCCTCGCGTCCGCCGGGTACGGGCACCTCTCGGCCGACTGGCTCGCGACGACCGCCGACCCGACGCCGCTGTTCACGGCCGGCGTCGCCGCCGCATACCGCGCCGCCGGCCTGTGGCCGCTTCACGCCGCGTACTTCGCGCTGCTGATGGGCTACTTCGCCGCCGCGGCCTGGCTTGCCGGCCGCGCCGCCGACCTGACCGCGACCCCGCGGCTGCTGGCGTGGGCGGCGCTGTTCACGGCGGCGCACGCGGCCGTGTTCCGCGTGCTGTCGGTGAAACTGACCGGCGTCGATTACCCGTGGAACCTTCAGGCCGGCGTCGCGGGGCAGTACCTCCTCGGGCCGGGGATTCAGCCGTCGGCGTTCGGCTTCCTGTTGCTGCTGTCGGTCGCCGCGTTCGCCGCCGGCCGGTCGGTGCTGGCGGGGGCGTTGGCCGGGGCCGCCGGCCTGATGCACGCCACCTACCTGCTGCCGGGGGCGCTGCTGGTGGCGGGGTATCTCGCGGCGCTGCTGCGCGAACGACGGGGCCGCGCGGCGGTGAGTGTCGGTGCGGTGTCACTGCTGGTGGCGCTGCCTGCGGCGACCTACGCCGGCGTCACGTTCGCGCCAAACGACCCGCAGGCGTTCGCGGAGGCGCAGCGGATTCTGGCGGAGGTGCGGATCCCGCACCACGCCGTCGTGTCGCGCTGGTTCGACGCCGTCGCCGCGACGCAACTCGCGTGGGTGGCGCTCGGGCTGTGGGCGCTGCGCGGCACGCGGGTGTTCGTGCCGCTGGTCGTCGCCGCGGCCGGCGCCGGGATGCTGTCGCTGGTGGTAACGGTGGTCCCGAACCCGTCGCTGATGCTGCTGTTCCCGTGGCGGCTGTCGGCGCTGCTGGTGCCGGTGGCGACGCTCGCCCTCGCCGCCCGCGCCGCGGCGTACCTGCCGGCGTGGGTCGCGGCGGCGGCGCTGGCGGCGCTCGCCGCGGCCGGGGTGTGGGTGATGGCGGCGCGCGTCGGCTACGCCACGAACACGGCCGAGGAGCCGCTGCTGGAGTACGTCCGCGCCCACGCCGGCCCCGGCGACGTGGTGCTGATCCCGACGCGGTTCCCGGCCGTCGGCACGGGGCGCGGGTCGATGTCGGCGAGCTTCACGCCGCCGCCGCGGCCGAAGCCGGGGTCGAACCTCATCCCGGTGGACCTGCAGCGATTCCGGCTGGCGACGGGCGTGCCGATCTACATCGACTTCAAGGCGGTGCCGTACTCCGACGCCGAGGTGCTGGAGTGGCACCGCCGGGTGGCGCAGGCCGAGGCGTGGTACGCCACCGCGCCGGACACCGCCGCGCTCCGCCGCGAGGGCGTCACGCTGGTGGTGGCGCCGAAGGACAAGCCGCTGACGACCCCGGGCCTGGAACCGGTGTACTCGGACGAGGCGTACCACCTGTACCGGGTGAGGTGACCATGCAAGCCTTCGACACGTTGCTGGGGCAGCTCGTGGCGGTGCTGTTCGCTTGGGCGCTGCTGTGGCTCGCGGCGCTGACCGCGGCCGCGCTCCGCCCGCCGGGTGAGTGGTGGCGGGCGTTCCTGTTCATGAGCGGCCTCTGGGCGTTGATCGACGGCGGGATCGGGGTGTACGGCCTGGCCGCGGCCCCGTTGTCGCCGGCGGAACTGGCCCCCCTGCTGCGGGTGAATGCCGGCCTCGACGTGCTGTACCTACTGGCGGGCGTGGTGCTGCTGACGCGCCGGCCGGTCCGGCTGAAGGGGCTCGGCGCGGCCGTGGTCGTGCAGGCGGTGTTCCTGCTGGCCTTGGACGTGGCGTTCTGGCTACGGTCGGGCGGCTGACGCGCCGCGTTCGTAGGTCGCGGTGACTTCGGTGAGGAAGGCGAGCCAGTCGGGCACGGCCAGCGCCGCGGCGGGGGCGCGCCACGTCCAGTTGCCGGCGGTCGTGCCGGGCGTGTTCATCCGCGCTTCGCTGCCGAGGCCGAGCAAGTCTTGCAGTGGGCACACGGCCAACTCTGCCACCGACGCCCACGCCAGCCGGACCAGCGCCCGCACCGGGTCGGCCGCAGCGCCGGGGGCGTAGCGGGCGAAGTCGGCGCGCTCGGCCGCGTCCAGCTTCGCGTACCAGCCGGCGGTCGTGTCGTTGTCGTGTGTGCCGGTGTATGCCACCGCGTCCGGCGTGAACCGGTGTGGGCGGAACCGCGGCTCCACGGCGCCGCCGAACGCGAACTGGAGGATGCGCATGCCCGGCAGCCCGAACCCCGTCCGCAGCGCGTGGACCTCCGGCGTAATGAACCCCAGGTCTTCCGCGATGATCGGCAGCCCGCCGAGGTTCTCCCGTAGCGCCGCGAGCAGGTCGGCGCCGGGTGCCGTCTGCCAGGTACCGTACTCGGCGGTCGGGTCGCCGAACGGAACGGCCCAGTACGCTTCGAGGCCGCGGAAGTGGTCGAGGCGGATCAGGTCCACGTGCTTGAGGATGCCGCGGACGCGCCTCACCCACCACGCGAAGCCGTCGGCCCGGTGCGTCTCCCAGGCGTACAGCGGGTTCCCCCAGAGCTGACCGGTCGCGGCGAAGTAGTCCGGCGGCACGCCGGCAACGTGCGTCGGCGTGTGGGTCGCGTCGAGCTGGAACAGGTGCGGGTTCGCCCACACGTCGGCCGAGTCGTGGGCGACGTAGATCGGCAGGTCGCCGATGAGTTTGACCCCGAGCGACGCGGCGTGCCGGCGCAGCGCCGACCACTGCCGCGCGAAGAGGAACTGGCCGAAGCGGTGTAGCCCGACGCCGTCGGCGAACTCGGTCCAGCAGCGGGGTGTGGCGAACGGGTTCGCATGCTCGGGCGGCCACTCCCACCACGGCGTCCCGCCGTGCGAATCCTTGATGGCGGCGAAGAGGGTGTAGGGGTCGAGCCAGCTCGCCTCCGCCTGGAGAAACGCGCGGTATTCGTCTCGGAGCGCGTGCGGGCCGTCGCCGGCCGCGAACCGCTCCCACGCGGTGCGCACCAGCCGCTGCTTGCGCGGGATCACGGTGGCGAACACGACCGGCCCGTCGCCGGGCAGTTCGCACGCGGCCACGTCGGCGGCGGACGCGAGCCCGTCGGCCGCGAGCGCCTCCGGGCTGAGGAGGTTGAGGTTGCCGGCAAACGTGGACGGCGACTGGTACGGCGAGTCGGCGTAGCCGGTGGGGCCGACCGGCAGCACCTGCCACCACGACTGACCGGCGCGGGCCAGCAGCTCGACCCAACGGCACGCCGCGGGGCCGAGGTCGCCGACGCCGAACGGGCCGGGGAGGCTCGTCGGGTGGAGCAGGACGCCGGCGGATCGGGGGGGGACGGACATGGGGGGAGGTGG
>JBGAQM010000387.1:0-7208 GCA_044220735.1 Urbifossiella sp. | reverse complement strand
TGGAAGCCGGCCCCACGCCGGCAGACCCGCGATTCCCGCGCGCACGCCCCCCGTCGGTGTACTAGGCTCCCGGGGACGGATTCCCGCCCCAGGACACCGCGCATGGCTCCTCCGCGCCCGTCCGGCTCCACCCTCCGCCCCCCGCCGCGCCCGACCGGCGTCAACTACACGGTCAGCGGCTACGAGGTGGTGAAGGTCCGGCTGCTCATCAAGCTAGACGAGCGGCTTGCCGCGCTGAAGGCCCGGCGGATGCCGGCGTCGCTGTTCGCCGAGGCCGCCCGCCAGCAGGCCGACCAACTGGTCGAGTCCGAAGGCGCCCGGCTGAGCCCGGCCGACCGGGCGAAGCTGGGCCGCGAGGTCGCCGAGGAGGCGTTCGGGTTCGGCCCGCTGGAAGAACTGTTCGCCGACCCCGCGGTCGTCGAGATCACGCTGCTGGGGTTCCAGGCGGTCCTGGTCCGCCGCGGCACGGTGTGGCTGCCGTCGCACGTCCGGTTCCGCGACGAGGACCACCTGGCCGAGGTGCTGGCGAAGGTGCGGGGCCAGGGCGAGGCGGTCGCCCCGGGGCTCCCCGAGTCGGTGTTGGACGTGCGGCTGGCGAACGGCTTCCGGGCGGTGGCGGTGGTGCCGCCGGCCGCCGCGGGGGCGCCGCCGCTGGCCGCGTTCGTCCGCGCCGAGGCCGCCCCCGCCGACGCCCACCCGCTGCTCGCGGCGCCGCCCGCCGGCGGGTCGGGCGCGTTCTCGGCGGGCCTCTCGAACGGCGGCGCCTCACAGTCGCGGGCGGCGGGCGGGAGTGGCGCGTTCCCGGCGGCCCGCCCGGGCGCGGACGTGACGCCGCGGCCGCTCGGGTCGGTGACCGACCGCCACCGCCAGCGGATCACCGAGCGGTTCATCGCCAAGCTCGCGGCGCTGGGCGTGTTCGACCTGTCCGGCATCGAGACGGGCGAGTTGCGGAAGGTGATCGAGGCGTACGTCGAGGAGTACTGCAAGGCCGAGCGCATCTACCTCACCGACACGGACAAGGGCCGCGTGACGCTCGAAATCCTCACCGGCATGGGCCGCTGACGGCGGCCGGCGCCGCGAACCCCGCGGCCGGTTCGCCTGTCCTGGCGGGCATGTCCACGTTCCTCGTCTTCGGCGACCTGCACGGGAAGATTCTCCCGGCGTTCCGCCTCGCCGCCGCGTGGTCGGCCGACCACGCCGTCGCCCTCGACGGCCTCTTGCAGGTCGGCGACCTCGGCTATTTCCCCGACCCGGCCCGGATCGACAAGGCCACCCTCCGCCACGCCGAAACCGACCCCCTCGAACTCGGCACCTTCGACGTCGTCACCCCGAACCCGCTCGCCGACGCCGTGTTCGACGAGTCGCACGCCGCCCCCGGGCTGTGGTTCACCGCCGGCAACCACGAAGACTTCACCGTGCTGGAGCAACTCGCCGCCGCGTCGGGCCGCGAGCCGGACTTCGCCGCGGACGCCTACGGCCGGGTCCGGGCGATCAAGGACGGCCGTGCGCTGGCCTTCGCCGACGGCCCGCGGGTGGGGGCGATCTGGGGTGTGGACGGCAGCGGTCCGAACGCCCGGCAGAACCTCCCGCCGCGCGGCTACATCGCCGAGAAGGCCGTCGACCGACTCCTGCACGAATCCGGCGGCTGCGACGTGTTGCTAATGCACGACGCCCCGCTCGGCGCCGTCCGTCCCGGTTACGGCAGCGAACTTCTGGAGACGCTGATTGAGTTGGCCCGGCCGGCGTTCGCGTTCTTCGGCCACTACCGCGGCGAGGGCGGCCCCGCGGCCGGCGACTACGGCGCGACGGCGGTCTACCACATGGCCGGGCTGGAACTCGGCGGCAAGAGCGGGACCCCGACGCCGGGGAGTGTCGGCGTGCTGACGTGGGGCGAGGCGCCGCGGTTCGAGTACGTCGGGGACGACTGGCTGCGGACGTTCAGCCGGCACAACTGGAAGTGGCGATAGCTACTGGGTCGGCGGATCGGGCTCAAGCTCCGTAAGGAACCCGCCCGCGTCACGCCGTCCGAGTCTGGTAGTGGCGCGTGATCAGGTCGTTCTGGATCCACAGCAGCTTGCCGAACGCCCGCAGCGTCTTCACCTCCGTCTCCCGCGGCAGGTTCAGCCCCAGGATCGTCGCCGTGATCGCGTCGGCGACGAACCCCATCAGCGCGTTCATCTGCACCAGCGGCACGTCCAGCTCGGCGCTCCCCGCCTTCGGCGTGTGAATCTTCCCCACCATGTCCAGGTACTCGGCCATCTTCCCGTCGTAGGGCTTCGTCACCAGCGTCACCAGGTAGCGGCCGAGGTGCTGCTTGCGGAAGGCGATCTGCGGGTGGTCCATCGCCAGCGACGCCACGTCGGTCGGCACGTCGCCGGCGTAGCCGTGCTGCCGCGGCACGAAGTGCCGCCACGTCGCGTCCTGGCTGTGGAGCTTGTCGTACACCGCGTCCACCAGCCCCGGCACGAGCGGCGCCAGCAGCGGGGCCGCGCCGTGGACCGCCGCCACGTCGTCCGGGCCGAACCCCACGAACCCCGCCACGTACCCGAACCGGTACCCCAGGTCCGACTCCAGCCGCGGCTCGTCGATCTTCGTCATGACAGACTCCGGGAGAGGGGAGGGTTAAATCGGATTTCTGGGTCCAGAATTCCGATTTAACACGGGAATCGTATCCCACTATAATCAGAGGTCAAGGTCGAAAATCGAGTGCGGGCCGGGGGTGCGGATGTTCTCGAAGACCGTCGAGTACGCGCTGCGGGCGGTCGTCCACCTGGCGCACGAGTCGCCGGCCGCCCGCACGACCGCGCAGATCGCCGACGCCACGCAGGTGCGGCCGGCGTACCTCGCCAAGGTGCTCCACGGCCTGGCGCGGGCCGGGATCGTCGCCACCCAGCGCGGGGTGGGCGGCGGCGTGTCGCTCGGCCGCGACCCGGCCGACCTCACCATCCTCGACGTGGTGAACGCCGTCGAGCCGATCCGCCGCATCACGACGTGCCCGCTCGGGCTGAAGACGCACGGCGTGCGGCTGTGCCCGCTCCACCGCCGCGTGGACGACGCGATGGCGCTGGTGGAGGAGGCGTTCGGCGGCACCACGCTGGCCGAGGTGCTGGCCGAGCCGTCGTCGAGCGTGCCGCTGTGCGAGGGCATTCCCCTGGGGCGGAAGGGGTAGTCGCGTTCGATGGACGACCTGCTCCCCTACCTGATGGTCTGGCTGGCGGTCACCGTGCCCGGCGCGGTGCTCGGCTGGTTCGGCGCGTTCCGCAAGGCCGGGCAGGCCGGGTGGAAGGCGCTCGTGCCGGCGTACAACGTGTTCGTCCTCGTCGTGGACGTGGCGAAGCTCAGCCCCCTGTGGGCGGTGCTGTTGCTCATCCCGGGGGTCAACCTCGTCGCGGCGCTGCTGGTGAACGTCGAGGTGGCGCGGCGGTTCGGCCGCAGCGAGTCGTTCGGCCTGGGCCTCGCCGTGTTCGGGTTCGTCTTCTACCCGGTGCTCGGGTTCGGCGCCCGCGAAGGCCAGCCGCTGATCGGGTCGTGCCGGTCCGTCGGTTCGCGTCTGCCGCGTCGCCGCATCTTCCCCAGCTTGCCGACGTGTCGAGAGTTTCCCCGCCGGCGCGGTCGAAGGAGTAGGCACGGCCGACCGGCCGCGCGGAAGGTGTGGACCGGGCCGCGGCAGGACGCTACGCTGGTGGTGAGGAGTACCCCGCCCCCCCGCCGCCGCCGGCGTCCGCCGCCTCGACCCGCACCCCGAGGCTCGTGCCCCATGCTCGACTTACTCCTCCCCGGGGCGCACCCGCACGCACCTGTACCGCCAGCCGCCGCGACTTCCTCCGCGTCGGCGGGCTCGGCAGCGGTAGGCTGCCGACGCTCCTCAAGGCGGAGGCGCGGCCGCCGTGGCGGCCAGCGCGGGCAGTCGGTGGTCCTCGTCTACCTCGGCGGTGGGCTCAGCCACCACGACACCTTCGACCTGAAGCCCGACGCCCCTGACGACGTGCGCGGCAAGTACCGGCCGATCCCGACCGTCGTGCCGGGGTTGCAGGTCGGCGAGAAGCTGCCGCGGATACCGCGTGATGGACAAGGTGGCCGCCTGTCCGCTCCGCCGCACAACAACGACCACCACGAGACGGCGACGAACTGGGTGCTGTCCGGCCGCTTCGGCACGCCTCGGCGACTGGCCGGCGATCAGCGCCGTCGTGCCGCACGAGACCGGGTTCAGCGGCACCCTGCCGCCGTACGTGTCCGTTCCGCGGAACCCGTCGTTCACCTGGGAGCTGGGCAAGAGCGTTTCCTCGGCGCCGCTACGAGTCGTTCAAGGCCGGCGACCCGAACACGCCGAACTACCAGGCGCAAGACCTGACGACGAACGGCCTCGCCTCCGAGCGGGCGGGGCGCGCGAGTCGCTGCTGGCGGCGGTGACGGCCAAGCGCGCGCGTGGAAGGCAACGACCAGATCGCCACATACGACGAGTTCCACGCCTGCGCGCCTCGCGAGATGGTGCTGTCGCCGCAGGCCCGGCGGGCGTTCGCCATCGACCACGAGCCTGGAGAAGGCAAGTGACCGCTACGGCCGCAACAACACCGCGGGGCAGTCGATACAAGCGCGCGGCGGCTCGTCGAGGCCGGGGTGCGGTCCGTCACCGTGAACTACGGCGGCTGGGACCACCACGGCCGCATCTTCGAGGGGCCTGACCGCAAGCTGCCGGAGTTCGACACCGCGGTGTCGGCACAGGAGGATATGCACGCCTGCTGCACGTTCGCGGACACGCTGCTGGTGGTGATGGGCGAGTTCGCGACGCCGAAGATCACCAAGGACGCCGGCCGCGACCACTGGGGGCAGGCGGCGTCGCTGCTGTTCGCGGGGGCGGGGGTGAAGCCGGGCTTCGTGCTCGGCCGCACCGACCGGCAGGGGGCGTTCACGACACAGCGGCCGGCCGCGCCGGCGGACGTGGCGTACACCATTCTCGACGCGATGGGCATCGACCCGCACAAGCACCTGCACACGCCGGACGGGCGGCCCGTCGAGGTGTCGACGCCGGCGAGCCGGTGCGCGAGTTGTTCGCCTGATCCTTCCGCCGGCTCGCATCCCGCGACGCGAAGCCGCAAGCGGCACACAGCGACCCGAGTTGCCGCTTGCGGCTTCGCGTCGCCCAACGCCAAGCCGCGAGCGGCGAAGCCCCGAGCCACCTCATGCCCCGCGCCACACTCCTGTTCCTTCTCGCGGTCCCGTTCGTCGCCACGGCCCAGCCGAAGGAGCCCGACAAGAAGAAGGACGCCCCCAAAGTCCTCTACGCCGTCCCACTCGTCGCCGTGCCCGGTGCCAAGCAGAAGCTCGTCCTCCGCGGCAAGCACCTCGACGCCGTCAAGGACGTGACCGCATCCGACGGCGCCACCGTGAAGGTGCTCGCGGCGCGCAAGGCCGCCCCGCCCAACAACTACCCCGCCGACCGCGTCGGCGACACCGAGGTCGAGCTGACGCTGCCGAAGGACGCGAAGCCCGGCGTCACGCTCACCGCCGCCGGCGCCGAGCCCTACAAGCTACTCATCCCCGACGACCCGCCGGCCGTCGCCGAGAAGGAGCCGAACGACGGCTACGCCGCGGCGCAGCTGGTCACGCCGCCGTGCGCCGTGGTCGGCACGATCCACCAGGAGAAGAACCCGGACGTGTTCCGCGTGACGGGGAAGGCGGGGCAGAAGCTCCGCGCCGAGGTGCAGGCCGCCCGCTTCGGCTCGCCGCTCGACGGGATCCTGACGCTGGCCGACGAGGAGCGCCGGTTCGTCGCCGCGAACGACGACGCGAACAACAGCCGCGACCCGGCGATCGTGGTGGCGCTGCCGCGGGACGGGGTGTACTACCTGTCGCTGATCGACGCGCACGACCTGGGCGGCGCCGGCTTCGGGTACCGGCTGGTCGTGCGGCTGGAATAGTTACCCCTCGCGCTCGAGCACGTCGGGGACGTCGTAGGTCATCCCGGCGACGGTGATGCGCTTGTACGGCCAGTCGGTCGGCGGCGTCACGCACTCGGGGTCGGTGGCCGTCACAACCACCGTGTCCACCACCGCGGCCGGGCCGATCCGCGGCTGCCACACCAGCGGCTGACCCGCGACGAACGGCTCGTCGTGCCCCGCCCGCCGCAGCTCCTCCGCCGGGAACCGGCCCGTCCCGAACCCCGGCGACGACAGCCGGCCGTCGAACTCGTGCGTCGTGCCGGCCAGCAGCTCGGGCACGCTCTCGCGCGCCGTCCGCATCGTGCCGCCCGGCACCGACGACGCCCGGAACATCGCCGCCAGGATCGCCGCCCGGTCGTACCCCTTGCGGTAGTCGGCCGGCGCCGGGCCGAAGCTCACCGCCCGCCCGGCCGTGACGAACAGCCCGCCGTGCTGCGCCGTCGCCTGGATGGTGAACGTGTGCTTCGCCACCGCGGCGGTGAACCCGGCCCGGCGGAACTTCGCCCCGCGGTCGTCGGCCGTCACGCTGATCGCCGCCGGCTCCACCCCCCGGTGCAGCAGCCGGTGGCCGACCTGCCCGGCCACGTCCTCCTCGGTCATGCCGCGCTGGACGGTGCGGCCCGCGGCCTCGACCGCGTGCGCCACCCGCGCCCCGAGCGCCCGGTAGTCCGCCAGTTCCGCCGCCGTGAGAACGCGGACCAGCGGCCGCAGCCGTTCGGCGAGCGGCTGCGTGTTCGGGAACGGCCGGTCGGAGGCGACCTTCTTCCCGGCGGTGACGCTCATGAGCAGGTCGGCGCGGCCGCCGTCCCACGTCCACTCCTTGAGCTGGAAGCCGAGGCGGTCGAGCTCCTCGTCGAAGAGGCGCTGGGTGTCGGTGTTGGAGTTGAGAAGCCAGCGCTGGCGGCCGTTGGTGAACACGCCCGGCCGCTCGCTGTCGGCGATCAGCCCGCGGACGTTCATCCCGGCAGTGAACCAGCCGACGTGCGCCGGCATGAGCAGCAGGGCGCCCTCGCAGCCCAGCTCCTCCAGCAGCCGCGCCACCTTCTCTTGTTTGGCGTCGATGTCGGCGCGGCGCGCGGCGAGGCGGTCGGAGTCCGGCGGGTGGTGGACGCCGTTGGTGCCGGGGGCGACGGTGCCGGTCTCGTGCAGGTCGAGTCTCAGTTCGCCGGAGTCGAACGGTTCCATGGTCGTGAATTGTAGGCCCGAATCGCCCGGCGAGCCGACCGGCGGGGGGCTCGGGGCTTCGCCGCTTGCGGCTTCGCGCTGCCC
>JBGAQM010000386.1:0-5721 GCA_044220735.1 Urbifossiella sp. | reverse complement strand
GGCGGCGGTCGCGGGGGTCGCGGCCGTGGCGGTGGTGGCGGTGCTGGCGGTCGCGCTGGTGCTGCCGCAGCCGACCCGCGCGGAGCGACCGCCGGTGACGGCCGAGGAGTACTTCTACCGCGGGTGGCTGGCGATGAAGGCCGAGGACTGGGCCGGCGCCCGCTCCGACTTCGTCACCTCCGACCGGCTGGCGTCGAACCGGTGGGCGCTGGCGCTGGCCGCGTACTGCGCGACTTCCGGCGGGAAGCACGACGAGGCGATCGGGCTCGCCCGGTGGCTGGACAAGGAGACGCCCGGCGGGGCGCCGCCCGACGTGCTGAACGTTTTGGGCCACGCGTACGTCCAGCTCAGCCGGCACGCCGAGGCGCTGCCGCCGCTGGACCGCGCGCTGCTCCGCGAAGGTCCTCGGCGGCGCACCTGGCCGGGCTGGCGCTGGGACCGCTCGGGAGACCCCGCCGGCGCGGCTCGACGAATGCGCATGGCGGCTGGCGGGCCTCCGCCCCGCCTCCTTCGAGCTGCACGCCGACGCCGCGCGGGCGTTCGCCGCCGCGTCGGACGACGCCCCGGCGCGCCAGCAGGCGGAGGCGGCTGGCCACGATCAGGCCACGCCCTCGCGTTGGGGTGCGCTGACCTTCGCGGGAGTCGGCGTTCCGGCCGCGGTTCCGCTCCGGGTTCGGGTCAGGGCTGGCGTTCCGGGCCGCGGCGCCCGCCCCTGCCGGCCCCACCAGGGCAAGCTCCCGCGGCTCCGGCTCGTCGAGCCGGTGCCGTTCTGACGTGGGGCCGGTTTCCCAGCCGGCCGGCTCCAGAACTTCGTAGGTCGGGCCGAGTCCGCGGGCCAGACGCGGGGCGGGAAGCCCACGGGGCGATGCGGGCGCAAGACCCGCGTGGGGTTTGGCACCGGCACCCCCGTTCCCTCCAGCCGTCCCGCGTCGGGCCTCGCGGACGCGGCCCGACCTACGAAGCCCCGAACCGCAGCCCCGAGCCGGCCGGTTGGAAACCGGCCCCACGGCGCGCCGTCAGTCCTTCCCCCCCGTCCCGACCCGCCGCGACGCACTGGTCATCTCGGCGACCACCTTCCCCGCCGGGTCGTGGATCGTGAACCGCCCCTCGCGGCGGTCGGCGGTCGGGAACGCCCAACTCCCCGCCGCCGACCCGTCGGCCGCCGACAACCGCATGGCCGCGGCCGCGGCGTCCCAGGTGCCGGCGAACTCGGCGGTGCCGCCGTCGGCGCCGAAGAACCAGACGCGGTGCAGCTTCGCGGCCGGGTCGTAGCCGGCGAGCCAGTAGTCGTTCGTGCCCGACGGGCCGCCGGTGTGCGTCACCTCCACGAGCCGCCCGCCGAGGACCGGCCGGCCGCGCTCGATCGTCGTCACCTTGCGGTCCTTCGCGTCGGGCGCCAGTGTTTTCAGCGTCGTCTCGTTCACCCACTCGCCGACGAGCCGGTCGAGCGCCGCCCGCTCGGGCGGGCGGTCGGCGGCGGCGGGCAGGTCGCGCGGCACCGCCGCCGCCTTCTGGCGGGTGAACGTGTTGCGCAGCTCGAAGACGATCTCGTTCTTGTCGTTCTGGTGGAACAGCCGCGCCTTTACCGTGTCGGCGTCCACGAACTCGAACCGATGGACGGACTGGAGGCCGTCGGGCAGCTTTTCCATCCACAGGAGGGTGCGGGCGTCGGCGTCCCAGACGCCGGGGGCGGGGCCGCTCGCCTTGCCGTCGGACATGTAGAACCAGCCGCGCAGCGCGTCCTTCGGCTCGTCGTGGGTCTGGACGAGGAGCGTCTGGAACGGGTGGGCGTCCTCGGTGCCGACGCCGCGGAGGTACTTGCCGTCGCCGACGAGGTCGAGCACGACGGTGCCGCCGCCGCGCCCCGGCCCGGCCGCCGGGGCCGGCACCACCACCTCGCTCGCGGTGCGCCACGTCCCGACCCAGAAGGGAAGGATGTCCGCCGCGCGCCGCGGCACCGGGACGCGCACGTCGGCGAGTCGGACCTTCGCGCGGGCGACGTCGGCGTCGATCGGGTGGAGGTCGGCGGCGGCGAGAACGCCGCCCTTCACCCGCGCGGCGGCGACGGCCCGGCGCGTCTCGTGCCGGTCGATGATGAGGCCGAGGAGGCGGACGGCGTCGGGCGCGGGCGCGCCGTCGAGCCGCGCCTCGAACACGCCGACCTCGGCCTCCGCGAGTTCGGCGCGGGTGACGAGCCCGGCGTCGAGCCGGGCCTTCACAGCGGCCAGTTCCTATTCCCGGGCCGCGATCAGGTCGCGCCGCGGCTGGGGGATCGCGGCGGCGGGCGCGGGCACCCACGTCGCGCCGACGATCTTGCCGTGGTGGTTGTTGCCGGACGAGTCCGTCAGCACGTCCCCTTTGCCTTCGGCGAAGTGGTACAGGGCCGTCGTCAGTTCGTCGGCGTCGAACCGGCCGGCGGGCGGGGTGAAGTCGCGGTCGTACCGGGCGACCTTCGACACCCGCACGGCCGCGACCTCGCCGTGGAGCGGGTAGCTCCACTGGTCGCGGGGCACGCGGCGCGCGCCGACGAAGAACGACGCCGCGGTCGGGACGTGGTCGCCGCGCTGGGCGGCCTTCGTCGCCTGCCGCTTGCCGTCCACGAACAGCCGGCCCTCGGTGCCGAACAGCACCACCGCCACGTGCGTCAGCTTGCCGGGCTCGGCCGGGTCCGCCGACCAGATGTAACGGTGCGACTTCGCCGACACCCCCGGCTGGTCGCGGACGCCGGCGTTCCACTGCCCCCGCTCGTTGAGCCCGAGCGCGACGCCGCCGTCGTTGCTGACGACGTGCATGACGCGGTCGGGCGCCCGCGGCACCCGCACCCACGCCTCCAGCGTGATCGGGTGGGTGCCGTCGTACTTCAAGGTCGGCACCTCGACGTAGTCGTCCACCCCGTCGAACGAGAGGGCGTGGGTCGCGGCCGGCGGCGTGGCGGCGGGGAGCGCCTCCGCGACGACCCGGAAGCCGACGTGCGAGCACGGCGAGTCGAGCGCCTGGAACCCGAACGACCGGCCGTGCGGCGGCGTGTCGCGGTAGCTGCCGCCGTTCACGATCTGGGCCTGCGTCGTCACCTGGTCGGGGCCCGCGGGGACCGGCGCCCGCGACTGCCGGTCGGCGGCGATCCACCCGGCGCTCAGCTCGACCACGTTCCCGTACACGTCGTACAGGCCCCACGGGTTGGCGCCCTTCCGCCCGACCGGGTGCGTGTGGGACTCCGAGTTGTCCTTCACCCAGGCGTGGTCGCCGAGCGTCCCGCCGCCGGCCGCGAAGTAGAACTCCCGCGCCCCCGCGGCCGCCAGCCACCGCCACTCCTCCTCCGTCGGCAGCCGGTACGTCCGCCCCTCGGTCCGCGTCAGCCAGTCGCAGAACGCCTTCGCGTCGAAGTAGCTCACCATCGCGACGGGGTGGTCGTCGGACGGCCCGACCGCGGGGTGGTTCCACGCGAGCTCCGGCCGCCGCGGCGGGCCGCCGGGGGCGCCCGCGTCCTTGTCGCGGACGAGGAACCCGCCCGTCCCTCCCTCGGGCGCGGTCTTGTGCCCGGTCGCCGCGACGAACCGCTTGAACTGGCCGACGGTCACCTCGTGCGCCCCGGCGTACAGCGGGCGGGCGGCCTCGGCCGGGACCGGCAGCAGCTTCGCGTTCGCCAGGACGTTCTTCCCCGGCGGGACGAGCCGCATCGTCATGCCGTTGTCGTTCTTGAACTCGACCTTCACGCCGAGGTGCGCGGCCCACGCCCCCTGGTGCGCCTTCGCCTCCGCGGCTGCGAACGGCGCCACCGCCGGCGGCGGCGGCGCGGCCGGCGGCGGCGCGGCCACCACCAGCGTCGGCCGGTCGAGGCGGAACGCGACCTCCTGGTGGTACGTGCTCACCGCCCCGACCCCGACGCGCAGCCCGGCGGCGAGGGGCACGTCGGTCACCGGCGGCAGGTCGGTCCACGCCTTCCCGTCGGAGCTGAAGGCCGGGTGGAGGGTGCCGCCGGCGCGGCGGAGGCGGAGGTGGACCGGCCCGTCCGGGACGTACTTCGCCTCGTGGCCGCGCGTGGTCCCGGGCGGGAACCACTCGACCTGGGCGAACGGGGTGCCGTCGTTGTTCGTCGCCAGCCCGGCCCGGAACAGCCGGAGCACGAGCCGGTCGCCCGACCACACCACCAGCCCCGCGCCGACGTAGCTCACCCCGTCGCCCCGGCCGCTGGTCCCCGCCTTGGGCTTCGGCAGCGGCGGCACCACGACCCGCGCCTCGAAGTCGCCGGCCGTGTCGCGCAGCACCCGGGGGCCGTTCATGTTGGCGCCCGGCACGGTACTCAGGTCGTGGTTCCCCGGCGGCACGGCGAGCGTCAGCCCGCGGGCGTCCTCGGACACCCGGCAGTCGCCGAGCGGGTCCACGACCTCGCCCCAGGCGACCCGCGTCGCCGCCCCCGACCCGCCCGTCACGACCAGCCCCACGCCGTTGAGCGTCGCCGTGCCGCCCGCGGCGGTGACCGCCAGTTCGAGGTCGGCCCGCTCGCCGGGGGTGAGGGTGAAATTCGCCGTGCGGAACTCGCGGCCGCCGAGCTTGAACCAGACGGAGTGCTCGCCGGGCGCGAACGGGAACTGCCCCACCGCCAGCCCGGTCTGGGGCGGGCCGACGTCGTCGAACCGGAACTGGATCGCGGTGTCGGACAGCCGGAGGCTCACGACCGCCGACGGCGGCGCGTCGACGCGGGGCTGCGACCGCTGCCAGGCCGGGAGCCCGAGCGCGAGCCCGAGCAGCCCCGCCGGCACGCCCACGAGCAGGAGGCAGCCCACCGCCGCCCACGCCCACCGCGGCAACTTCCGCCGCGGCGGCTTCGGCGGCGGCGCGACGCGCGACACGACCGTCCCCTGCTGCTGAAGTTCCGCCAGGTAGCCGGACAGCAGGTCGGCCACCTCCGCGGCGGTCTGGAAGCGGTCGGCCGGCGCCTTCGTGTGCAGCTTCGCCACCACGTCGGCCAGCCACCGCGGCACCTCGGGGTTCACGTCGCGCACCGGCCGCGGGTCGTCCTCCACCACGCGCTTCAGCACCGCCAGCGTCGTCTCGGCGCGGAACGGCGGGCGGCCGGTACACAGCACGTACAGCACGCTGCCGAGGCTGAACAGGTCCGAGCGCGTGTCGAGGGTGTCGCCGCGGGCCTGCTCGGGGCTCATGTACATCGGCGTGCCGGCCACCACCCCGCTCTGCGAGATGCTGGCGTCGTCGGCGGCGCGGGCGAGGCCGAAGTCGGTGACCTTCACGCGCTCGACGCCGTTCTCCAGCAGGATGTTCGCCGGCTTGATGTCGCGGTGGACGAGCCCCTGCTTGTGGGCCGCGGCCAGCCCGCGGGCGATCTGCGACCCGACCCGCAGCACCTCCTTCGGCGGCAGCGGCCCGGCCTTGTCGAGCTTCGCCTGGAGCGTCTGGCCGGCGACGAGCTCCATCACCAGGAACGGCACCGGGGCGTCGTCGTCGGACACGGCGAACACGTTGACGACGTGCTCGTCGCGGACGGCGGCGGCGGTGCGGGCCTCGCGGACGAACCGCGCCCGGGCGGCGCCGCTGGCGGCGAGCTGCGGCGCGAGCACCTTCACCGCCACGACCCGGTGGAGGCGGTCGTCGAACGCCTTCAGCACGGTGCCGAACCCGCCGCTGCCGAGGACCTCGAGCACCTCGTAGTGCGCCAGCCGGCCGAGCGAGCCGGGGCGGCCCGGCGGCTTGAGGAACGCCAGC
>JBGAQM010000385.1:0-5777 GCA_044220735.1 Urbifossiella sp. | reverse complement strand
ACGCGGACCGAGATCGAAGTGCCCGTCGCGGACGGTGACGCCGGCGCGGTCGCTGCCGAGCAGCTGGTGCGGGCGCTCGGCTACCGGCCGGTCGCGGTCGTACGCAAGACGCGGACGGCTTACGACGTGGCACGAGGTGACTTCACCGCGACCGTGTGCCTCGACGCCGTCGCCGGTCTCGGATCGTTCGTGGAGGTGGAAGTCGTGTGCGACGAGGCGAACGCTTCCGGTGCGGAAGCGACGGTGCTCGGACTAGCAGCCGAACTTGGGCTGATGGACGCGGAGCCGCGGTCGTACCTCGGCATGTTGTTGGACGCGGAGGGCGGGGCGTGACGCCGGTTGTGACGACGATTGCCGAGGTGCGGGCCGCGGTGGCCGACGCGCGCCGGCGGGGGCTGCCGGTCGGCTTCGTGCCGACGATGGGGGCGCTGCACGCGGGTCACGCCGCGCTGGTTCGTGCGGCGCGGGCGGCGGACGGGTTCGTGGTCGTGTCGGTGTTCGTGAACCCGACGCAGTTCGGCCCGGCGGAGGATTTCGCCAAGTATCCACGCACCCTCGCCGCCGACCGGGAGCTGTGTCGTGAGGCGGGGGCCGATCTGGTCTTCGCCCCGTCGGCCGCGGAGATGTACCCCGAGCGGTCGGTCACGTTCGTGGAGGTCACCGAACTCGACCGCGGGTTGTGCGGCGCGAGCCGGCCGGGGCACTTCCGCGGGGTCGCCACCGTGGTGCTGAAGTTGTTCAACGTCGTGCTGCCCGACCGGGCTTACTTCGGGGCGAAGGACTATCAACAGGCCCGCGTCGTGACGCAGATGGTGCGCGACCTGAACGTCCCGGTCGTCGTGCGGATCGAACCCACGGTGCGGGAGGCGGACGGGTTGGCACTCAGCAGCCGGAACCGCTACCTGAGCACGGCCGAGCGCGCCGCGGCGCCGGCGATCTATCGGGCGCTCGTAGGCGTACGCGACGACGCGGAACGCGACGTGGCGGCGATGGAATCACGGCTACGGGCCGAGTTGGGGGCGATCCCCGGAGCGCAGTTGGACTACGCGATGGTCGTGGACGCGGAGACGCTGCAACCGATCGCACTCGTCGAGCGCCCCGCGGTGGCCGCGGTTGCCGTTTTCATCGGCACGACGCGGTTGATCGACAACGTGGTGATTGCTTGAGTCCGCCGCTTGCGGCTTCGCGTTGTAGGCGCCGCAAGCGGCAACTCCTGCTTCGTCCGCCGTCGTCACCGGCGGCGTACTTCGGGGCGTCGAGGTCGCTGGTGTCGAGCCGCCCCTCGGCCTGCAACCGGCGGAACACGTCCACCGTCTGCCGGATGCCGTCTTCGAGCGGCGTCTTCGGCATCGGCCCGAGGTCGCGCTCGATCCCGGCGTCCGACAGGTCGTACGCGATGGCGATCTGCGAGGTGCCGACCGTCACCAGTTTCGCCGCGTCCGGCAGCACCCGCGACAGCGCCGCGTGGTAGTCGGCGAGCGTGACCACGGCGCCGCGGAGGTTGTAGCTCTTCGCCCCCTGGTACGGCCGCTCCGAACCGAGGATGAACGCCTGCGCCACGTCGTCGACGTACTGGAAGTCGCTCCACCCGCCGAAGCTGATGTGGTACGGGCGGCCCAGCAGCACGGCCTTGATCGCCTTCGTCGGCTCGCTCGTCATGCCGAGGTCGCGGCCGGGGCCGTACACCGTCCACGGGCGCAAGCCCACGCTGCTGATGCCGTGGTCCTGGAAGTAGATGCGGGCGTTCCCCTCGTTGCAGCACTTGAACACGCCGTAGTGCGTGCTCGGGATCAGCGGCGCGTCGTCGGGCTGCGACCCGGCCGGGTACTTGTCCGGCCCGCCGAACACGGCCGCGGAGCTGGCGTAGACGAGCCGCTGCACCTGCGACCCGGTCGCCTTGATGGCCTCGAACACGGCGAGCGTGCCGAGGACGTTGACTTTCGCGCCGAGCATGGGGTCAACCCGGCAGGTCGGCACCTGGAGGCCGGCCAGGTGAATGACGTGCGTGACCCCGTGCGTACGAATCGCGGCCGTGAGCGCGGCCAGGTCGGTCACGTCGCCGGGGACGAACGTGCACTTCGCCACCTCCGCCTCGGTCAGGATCAGTCGGAAGCGGCGCGGGTCTTCCTTCAAGTCGTACACGAAGACGTCGTCGCCGCGGGCGAGGAGGGTGCGGGCGATCCACGCCCCGATGAACCCGTACCCGCCGGTGATGAGCACGCGCATGTCCGTCCCCTCGGTCTGTCAGCGTTGTGTCGTGAAGGTGTATCAAACGAAAACGCCCACCCGTTGCAACGGGCGGGCTTCGGGATGGGAGTTCCCCCGTCACTCCGGTTCGACCGTCTCCGGCGCAACCTTCGCCAGCGTCGCCAGCTTATCCCCTTCGTTCAGGTTCATCACACGCACACCGAGGGCATTCCGCCCGCAAACCCGGATGTCGGCCACCTTCGACCGGGTCACCATGCCCTGCTGCGAGATGAGGATCACCTCGTCCCCGTCGCGCACCGCCTCGACCGCGACCACGGGGCCGTTCCGCCCGGCCGTCCGCATGTACCGGAGGCCCTTCCCGCCGCGTTTCTGCTTCCGGTAGCGAAGGCCGCCCGCGGCGTCCGCGTCCCCCGCCTCCTCGCCTTCGGGCTCCGTCTCGGTCGGCTCCTCCGCCTCCGCCTCCTCGGCTCCGGCCGCCAGGTTCGCCCCGAACGGGATCCGCTTTCCGTACCCGTTCTCGCAGACCGTCAGCACCATGCCGTCCGGGTCGGCAACAACCATCCCGACGACCACGTCGCCGTCGCCGAGGTTGACGCCCTTCACCCCCTTCGAGTCGCGGCTCACGGACCGGACCTCGTTCTCGGCGAAGCGGATCGCCATCCCGTTGCGCGTGTTGAGCACCAACTCGTCGCCGGGGCCGGTCCGGCGGACGGTGACGAGGGCGTCGCCGTCCTCGAGGTTGATGCCGCGGATACCGCCCTGTTTCGGCCTGCTGTAGTCCATCAGCGGGGTCTTCTTCACCAGCCCGAGCCGGGTCGCGGCGGTCAGGAACCGGCCATCGACGAACTCGCGGACGGGAACGATGCTTGCGATTTTCTCGTCCGGCTTCAGCGACAGCACGTTGGCGATAGCCCGCCCCGGCGAGGTGCGACCGGCCTGCGGGATACGGTACACCTTCAGCCAGTACACCTGCCCCTGGTCGGTGAAGCAGAGCAGGTACGCCTTCGTGCTGGCGACGAAGAAGTGCTCGATGAAGTCGTTCTCGCGCAGGCCGCCCTGCACGCCCTTGCCGCCGCGGTTCTGCACCCGGTACTCGCCCACCGGCAGCCGCTTCACGAACCCCTCGTGCGACACGCTCACCACCACCTGCTCGTCCTCGATCAGGTCTTCCGTGTCCAGGTCGGCGTCGGCGTCGCTGAACTCGGTCTTCCGCCGGTCCCCGAATTTGGTGCCGATCTCCTCCAGGTCGGCGCGGATGACGGCCCGGACGTTGGCGTCGTCGCTGAGGAGCGTCTCGTAGCCGCGGATTTGGTCGCGGAGCTGGGTGTACTCCTTGAGGATCTCGTCGCTCTCCAGTGCCGCCAGCTGCCCGAGCTGGAGCCGTACCACGGCCTCGGCTTGGAGCTCCGTCATGCGGTAGACCGACTGCGTCCCCAGCTCGCGCTGCAACCCGGCGAACGCCTCCGCGCCGATCGCCCGCTCCATCAGGCTCGCGGCCACTTCCATCCCTTGCAGCCGGACCTTAGTCTCGGCGCGGTTCGGCGACGTGCGGCAGATGCGAATCACCTCGTCGATGTCGGCGATGGCGATGAGCTGCCCTTCGAGGACGTGGCCGCGCCGCTTCGCCTCGCGCAGCAGGTACTCGGTCCGGCGGCGAATCACCTGCACCCGGTGGGCCAGGAAGTGCCGCATGATGTCCAGCAGCGGGAGCAGCTGCGGCCGGCCGTCGACGATCGCCAGCAGGATGATGCTGACGGTGTCCTGGAGCGGGCTGAACTGGTAGAGCTGGTTCAGGACGAGGTGCGGGTCGGCGCCGCGTTTTAGCTCGACGACGATGCGGACGGGTTCGCCGGTGCGGGCGCTCGACTCGTCACGCACACCGCTGATGCCGGCGATGCGGTCCTCCTTCACCAACTCGGCGATCACCTCCTGCAGCTTGATCCGGGTCACCTGGAACGGGACTTCCTTGATGAGGAGGCTCGGCGCCTTCCCCTTCACCTCCTCGGCGATGTCGACGCGCGCGCGGAGGGTGATTTTGCCGCGGCCGGTCTTGTAGGCCTGGATCAGCCCCGCGCGGCCCATGATGATGCCGCCGGTCGGGAAGTCCGGCCCCTGGAACAGGGGCTCGGTGCCGTCACGACTCGCCATCAGGTCGCCGAGTGTGGCGGCGGGGTCGTCGATGAGACGGACCAGGGCGGCACACACCTCCTTGAGGTTGTGCGGCGGGATGTGCGTCGCCATGCCGACGGCGATGCCGTCGGCGCCGTTCACCAGCAGGTTTGGGAACCGGGCGGGCAGTACCAGCGGCTCGCGGTACTTGCCGTCGTAGTTGTCCACAAAATCGACCGTTTCGTGGTCGATGTCGTCGAGCAACTCGGCGGCCACGGGCGAGAGCTTGGCCTCGGTGTAGCGGTGTGCGGCGGGCGGGAGACCGGCGATCGAGCCGAAGTTCCCCTGGCCGTGGATCAGCCGGTACCGCATCACCCAGTCCTGGGCGAGCCGGACGAGCGCGTCGTAGATCGACGCGTCGCCGTGCGGGTGGTACCGCTTCATCGTCTCGCCGATGATGCCGGCGCACTTGCTCGTGGCCGCCCCCGGCGTGAGACCGAGGTCGTTCATCGCCACCAGGATGCGCCGCTGCGACGGCTTGAGGCCGTCGCGCACGTCCGGGAGCGCCCGCGAAACGATGACCGACTGGGCGTAGGTGAGGTAGCTGTCGCGCAGTTCGTCGACGATGTCCAGCGGCGGGATCGGCGCCCCGCTCGCGGCGGCCGGGCCGCCGGGTTCGGACGGGGGTGGGGTGTCGTCGGCCAACGTCGGCTCCTGTGAGTCCGGTGAAAAGCGCGGCCCGGACCGGATTGCGAAAGCACGTCGGGCGGGATCGCGTTATTTTAGTGGATGACGGGTGTGTGAACCACCCGGGTAGGGGCGTTCCGGGGCACCTTTTTGGCCGCCCGAACGTCCGACGCCGCAACGGGTTCCGGGGGGCGAGCGATGCGTCGGGTGCTGGGGGTGCTCGTTGGTCTGTCTCTGGCCGCCGCCGCGTCTGGCCAGCCCGGCGGGGTCACGCCAGCGGCCGAAGAAACGCGCTCGAAGTTGTTGAAGGTTAAGTTGTCGCTGAACTTCACCAAGTTCCCGATCCGTGAGGCGCTCAAAGAGATTGCCCACCTCGTGAACGAGAACACAGAGAAGCCGATCATGTGGACGTACGCGGCCGACGGCGGCCTGCCGAACGTCCCGGTCACGTACAACTGCAAGGATAAGGCGGTCGAGGTCATTCTCGACGACCTCTTCAAGCAGCACGGCCTCGGCTTCACCGTTCTCTCGGGGGAAGACCACCCGCGTAACGGCTGGGTGCGTGTCGGCCCCGGGAAGGAACGCGGCGAGGTCAAGCGACTCGGCGCGGTCCTACCTCCGGAATCTGAAGATCCTTCTGAGGCGGCCGCGCTGACGCGGCTGAACGCGGCGAAATCGCTCCTCGACCAGGGGAAGGCGTCCGATGCCAAACTCATTTTGGGCGTCGTCGTCGGGAAGTACGGCAAGACCAAGGCCGGTGCAGAGGCGAAGGA
>JBGAQM010000384.1:0-6208 GCA_044220735.1 Urbifossiella sp. | reverse complement strand
CTGGTAGAAGTGTCGAACACGTCACTGGTGCGGGACACGCAAGACAAAGTGCGGATGTACGCCGCGGCGGGTATTCCCGCGTACTGGGTGGTGGACGTGGCGAACCGGCTGGTGATCGCGTACCGCCAGCCGGCCGCCGGCGGGTACACGACCCGCGACCAGTACGGCCCGGCCGACGCGGTGCCGTTCGAGCTCGACGGCCGCCGCGTCGCCGACGTCCCGGCCGCCGAACTGCTCGGGTGACCGGTCAGCGCAGCTTCAGCGCCTTGAGGTGGTCGTCCAGCCAGTCCCGGTGGGCGTCGGTCAGCGGCACGTCGGGCGGCGGCGCGGCCGTGTAGTCCACCTGCGCCCCGAAGTTCCCCAGGTCGAAGGCGCGGGCGAACGCCGCCTGCAGGTCCAGCAGCGCGTCGCGGTCGTCGGCGGCCAGCGGCACCTTGAACTTCGGCAGCCGCTTCGCCAGCGTCGTCGTGTAGATCTCGTACCGCTCCGGGGCGGGGCCGCGGGTCACCGTCACCGCGTAGTCGTACTCCGGCAGCCCGTCGCGGTTGAACGTCAGCGTCGGCTTCCCCTGCAACACCAGGTCGATCTCGACCACGCCGGCCCGCTGGGCGAGCGCGTCGCGGCGGCGCTCCAGGTACGCGGCCCGGCCGGCGGCCGTGCCCTTGTTCGCCGGGCTCACCACCTCCACGAGCGTGACGAGCCGCCCGTCGGTGCGGTTGCGGACCTCGATGTACTCCTCGCTGTGGTCCTCCTTCACCACCGACGTGAACAGCGCCATCTCGGACGTGTACGTGCGGGTGCCGACGCGGGCGCGGTAGCGGTCCACGAGGCCGGGCAGCAGCACCTGGTACAGGCAGGCCAGGAGCTGGTGCTGGAACGCCGGCCACAGCTTCGGGTGTTCGAGGTACGGGTCCATTCCGGGCAACGGACTGGGCATGGGAGAACCCCCGCGATGTTGTGCGTGCGCGCATTGTAGCCCGCCGAACGGCCGCGCGAGAAGGGGGCAGCGAGCGGCCCGCGTGAGCGGGCGGTTGTCTCGTGTCAGAACCCCGGAGGGGTGCCGGCGTGTAGCCCCGGGTGGAACCCGGGGCGGGCGATGGGCGGCGTTCGAGGGGGGGTCATGCCCCCGGTTCCACGGGTACGCCGCCCCGGGTTCCACCCGGGGCTACACGCCGACACCCCTCCGGGGTTCTGACACGAGCCGCGGCCCCGAGCCAACCGCCCGCTCACGCGGGCCGCTCGCCGGCACTTCGTCGCCAACGCCGCCGGCCCCCCGCGCGTCTGAACCTTGATCCCCGACCGCCGCCGCGGGACAATGAACCCCGTCGCCCCGCCGAGGTCCGCCGATGCCCCGCCGCACCCTCCTCGCCGCCGGCCTCGCCCTCGCGGCGCTCGCCGGCTTCGCCCCGGCGGACGTCGTCATCCTCAAGGACGGGTTCGTCGTCCAGGGGAAGGTCGGCAAGGAGATGGAGCGCATCGTGGACCCGGCCACCGGGCAGGCGTTCGTCGTCCCCAAGGGGAACGGGTTCGACTACCTCGACGACGGCGCCCGCGTCGTCATCTTCTCGTCGCACCACAAGCAGCTCGGCGAGGTCGGCAAGGACGTGCAGGTGCGGCCGCAGTACAAGGCGTACCAGAACCTGTTCAAGGACCGCAAGAAGAACTACCCCGCGCCGGCCGCGTGGACCGCCCGCAAGATGCCCGACTTCGACGCCAAGTGGCGGCGGGTCATCGAGCTGAACATGCCGGGGGGCACGTTCGAGCGCGTCGAGCAGCAGGTCACGTTCCTCGACCCGTACTGCTGCTACGTGGCGTCGCCGACGCACCTGTGGACGCTCACGTACCGCACGTCCGAGATGGACCCGGTGCTCGTCCGCCGGCTCCTCAGCACCCACCCCGACCTCGTCGAGCCCGACGGCAAGGCCGACCCGGTCAAGCGCGCCGCCGTCGCCCGCTTCCTGAAGGACGTCGGCTGGCTGAAGGGCGCCCGCGACGAGCTGGCGGCGCTGGCGAAGGCCACCCCCGGCCCCTACGCGAAGGACGCCCAGGACGAGGTGGACCGCGTCACCCGCGAGCTCGACCACGCGGAGGCCGAGTTCGTCGCGTCCGAGGCCGAGTTCGCCGTCGCCGCCGGGCGGTACGAGCGCGCCGACCTGCTGTTCCGCGCCTTCCCCGAGAAGACCGCCGACCCCAAGGACCTCGACCGCCTCACCAAGGCGAAGGCGAAGTGGGAGACGGCCCGCGACCAGTACGCCCTCGGCAAGCGGCTCCTGACCGCCATCACCGACGACCTGACGGGCGCCGGCAGGGCGGCGCCGTTCGTCGCCGCCGCCGGCGGGCCGGTGCGGCTCGCCCTGCCGTGGAAGGCCGACCCCAAGACGGCGGCCCTCGCGGCCGCGGCCGAGACCGTCGCGGGGGAGCTGCACCCCGATTCGGTCGGGCGGATCGAGTTCTTCGTGAACCTCGCCGCGCAGGCCGAGAAGGAGCGCGCCGCCGGCAAGCCGCCGACGCGCAACCAGCACGAACTGTTGGCGACGGCGGTCAGCGGGTGGGCGAAGGGGAAGACGGGCGCGACGCCGGACCCCGACCGGGCGATGAAGGTGTGGAACGCCCGCGAGGCGGCGCTGGCGTACCAGCGCGGCGGCAACGTGGCGGTCCGCAACGCCGCGCTGGCGAAGTACCAGCAGGCCAGCACCGTCGGGTTCGACGAGCTGGCGCAGGTGATCGCGCTGCTGCCGCCGGCCGAGCCGGAGAACCTGGGCGCCCGCACCGGCGAGCTCGTGAAGGCCGGCGGGAACATTCCGGACGGCGTGTACCGCCGCACCAGCGCGGGGCACGGCCAGCGGCCGCTCGGGGTGAACTACTGCGTCCGCCTGCCGGCCGAGTACCACCACGGCCGGGCGTACCCGGTGATCGTGATGTGCACCTACCCGGGGGTGAAGCCGGAGGAGTTCCTCGGCGCGGTGTCGGCCGACGCCGACCGCCACGGCTACATCCTGGTCGCCCCCGACTGGGCGGCCGCGTTCGGCAACCGCGTGCAGTGGGAGTGGAAGGGCGAGGACCACGACCTCGTGACGGAGGTGCTGCGCGACACGATCCGCCACTTCACCGTGGACACCGACCGGGTGTTCCTCCTCGGCGCCGGCGAGGGCGCCGACATGGCGATGGACGTGGGGGCGTCGCACCCGGACCTGTTCGCGGGCGTGCTGGCGGTCGGCCCGAACCCGAAGTGGCAGGGGCTGTTCAGCAACTACTGGAAGAATGCGCAGAAGATCCCGTTCTACTGCGTGACCGGCCAGTACGCCGGCGACGCCAACGCCAACCTGCGGTTCATCTTCGAGCGGTGGACGGCGAACGGGTTTCCGGCAATCCAGGTGGTGTACAAGGGCCGCGGCATCGACTGGTACCCGGCCGAGGTGCCGATCATGTTCGACTGGATGGGCCGTAAGCGGCGGGCCAACGGCACGGCGACGCTCCAGTTCGGCGGCGGCGCCCGCTACGGCTGGCAGACGTGCCGCGAGACGGACAACCGCTTCTACTGGCTGGGCGCCGACCGGATCGCGGCGGCGAACCTGGTGAACCCGGCGGCGCCGAACCGCAACGTCGTCCCGGCCGAGTTGCAGGGCGACATCAAGGGGAACACGCTGAACCTGCGCGGCCGCGGGGTGCGGACGATCTCGGTGTGGGTCGGCCGCGACATGATCGACTGGACGAAGCCGGTGCAGGTGAACCTGAACGGCAGCCAGGCGGCGGGCTGGCGGCCGCGGGTGCTCGAGCCGGACGTGGCGGTGATGCTGGAGGACTACTACCAGCGCGGCGACCGGCGGATGCTGTACCTGACGCGGCTGGAGAACCCGATCCATCGTGGGTTTCCGCTTGCGGCAACGGGCGGCCTTCAGCGCTTGCCGCAAGCGGAAAACCCACAGACGAGCCGTCAGAACCGCAACCCGCCGAACAGGCTGATGAGCTGAGTCTGCCCGGCCGCGCGGCGTCGCGGCGTACCGGCCGCTCAGGCCGACGCCGACGCCAGCCTGGATGAGCAGCGCACCCCACCCGGTCGCCGGGGTCGCGCCGCCACGCCACGTCCACGGTCGGGGCGAGGATCACCGCCTGGCCGTCGCGGAAGTTGAACAGCACGTCCACGCCCGGGCCGACGGTCACCGAGTCGTGGCCGCCGCGGCGGACGTTGTACCGCACCCCCGCCCCCGCCCCCTCGGACGTGCCCAGCTTCGTGAGGATGCCGCCGTAGAACGCCTCGACCACCAGCGCCGTCCGCTCGCCGCGGCTGACGGCGATGCTCGGCCGGATGCCGGACAGTTGCCCGATCAGCGGAATGAGCCCGAGGACCGGCCGGGGTCAGCCGGCGGGGGCTCGATGACGATCGTCTGATTTACGTTGACCGGAGCGGCCGGCGGCAGGGCGACCGCCGGCGGTGGGGCGGCCGGCGGTAAGGCGGCCGGCGGCAGGGCGGGCTGCGCCGCCGCGGCCGCCGGGAGTGCGACGAGCGTCAGCAACACGAGCGGCAGGCGCATGACCATTCCCCGGGCGGTTCTCGCCGCGGGATAGCCGGCCGCATCCCACGCATCAACCCCGACTTTCGGCCGAACGTGCCGACGGTTCCCGCCGGCCTGGTCCGGGTTTCGGTCCAACGATCTTTTGTGGCATCGACTCAATTCGTGCCTCGACCCCCCGGGGGGGAGTCGTGCACACAATGGACTCCGGCTGAGCTTTGATTGCCCACCGGCTCGTGCCGCGTGCCGTCGTATAATGAGCGGCACTGCCCTGCCGCGAGCCACGAGTCGCCATGTCCGCACCGTCCCCGTACGGCCCCGCGATGGAGCGGGAAATCTGGAAGATTTACCAGGAGTTCTTCGACCTGGCCGAACGGCGGCGGCGCTGGAACATGCGCCTCGACATCCCGTGGGACCAGTGCAACCCGAACACCAGCAAGGCCGTCGCCGACGTCGTCGAGTCGTTCTGCGCCGTCGAGCTGTTCCTGCCGGACTACGTGGGGAAGTTCCTGCCGCTGGTCCGCGGCACCCGCGGCCGGGCGTGGTTCGCGGCGAACTGGGGGTACGAGGAGTCGAAGCACTCGATGGTGATGCAGGAGTGGCTGGTCAAGAGCGGCCACCGCACCGAGGAGCAGCTCGAGGAGGTGCAGAGTTGGGCGGTGATCGGCGAGTGGGAGCTGCCGACCGACGACGTGCGCGGGCTGGCGTGCTACACCATGTCGCAGGAGTTGGCGACGTGGCTCCACTACCGCAACCTGCGGCTGCTGGTCGGCGAGACCGACCCGGCGCTGTCGAAGCTGTTGATGCTTGTGGCGACCGACGAGCGGGCGCATTACGACTTCTACGTCAAGATTCTGAAGCTCCACCTGGCCGACGACCGGACCGGGACGATCGAGCAGCTCAAGCGGGTGCTGAACGGCTTCGCCATGCCGGCGACGCACCTGCTGGCCGACAGCCGCCGCCGCGTCGCGGCGGTGAAGTCGCTGAACATCTTCAACGAGGACAACTTCTACGCCGAGGTGTACCTGCCGATCCTCACCGCGCTGGGGATCGACAAGCAGGAGATGCGCAACCGCGCCGCGGTGCGGAAGAGCATCGTCACGCCGTAGTTGAGTTGCCGCTTGCGGCTTCGCGTTGGGCGACGCGAAGCCGCAAGCGGCAGTGTCACTTTTCCGGTTCCCGCGACTGTACCGATTCTGCCACCTCTGCCGGCCGCGCCCGACCCCTTCCGGGCGAGGTCGTTCACTTTGACTCACGTTCGCGCAGCAGGCGCGGTAGGGACCATTAACCTGAACCATTCAGGCGTCCCGCTCCCCGCACCGGAGCCCCCCGAGGGCACCCCCCGTGGTCACCACCCAGCCGAAGCAAACCGCCTCCGAAACCGTGCTCCTCGCCGCCGACGACCTGGCCGCGGCCGGCAAGGACGAGTTCACCGAGTTCGACCTGACGGTCGCCGCGTGGTCGATCGACCGCTTCCGGTTCGGCCTCCGCGGCTACGCCCAGAGCTACCCCGACCACAAGCGCGTGATGATGGAGATCATGGGGCAGAAGCCGTCGAGCCCCGTCGTGAACAAGTACCTGGAGAAGGTGCGGCCGAACGTGTACAAGCTGACGCCGGCCGGGAAGTCGGCGGCGGCCAAGCTGCGCGGCGGGGCGAAGGTGAAGCCGGCGCGGCGGGCGGTGACGGTGCGCGAGTT
>JBGAQM010000383.1:0-5767 GCA_044220735.1 Urbifossiella sp. | reverse complement strand
CTCGGTGGACGAATGACGAAGGACGAATGACGAAGGACGATCGACCAGTGTCGCCGGGTTCTCCAGCAGCACCTCCTCGGCGGCCCCGTCGGCGAAGCTCGCCTTCAGGAAGGAGTCGTTCGACGAGTTCTCCAGCAGCCGGCGGACGAGGTACGCCATCCCGGGCAGCAACTGCCCGTAGGGCGTGTAGACCCGCACCCGGTGGCCGAGTGACTTCACCGCGTCGCGGAGCGGGTCGGCCATGCCGTACAGCATCTGGAACTCGTACCGCCGCGGGTCCACGCCGCGGGCCTCGGCGGCGGCGACGGCGTGCGCCATGCTGCGGACGTTGTGCGACCCGAACGCCGGCACGAGCCAGTCGGAATGGTCGAGGAGGAAGTTCGTGCAGCGCTCGAAGCTCGCGTCCGACTCGGGCTTGCGCGTGAACACCGGCACCGGCCAGTCGTTCTGCGCCGCGATCACCGTCTCGTAGTCCCAGTAGGCGCCCTTCACGAGCCGCACCGTGACGCGGCAGCGGCGCTGGTCGCGCGCCCACTTCATCAGCCCATCGAGGTCTCCTTCCGTGTCGCGGAGGTAGGCCTGCATGGCGATGCCGACGTGCGGCCAGTCGCGGAACTCGGGCTCCGTCAGCACGCTCTTGAAGACGTGGAGCGTCACGTCCTTGAAGGCGTGTTGCTCCATGTCGAAGTTCACGAACGCGCCGCCGGCGCGGGCCGCCTGGAGGATCGGCCGCAGCCGCCGCAGCACCGCCCGGGTGGTCCCTTCGGGGTCGATCGGGTCGAACTGCGAGAACAGCGCCGACAGCTTCACCGACACGTTCACCCGCGGGACCGGGCCGCGGTCGTCGCGGTCGGTCAGCGGGTCGTCGGGCCAGTTCGCCGCCTCGCGGCACAGGCCGGCGAGCAGGTCGAAGTACTGCTTCTGGACGTGGTCCGCCTCGACCTCGGTGATCGTCGCCTCGCCGAGCAGGTCGATGGTGAAGGCGAGGCGGCGCGCCCGCAGGGCGCGGACGGCGGCGGTGACCTCGGGCACGTTCGACCCGGCGATGAACCGGCGGGCCATCTGGCGGGCGCCGGTCCGGGCCGCCCACGCCAGCAGCGCGCCGAGGGGGCCGCCCCGCGGCATCACCTTCAGCCCGGCCCGCACCCAGCGGGGCAGTTCACCCTCGGCCTCGTGCAGGTACTCGGCCAGGTGGCGGGTGATCTCGTCGGTCGTCTTCAGGTACGGCAGCGTGTCCACGAAGCGGAACAGCTGAACCTTCAGCGCCGGGTCGGACGTGCCGACGCCCATGAGGCGGTCGTCGAGCCACGCCTTCGTGAGCGGCACGGGGCCGCTCCGGTCGATCCGCGCGAAGACTTCGCGGCCGATGTGGCGGGTGCGGGATTCGGTGTCGGCGGCGGTCATGGGTTCACCCCGCGGCGGTGGATTTGCCGCCGGGCCGGGGTTCCGTTATCATTGCGGGTCGAACGTCCGACTTGCGGGTGCGCCACCGAGGGGAGAGGCCGTGGACAAGATCGGCAAGTTTAGCGTCGTCCAGACCCTCGGCAGCGGGGCACACAGCAGCATTCTACACGTCCGCCGCGAGGAGGACGGCAAGGACTACGCCCTGAAGATGGTCCCGATCGACGGGAAGGAAGACCTGAAGTACCTGGAGCAGGCGAAGCACGAGTTCCGCGTCGGCCAGATGCTCAACCACCCGAACCTGGTGAAGGTGTACTGCCTGGAGTTGGAGCAGGGCTGGTTCAGCGGGCCGAAGAAGGCGAAGCTCCTGATCGAGTACGTCCCCGGCACGACGATGGACAAGCTGCCGCTGCTGCGGATGCCGAAGCTGCTGCGGGTGTTCGAGCGGATCGCCGACGGCCTCACGCACATGCACAAGCAGGGCGTCGTCCACGCCGACATCAAGCCGAACAACCTCATCCTCGGCCGCGGCACCGCCGTGAAGGTGCTCGACTACGGGCTGGCGTGGATCAAGGGCGAGCCGAAGGACCGGGTGCAGGGGACGCCCGAGTACATCGCCCCGGAGACGGTCGCCCACAAGCTCGTCAACGAGCGCACCGACGTCTTCAACTTCGGGGCCACGATGTACCGGTTGGCGACGCTGCAACTGCCGCCGTCGTGCGCGCCGATGGGCGAGGGCCTGAAGGTGACGGAGAAGTGGTACCGGGAGCAGTACCGGCCGGCGAAGGAACTCAACGCCGGGCTGCCGCCGGCGCTCGCCGAGCTGATCGACTCGTGCCTCAAGTTCAACGCGACCAAGCGGCCGGAGCGGATGAGCCAGGTGCAGGGGGTGCTCGACCAGCTGGCCGACGAGGCGGCGGCAAAGTGCGACCCGGCGGTGCTGGAAGATTAGCAGCTCGGGGCTCCGCCGCTTGCGGCGTAGCAGCGCTGCTACGCCGCAAGCGGCGGAGCCCCGAGACGACCCTCCGTGATTACTTCTTCGCCGCCGCGGCCGCCGAGCCGTGAACCACCTTCGGCCAGTACTTCGCCAGGTCGAAGTGCGGGTCGTTCTCGTGGTCGTGGCACTTCGTACACGCCTGCGACACGGCGTTCACGATCCGCTGCTGTGGCGCCGGCAGGTCGGTGATCCCGCCCGGCCCGCCGACCGGCGCCTTGGCGATCCGCTCGAACGTCGCCACGTCCGGCAGCCGGTCGGTCGGCGTCAGCTTCCACGGCGACATCAGCTTCAGCAACTCGGCGTCGCGCGGGGCGCTCATGTGGCCGCTGCCGGGGCCGTGGCAGCTCTCGCAGCCCACGTCCTTCAGGCCCGGCGTCTTCTCCGTACTCTCGAACCCGGTCTTGATCCCGTAGCCGACGGTGTGGCAGACGATGCACTCGGGGTCGAACTGCCGGTTGCCCGGCCGCTTGGCGTACACCTCCAGCCCCTCGTAGGCGTGGCCGTGCTTGCTCTCCTTCCACTTGGCGAACTCGCCGGCGTGGCAACCGAGGCACCGGTCGGAGCCGACGAAGCTCAGGTTCAGCTCCGGCTTCTGGAGCTGGGCCGAGTGCGGCGTGCGGGCGACCTTCGCCAGGAAGTTCCGGTCCTTCACCTGCCGGGTGTACTCCTCCAGCAGGGGCAGCACGCCGTTGGCCTTCGCCGCGTCGTCGCCCTCGGGCGTCAGGAACTCCTCGCCCAGCGGCACGAGCTGGTATTGCAGGTCGTACGCGCCGTCGGGCTTGCGGAAGGCGCCGAGCACGCCGACGTAGCGGCCCTTGTGCCCGACCTGTACGAGGAGCGTCTTGCCGCCGCCCTTGTGGTCGATCGCTTCGGGGTACTGCGGCGGCTCGGGGTCGTCGGCCTGGCAGAGCACGACCTGGAATTGCGGCCACTCGGCGACCACCTTGCGGGCCTCGTCGGCCGTCCCCTGGTAGAGGAGGACGTTCAGCTTCGGCCGCTTCGGGTGCGCGCCCAGGTCCTTCACCGCGGCTTCGAGCACTTCCTTGTTGCCGAGGAACCCGAAGCCGTCGGCCGACGCCGCGGCCGCCTTGGCGACGCTCGGGCCGACCACCCCGACCACCCCGACGGGGACGCCGCCGACGTCCGCGACCTCGGTCAGGCCCACCAGCGGGCGCTTGCCGGCCCCCGCCGGGAAGAACTGCTCCCGCGGGATCACCGCGTCGCCGGCCTTCCCGGCCACGTTCCCGGCCAGGGTGAACGGCGCCTGCTCCTTCTGGAGCGCGAACCCGGCGAGAACCTGGAGCAGGTCGGCGTCGAACTCGGACTTGCCGACGCCGACGGCGACGTAGCCCATCTCGCGGAGGGCGTTCATCCCGGTGACGTACTTCAGCAGCCCCTGCTCCTTGACGGCGGACCGGGCCGGGTAGAAGTCGCCGAGGTCCACGCCGGCCACCGGCCAGCCCTTCGTCTTGAGCCGCGCGACGAGGTTGGCCCGGCGTTCGAGGCCGCCGGTCTGCGGCCGGCTGCACCCGCACGGGCTCAGGAAGCCGAACGTCTGACCCGACAGGATGAGCACGGCCTCGGGCTTCTGAGCCGCCGGCCACGTCGAGAAGACCTTCGCGCCGCCGACGCTCGGCCACGTCCCCGCCTCCGGGGGCGGGGGCAGCGGGATCGCCGGCGGCTGGGCGAACCCGTCGTACACCAGCACGGCGGCGAGCGCGGCCAGTGCCAGCAGGCCGGCGAGCCGTGTGCCGTGCCGCGTGTCGGTGCCGTCGGTCATCGCCGTCCCCCCTTGCGTCCTGCCCGCGGGGCTCGCCCGCCTACAACACCCCGCGGCCGCGGACCGGGATGCGGACGCGCTGCGGGTTCGGCCCCTTCAGTTCCAGCACCACCAGCCCGTCGGTCAGCTCGCCCTGCACCCGGTTCGGCGGCACCCGCACGGTCAACTGCCACTGCCCGCGCGGCCCCGCGTCGGGCAGCTTCTTCAGCGACACGTCCAGGAAGTCGGGCCGGGCCGCCCCGGGCACCACTTCCAGCGGCAGGTCCGGCCGGTCGGTCGTCAGCACCACCGACTCGGACGCCCCGCTCTGGTGCCGGAACGAGCCGATGTTCAACTCGGTCGCCCCGCCGCCGAGGGTGACCGGCCCGGTCACCGCGGCCCGAATCATCACCCTGCGGGGCTCGGCGCCGGGCACGCCGGGGTCGACCCACAACTCGCGCTCGAGCCGGCCGATGTCCGGGCGGCGGTCGCCGACCTTGGCGACGATCGTGACCGGGATGCGGTACGCCGACCGCACCCGCACCGGCATCTTGGCCTTCGCGGTGTAGTCGGCGGCCAGCGCCGGCAGGTCGGCGGCCGGCACCGGCTGCGGGGCGCCGGCCGTCACGAACGGCCCGACCTCGCCGCCGGACGGGTTCACGACCCGGGCGGTCAGCCCCGGCAGGTCGCCCGGCGCGCGGGTGGACGAAAACACGATGACGTCGTGCGCCTGGGCGGTGCTGTTATCGGCCAACTCCCCCGCCTCGATCGCGGATTTATCCACCTCCGCCGCGGACGCCGACACGAAGTCGATGGTAAACGTGTCCTTCCCGACGGCCGTGTTGTCGCCGTCGAAGGTCAGGAACTGGGCGTGGAGCGGGTCGCGGCGGTTGGGGCGGACCTTGAAGTTGAGTTCGAGAATCCCCCACCCGGGGTTCCACTTGTCGTCCGCCGGCGCCGGCGGGATCTCGTACACGACGTCGGCCGGGTTCTCGAACCGGTGCGCCTGCCACGTCAGCTGGCTGTTGAAGTACGCGCCGGCCCCGGCCATCCCGGGGGGGCACGCGGCGACCGGCCCGACGGGCAGCATCGACACCGCCGTCATCTGGAGCAGGGCGCGGGCGGCGTCGGCCGGGATGGCGGCGACGCGGCCGCCGCTGCACGCCGCGCAGCTGACGCCCCGCAGCCGCAGCGTGAGCCTGCCGGGGTTGCGCGAGCGGAACCAGAAGTGCGTGGCGTGGGCCGTCTCCCCCGGCTCGAAGAACCCGGTGAACGCCACGTCCTGGAGGCTGACGCTGCTCTCGGGCTCGAACAGCTTCGGGAACGGCGCGGCGTCGTACTTCCGCGTCGCGTTGAAGAACTCGAGCCCCAGGCCGGACGTGGTGGGGTCGGTCTGCTTGTCGCTCTTGACGTCCTCGATCGGGACGTGGCGCGAGAACACGGTGACCGCGAAGACGACGCCCAGCAGCAGCCCGAGCGGCAGGAGCACCTTGAGCGCGGACTTCATGGCCGACGGTCCCGGACGGGCGAGGGGGGAAGCACCCATTCTACGAGCCGGCCGGAGCGGAGGTTCGGGCGAACGGACGGCCCGGCGAGCCGGGGGACGTGAG
>JBGAQM010000382.1:0-5447 GCA_044220735.1 Urbifossiella sp. | reverse complement strand
CGCCGCCCCGCCCCCTGACCCGGAGTGCCCCATGTCCCGCACGCTGGCCGTCCTCCTCGCGCTGGTCGCCGCAGCCGGCGTGTCGCAACTCGACCGCGGGCACGTCGTCGCGCAGGACAAGAAGAAGGACAAGAAGAAGGACAAGGCCCCCACGCCCGCCGGCGAGGCGGCCGACGACCTGGCGAAGGTGCTGCCGGTGTTCGACCCCGGCACCCACACCCGCACCATCCTGGCCATGGGCTTCACCACGGACGGCGCCAAGCTCGTGAGCGTCGGCCGCGACTACACCGTGCAGGTGTGGGGCGCGACTACCGGCGAGCGGCTCGACGTGTTCCGCCTCCCCGGGTACGGCCACGAGAAGGGCTTCAACCCCGGCCACTGGAGCGTCGCAGCCGTGTCCGCCGACGGCACCCGGGTCGTCCTCGGCGGTGAGGCCAAGGCGCTGGCTGTTGAGGACGGCCCCGCCGCCGACACGCGCCTCGTCCTGCTCGACATCCCCACCCGCACCCTGCGGCGGATTCAGATTCCCGGGAACGGGTACGTCGTCGAGGCGGCCGCGTTCGCCCCCGACGGCAACACCCTCGCCGTCGCCATCGATCGCGGCAAAGCGAAGCAGACCGACCTCGTGGTGATCGGCGGGCTGACCGCGCGGCTCGCCGCGGCCGGCAGCATCGCCCCGAAAGACTGCCCGAAGGTCGAGACGCCGCACGCGAAGGGGATGGAGGTACTCGCCTTTTCACCCGACGGGCGGAAACTGCTCGCCGGCGGCCGGGACCGGGTGGTGAGCGTCTGGGACGTGCCGGCGGGCGTGGCGGCGCCCCGGCCGGTGCTGGCAAAGGAGATCCCGGCCGACGGGCTGACGGTGGCGGCGGCGTGGGCGCCGGACGGCAAGCGCTACCTCCGCTTCTCGTACGACGGCGGCGAGGGGACACGCGCCCGCCAGCTGGAGTACCGCGACGCCGGCGGCGACCTGATCGCCAAGTGGGCACTCGACGAGCTCGCCCCGGCGCTGACGAAGGGCGGCCGCATCCGCTCGATCCACTTCCTGACGCCCGACACCGCATACCTCGTCGCCAACGGGTACGACGACGGCACCGCCTACTCGGTGTTCACCGGCACCCGCACCTCGCGGTTCGACCTGACGACCGGCAAGGCCACGCTCCTCGCCGGCCACCCGACGGACGTGCCCCACACGACCGGGGCCGTCGCCCCCGGCGGGAAGCTGGTCGCCGCCACCACCGACGGGAGCACCGACATCGTCATCACCCGGCCCGAGCCGGGGGCGGCGGCGGTCCGGTGCGGGGCGCGGGTCCCGGCCCCGCACCACGTCGGCTGGGCGGCCGACCCGGCCGCCCCGGGGTTCGCCTGGGGCGCGGACCGGCAGAAGATCAAGAAGGGCGACGTGCCCACCGCCGGCCTCACCACCGGGTTCGACCTGGTAAAGGTCGAGCCGGTCGGCGGCGTCGGCCCCGCCAACTACGTCCCGGCCCGGCGGAAGCTCGACGGCTGGGCGCTCGACACGCCCCGCGGCGACGGGATGCCGTACATGACGCTCACCCCGCCCGGGAAGGGCGACCCGGTGAAGATGCCGGGGGCGAACCTGAACTACGGGCGGACGCTGATCCCGAACCCCGGCGGCCCGCCGCGGGTCGCGTTCGCCACCCGGAACTTCGACGTTGGCGACAAGAAGTGGCTGTTCGGCGGCGACGGCACCCGGCTCACCAGCCTCCTCCCAGACGTATCCGTCGCCCACGACATCGCCTCGTCGCCGGACGGCCGGTACGTCGTCTCCTCGACCGGTACGCCGCGCATCACCGTCCACCGCACCGACGGCACGGCCGAGCCGTTCCTGTCGGTCGCGCAGCTGAACGGCGAGTGGGTGTGCTGGACGGCCGAGGGCTACTACGCCGCCAGCCCCGGCGGCGAGCGGATGTTCGGGTTCGCGGTGAACAACGGCCCGAACGCGCTGGTCACGTTCCACCCCGCCGACCGCTTCGCCAAGCACTTCCGCCGGCCGGACGTGATCCGCCTCGCGGTCGAGAAGGGCTCGGTGAGGGCGGCGCTGGAGGCGCTGAGCGCGAAGGCGCCGGCGGTCGAGTCGATCCTCCCGCCGGACGCGCGGCTGGCGCTCGTCGGCGAGCCGGCGGCGGGGCGGGTGAAGGTGCGGGCGAAGGCCGAGCCGCGCGGCGTCGGCAAGCCGGTGCTGGCGATGCGGGTGCTGCTCGACGGCCGCCCGCTGCCGAACGGGGCGGGGGTGTGGACCCCGGGGCCGACCGAGAACGAGTTCGAGGTGGACATCCCGCCGGGGCAGCACGAGCTGAAGCTGCTCGCCCGCAGCGCGGACGGGTCGGCCGTGTCCGACCCCGTGGTCGTCCGAGGGCCGAAGGCCGCCGGCCCGCCGCAGACGCTCTACCGGGTGTGCGTCGGCATCGACGCCTACGACCAGACCGGCCTCAAGCTCTCGACCGCCGCCAAGGACGCCCGCGACGTGTTCGACGCCCTCGCCCGCCACTGCGTCGGCCCGGACAACCGGTACGCCGCCGCCGCCGGCGAGCTGGTGCTCGACAAGGACGCGACCCGCGCCCGCGTGAAGCAGGCGCTGGAGGAGACCGGCCGGAGGGCGAAGCCGGGCGACCTGATGGTCGTGTTCTTCGCCGGCCACGGGGTCAAGAAGGCCGACGCCTTCTACCTCCTCACCCGCGAGTCCGACCCGGCCGCCGACCTGAACGGCCAGGCGCTGTCGGCCGACGACCTCCGCGCCGCCCTGGCCGGCGTCGAGTGCCCGGTCCTCCTGGCCCTCGACGCCTGCCACTCGGCCGGGGCGGTGCCGACCCTCCGCGGCGGGGCCGACGACCTGACCCGGGCCATGACCGACGACGCCGTCGGGGTGACGGTCCTGTCCGCCGCGATGGCCCACGAGACGGCCGGGGCGGCCGCCGGGAACGGGCACTTCACCGCCGGCCTGCTGAAGGGGCTGGCGGCCGGCGCCGGCGTGCCGTTCGACCCGTACGAGCGGGCCGTGTACATTCACCACCTGTACTCGGTCGTGTTCGCCGAGGTCCGCCGCGCCACCGACGGCCGCCAGAACCCGTTCCTCAACATGCCCTGGACCGCACCGCCACTCGCCGTCCGCGACGTGCCCCGCGGACTCGCCCCTTGACCGGAGCCGCGCCCATGTCCCGCACGCTGGCCGTCCTCCTCGCGCTGGCCGCCGCGGCCGGCGTGTCGCAGCTCGACCGCGGCACGGCCGTCGCCCAGGACAAGAAGAACAAGAAGGCACCCGCGCCGCAGCCCGGCGAGGCGGCCGACGACCTGGCGAAGGTGCTCCCGGTGTTCGACCCCGGCACCCACACCCGCACCATCCTGGCCATGGGCTTCACCACCGACGCCGCCCGGCTCGTCACCGTCGGCCGCGACTACACCGTCCAGGTGTGGGGAACCGCAACCGGCGAGCGGCTCGACGTGTTCCGCCTCCCCGGGTACGGCCACGAGAAGGGCTTCAACCCCGGCCACTGGAACGTCGCCGCCGTGTCCGCCGACGGGAACCGGGTCGTGCTCGGCGGCGAGGCGAAGGCGCTCGCCGTCGAGGACGGCGACGGGATCCCCACGCGGCTCGTGCTGCTCGACATCCCGTCCCGCACGCTGCGCCGCGTCCAGATACCGGGGAACACGTACAAGGTCGAGGCGCTGGCGTTCGCCCCCGGCGGCAACGCCCTGGCCGTCGCCATCGGCCGCGGCAAAAAGCAGTCGGACCTCGTCGTCGTCGGCGGGTTGACCGACCGGCTCGGCGCGGCCGAGGGCGGGAGCGTGTCCGTTACGGACGGCCCGAAGGTCGAGATGCCGCACCCGAAGGGGGTGGACGTGCTCGCCTTCTCGCCCGACGGCAAAAAGTTGCTCGCCGGCGGCAAGGACCACCTCGTCAGCCTGTGGGACGTGCCGGCGGGCGCGGCGCCGCGGCCGGTCCTGGCGAAGGAGGTGCCGACCGACGGGCAAACCCCCATGGCGGCGTGGGCGCCGGACGGCAAGCGGTTCCTCCGGTTCGGGTACCGGCCGAACGTCGATTTCTCGAAGTGGGGCGAGTTGGAATACCGCGACGCGACCGGCGAACTGGTCACCCGGTGGCCCTTCGAGGACCTCGACCCCGCGCTGGTGGCGGGCGGTCGCATCCGCACCATCAAGTTCATAACCCCGGGCGTCGTCCACCTCGTCGCCAACGGGTACGACGACGGCACCGCCTTCTCCGTCTACACCGGCACCCGCACCTCGCGGCTCGACTTGACGACCGGCAAGGCCACCCTGCTCGGCGCGTACCCGACCCAGATGTCTCACCCGACCGGGGCGCTCGCCCCGGGTGGTAAGTTCGCCGCGGCGACGACCGACGGGGGCACCGACATCGTGATCTCCCGGCCCGAGCCCGGGGCGCCGGTCGTCCGGTGCGGGGCGCGCGTCCCGGTGCCGTTCAGCGTCGGGTGGGCGGCCGACCCGGCCGCCCCGGGGTTCGCCTGGGGCGAGGAGCGGCGGCCGTGGAAGCAAGCCCCGACCCCAGCCGGCCTCACCGCCGGGTTCGACCTACTCAAGGTCGAGCCGGTCGGGGCCGTGGCGGGCGCGAAGTACTTCGCCGCCCTGCGCAAGCACAACGGCTGGACGCTCGACTCAACCATCCTCCCGAACCGCGCGACGCTCTCGACGGTGGTCCCGCCCGGAAAGACCGAGGGGGTTCGCATCCCGGGGTCCGCCGGCAACCGCGGGCGGACCCTCGTTCCCGTCCCCGGCGGCGCGCCGCGGGTCGCGTTCGGCAAGAACAGCGCCGAGGTCGGCGACCAGAAGTGGCTGGTCGAGGCCGACGGCACCCGCCTGAACCGGCTCCTCCCCGACGCGACCATCGTCAACGACGTGGCCTCCTCGCCCGACGGCCGGTACGTCGTCGCCTCGACCGGCACCCCGCGCATCACCGTCCACCGGACCGACGGCACGGCCGAGCCGTTCCTGTCGTTCGCCCAGCTGAACGGCGAGTGGGTGTGCTGGACCGCCGAGGGGTACTACGCCGCCAGCCCCGGCGGCGAGAAGATGTTCGGGTTCGCCGTCAACAACGGCCCCAACGCCCTCGTCACGTTCCACCCCGCCGACCGCTTCGCCAAGCACTTCCGCCGGCCGGACGTGATCAAGCTGGCGGTCGAGAAGGGCTCGGTGAAGGCGGCGCTGGAGGCGCTCAACGCGAAGGCGCCGGCGGTCGAGTCGATCCTCCCGCCGGACGCGCGGCTGGCGCTGGTCGGCGAGCCGGCGGCGGGGCGGGTGAGGGTGCGGGCCAAGGCCGAGCCGCGCGGCGTCGGCAAGCCGGTGCTGGCGATGCGGGTGCTGCTCGACGGCCGCCCGCTGCCGAACGGGGCGGGGGTGTGGACCCCGGGGCCGACCGAGAACGAGTTCGAGGTGGACATCCCGCCGGGGCA
>JBGAQM010000381.1:0-5732 GCA_044220735.1 Urbifossiella sp. | reverse complement strand
GATCGCGCCCGGCAGCGCGACCCCGCGACCGGCAACGCTCGTGTCAGCTCAGGTTCAGCGCCCCGGCGCCGCAGAACTCGCCGCTGCCGAACCGCTCGACGCGGTGCCCGAACCCGTGGGCCAGCGACATCAGCAGCCGGTTGTGCGCCACCCGCGGGAACTTCAGCGACCGGCCGGTCTTGAAGTCGAGCCCGCCGCCGACGAGCAGGAACGGGATGTTGTCCAGCGTGTGCGAGTTCCCCTTCCCCAACTCGTTGGTCCACATGATTACGGTGTTGTCGAGCATGTTCCCGGTGCCGCCCGGCTCCGGGGTGTCGGCGAGCCTGCGGGCGAGGTAGGCCAGTTCGCCGGCGAACCACTTGTTGATCCGCGTGAGCTTGTCCACGGCCGTCTGGTTCGTGTCGGGCTCGTGGCTCAGCTCGTGGTGCCCCTCGGTGATGTCGAGCCACTTCATCCGCGCCATGCCGACCGAGTTCGTGTACTGGAGCGTGGCGACGCGGCTGAAGTCGGCCTTGAAGGCGTTGACCATGAGGTCGATCTGCATCCGGCTGATCTGCGGGATGCGGTCGTTGTCCTTCCGCACGCCCGGCTCGAGCCGCGGCACCTGGTGCCCGGCGGCGGCGCGAGCGGCCCGCAGTTCCTGCTCCATCTCGCGCACGAACGTGGCGTGCTCGTCGAGCAGGCGGCGGTCGGCGGCGCCCACGGCCCCCGCGACGCGGTTCAGGTCGGCCGTCACGTCGTCGAGGACGCTCCCGAGCAGCTCGCGGTCCTTCGTGCGGCCGTAGAGCTTGTTGAACATCTGGTACGGGTCGTCGATCGGCGCCACCGGCTTGTTCGCGGCGGTGTACACCATCCGCGTCCACGTGTCGGCCCGGTCCGGCACCATGACGCCGAACTCGAGCGACCCGAACCGCGTGCGGGTGGCCTCGTCGCGCTGAAGGAACGTGCGGATTTCCTGGTCGATCGAGATACCGCTGGCCCAGCCGGCGGGCGTGTGCGAGCCGCCCTGGATGTTGCCTGGGAACAGCTCGACGCCGGTGAGCAAGCACCCGATGCCGCGCATGTGGGCGTCGCCGTCGCCCCGGACGCGGTCGCAGACGCCGTTGAGGATGAGCGTCTTGTCCTTGAACGGCGCGAGCGGCGTCAGCGACTCGGGGAGGGCGAAGTCGGCGCCCTCCTCCTTCGGCCAGAACGCCCCGGGGATGACGCCGTTCGGGCTGAACATCACGACGAGCCGCTGCTTTCGCCGGGTCTGGTTGGCGAACCCGAGGCCGGGCAGGTTGCCGACGAACGGCAGGGCGGCGGCGCCGACGCCGAGGTCGCGGATGAAGTCGCGGCGGGAACGGACGGCGGGCATCAAGGGCTCCTGTGTCAAAGCCCGGGGACGGCGTCCCCGAACTCCCGGCAGTAGTTATTGTTTCGGAGTTACGGGCGGGGGTAAAGACGAAATCACCGCGGCACGCACGATCAGTTTGCCGACGCTGAACCCGTCGCGGGCCAGCGACGCGCCGAGCTCCTCCGGCGTGCGCGGGCCGTAAGCGCGGGTCGGTTGCTTTGCCAGGTGGTGGAACAACTGCTCCGCGAAGGCGGTATGAGCCTCCGGGCTCGTGGCCAGGAAGCGCGCCAGTTCGGCTGGGCCGGCGAAGTTGACGTCCGCACCCGTGCGAGTGTGGTAGGTGCCGGACGAGTCCACCGGCTTGCCGGCGTCGCGGTCGCGGTAGCGGCCGATGGCGTCAAAGTGCTCCAGTGTGAAGCCGAGCGGGTTGATGACGCTGTGGCAGGTCACGCACGCCGCCGGCCGCGTCTGCAGCGCCGTCCGCTCGCGCGTGGTGAGGTTCGGGTGAAGCTCGGCCGCCAGCGGGGTGAAGGCGTCCTGCGGCGGCCGGAGGGTCAGGCCGAGGACGCCGCGGGCGAGGAACACGCCGCGGTGAATCGGGGCGCTGTCGCTGGTGTAGCCGAACGTCGCCATCAGGTACGGGTGCGTCAGCACGCCGAACCGCTTCCCGTCGTCGAGCCGCACCGGCTGGAACCCGGCGTTCTCAGCGACGGCCCCCCCGTAGAGCTTGGCGAGCCGGCCGTTCAACTGCACCGTGTCGGTGAGGAACAGCCGCCGGAAGTCGCTCTCCGGGCTCCACACCACGTCGTCGAGGAACAATTCCAACGACGTGCGGAGGTCGGCGGCCGCGGCCTCGTCGAAGCCGGGGAAGCGGAGCGGGTTTTTGCTCACGTCGTGCGGCTGATCGACGCGCAGCCACGTCAGCAGGAATTGGCGGATCTTCGCCCGCGCCCGAGGGTCGGCGAGCATCCGTTCGGCGTGGGCTTGCACCTGGGCCGGTGTCGAAAGTTGCCCCGCGGCGGCGGCCCGCAGGAGTTCGTCGTCCGGCCCGCTGTCCCAGAGCGTGAACGCCAGCCGGGACGCAGCGGCATACGCGTCGCTCGGCCCGCCCACCTCGCGGTACAGGAATCGAGGCGACTTCAGCACCAGCACCACGACTCGCTTCGCGGCCAGTTCCGCGTCCGGCGTCGCGGCGAACTGCGATTCCACGAAAAGCTTCGCTTCATCCGCGGTCAGCGGCCGCCGGAACGCGCGCTCGGCGAACCGCGTGGCGAACGCCTTCAGCTTCGCGGCCCGGTCGGGGGCGTCGTCGCGGGTGCCGGCCAGTTCGTTCAACCGCGGGGTCAGGTACGCCACCGTTTCGAGCGCCGCCTCGGTCGCCGCCGCGTCCCACTCCTTCGACACGGTGGTGCCGCGCTCCCAGCCGAGGCTGCGGTCGTCCGGCGGGAACGCGGTCGCGACGACGTAGCTCTCGGACACGCGCGCCGGCGACAGGCTCCGCGCGGGGATGACGGTGACTGCCCCGTGCGGGGGCTTCCACAGGAGTGTCATCGACGCGGGGAGGAGCGGCGGGTTCGGGTTTTTCTTCGAGTCGTCCACGCCCTGCTTGGCCTTCGAGAACTCCAGCCGGATCGGCACCGCACGCCCCGCGAGCAGGTGGACCGCGCCGCGGAACTCGATGTCCTTGCCGGACTTCACCCAGGCGTCGATGAGCGGCGTGCGGGTGTCGTTGACGAACAGCTTCGTCGCGTGCTCGGTGCGGACGACGAACTCGTACACGCCCGACTCCGGGGGCACGACCGAGCCCTCCCAGCGGACGGCGAACGTGTGCGGGGCGTCGAACTTCTCGCCGGGCGCCGCCTTCCCCCAGTCGAATTTCACCTCGGGGTCGAGGCGGTCGATGACCTTCTTGTTCCCCTGGAAGTTGCGGGCGTTGTAGTACTCGCCCTTCAGCCCCTGCCGGCCGTCGAGCTTCACGGCCGGGCGGAACGCCGCGAAGACGTCGGCGACGGCGTTGCGGTACTGGCCGACGGTGAGGCGGGCGAGGTCGATGCGGGCCGGGCGTACGCGGACTTGAGCGGTCGGCGAGTAGAACGCCCCGTGGATGTACTCTGCAACCAAGGCGGACTCGGCGGCGTTCAGCTTGTCCGGGTTACCCTCCGGCATCGTGTCGTCGATGACCTTCGCGAGCTGCGTGACCGACTTCTCGCCGGCGAGCGGCGCGATCGTCTTCTTGGCGCCCTGTCCGTCCTTGCCGTGGCAGCGGACACAGTGCTCGGCGTAGAGTTGCTCGCCGGTCTTCAGCACCTGAGCGTCCGAAGGGGGCGCGCACGCGAGGAGGGCGACCGAGGCCAGGAAAGCGTGGCGGAGGCGCGACTGCATCTGTCAGACGACCCGGAAGCGAGGGCGGGCAGGTGGGCTACCCACTAGGATCGGTTGGAGTACGGCGGAAGTCAACCCGGTTCGGGGATTTGTCGCTTCGCCCGCGCTACCCGATCATCCCCCGCCGCACCAGAACCGACGTGTCCATCCCCCACGCCACGAGGATGTGCAGCCCCGCCCCCGGCCACACCGACCTCGTCACCAGACTGACCACGCCCAGCGCCACACCGGCGACGATCGACGCGAAGCACTCCGCGATCGGCTTGTGGAAGTGGATCATGCAGTACGGGATCACCATCAGGAACACCGAGTACGCCCCGAAGCGGTGCTTCGTGCCGTGGACCATGAACCCGCGGAAGAAGAACTCCAGCCCGATGAACTGCAGCGCGTAGACGAGCTCCCAGCGGACCCACGCCGCGTTCACGTCCGCCGGCGAGTAGACGCGGTAGAACGGGTAGGTGTCCTGGAAACGCGGCAGCGCCGAGCAGAGGTACACGAGCGGCACCATGATCGCGGCGAACGCCAGATAGACGGGCCAGTCCGCGATGACGCCGCGGACGCCGCCGCCGTAGTCGGTCAGCTTCTCGCGGAAGACCACCGTTACGACGAACCCGGGGATCACGGCGTAGAGGGCGAACGCGGCCAGCGCGAACCACATCAGGCGGTTCGACTGTGAATCCTCCCACCGGCGTAACGTGCCGAGAATGTCTGCGTCGGGCCCGACCGCCCATTCGACAAAGGGGATCACCGAGCCCGGCCCGCTGAAGTAGTTTTGCAGCACCAGACTCGCGGCCGCGACCAGTACCACCGTCACGGTCTTGCCGTCGAGCCCCGTCGCCGCCCGGCGGTAGGCGAGCGAGTCGGCCTCGACGGCGCGCAGCGGCCCGGCGAACCACCGCTCCCACACGCGACCCACCCACGACGCCATCGTTCACCCTCGCGGCACCCGGCGAGTGTATCCGGCCCCGCCCGGACGGGCTACGATACGGGTATACCTCACCCCGGGATCGACCGATGAGCGCCCCGTCGCCCCCGCCGCCGCCCGCGTACCCCGACCCGGCCGCCGGGTTCGGAGCACTCCTCGCCAGCCTCAAGCACGTCGTGCAGAACCGTGGCGTTGTCCGCAACATCCGATCGCTTTTCCGCGTGAATCAGCCGGACGGGTTCGACTGCCCCGGCTGCGCCTGGCCGGAGCCGAAGGACCCGTCGCGCGTCGGCGAGTACTGCGAGAACGGGGTGAAGGCGGTCACGTTCGAGACCACGGCCAAGCGGGTGACGCCCGAGTTTTTCGCGCGGCACAAGGTCGGCTGGCTCCGCGGGCAGACGCACCACTGGCTCGAAAACCAGGGTCGCCTCACGCACCCGGTGCGCTACGACCGCGCCACCGACCACTACGTACCGGTGAGCTGGGCCGACGCCTTCGCCCTCGTCGGCGGCGCCCTGCGCGGCCTCGACACGCCGGACCGCGCCCTTTTCTACACGTCGGGCCGCACGAGCAACGAGGCGGCGTTCCTGTACCAACTCCTCGCCCGCCGGTTCGGCACCAACAACCTGCCCGACTGCTCGAACATGTGCCACGAGTCGAGCGGCACGGCGCTCGGCGAGCAACTCGGCGTCGGCAAGGGGACCGTGACGCTGGAGGACTTTGACCACGCCGACCTCATCCTGGTGATCGGCCAGAACCCCGGCACGAACCACCCGCGGATGCTGGCGGAGTTGCAGAAGGCGGCCGAGCGCGGGGCGAAGATCATGAGCTTCAACCCGCTCCGCGAGCCGGGGCTGGTCAGTTTCGTCCACCCCAAGCACCCGCTGCGGACGCTCCTGAACCGCGGCACGGCGCTGTCGTCCCACTACTACCAGGTGCTCGTCGGCGGCGACCTCGCGGCCCTCACGGGCATCTGCGCACACCTGCTGTATGCCGAGGCGGCCGACCCCGGCACGGTGCTCGACCACGACTTTATCCGGCACCACACCGACGGGTTCGAGGTGTTCGCCGCGCAGGTGCGGGCGGCCG
>JBGAQM010000380.1:0-5758 GCA_044220735.1 Urbifossiella sp. | reverse complement strand
GTGGTCGCGGCCGTGCAAAAGCGATGCGGGGTGCGGCCCTCGCCCATGACGACCACCGTGCAGTCGTCCCCCAGGCCGCGGGCGTACAGGTCTTCGACCAACGCACTCACGCACTGGTCGAACACGGGGAAGTCCTCGCGGTCCCGGCCGAAGATGTTGTTGTCGGCATTTTCCTCGGCGTTCTTGCCGCCGTGCCAGTCCCACTTGCTGTAGTTCAGCGTCACCACCCGCGCCCCAGCCTCGACCAGCCGGCGGGCCATCAGCAAACTCTGCGGCACCCGCGGGGCGCCGTTCGCGTCCATGAACACCTTCGGGTCGCCGGTGCCGTACCGCTCGATCACCTTCGCCGGCTCGCGCGAGATGTCCAGCGCCTCGGCCATCTTCGACGACGTGAGCAGCCCGAACGCCTGCTCGGTGAAGGCGTCCGACGCCTTGGCCGACCCGGTGGCGTCGGCGTCGCGGCGGAAGTCGTCGAACGAGCGGAGCAGCGTGCGGCGGTCGGCAAGGCGGTTCAACGTGATGCCGCGGAGGACCATGTCGTCGCGCGTCTTCCCCATGACGCGGAACGGGGCGAGCGCCGCCTGGCCGAGGAAGCCGGGGCCGGGCTCGTTGTACGGGCCGTGGGTGCACGTGTAACAGAGGCTCGTGAACGCCGGCACGGCCGGGTCGGTCGGGCCTTGCAGGCGGGCGACCGCGGAGCCGAGTTGCGGCCACCCGCCGGCCGGCGTCGGGTTCCGCGGGTGGTGGCCGTTGTAGACCTGGATCGCGTCGTGGTCGGCCTGGCTGCCGACGAGCGAGCGCACGACGACGAGCTTGTCCATGATGCGGGCGAGCCGCGGCAACGCCTCGCAAATCTGCACGCCGGTGACGTTCGTGGGCGCGCCGCCGGCCCCGCGATCTCGGCGGGGGCGTCGGGCTTCAGGTCGAACATGTCCTGGTGCGGCGGCCCGCCGACGAGGTAGATGAAGATGACCGACTTGTGCGACCCGGTGCGGCCGGCGGCGGCGTCAACGCGGAGGCCGGGCAGCGTGAGGCCGCCGAGGCCGACGCCGCCGATGCGGAGGGAACCCGCGACGCGAGAAGCTGGGCATGAGGGGCTCGGGCAGGCGGGGGAACGGCAACAGTGTCGCCGACGCGGGCGGGCGAGTCAACCGGCTGGAAGCCGTCGCGCATCCCGCACATCCGGTACGCGCCCCGACCACCGGCGCCGGTCCCGCGGGCCGGCCGCCGTCCCCGCCGGCGGTCGGGTGTTGGCAAACGGCCGCGGGGGCGGGTACGTTGAAGGGGTGGCGGTGCGTCAGCGGACGCCGCCCGACCACACCGGGAACCAGCCATGCCCCGCTTCCGGCTCGCGGCCGTGCTCGCCGCCTCACTCGCCGGCCTCGCCCTCGCCCAGCCCCCGGGCGACCCCCTCGCCGACGCCCGCACCCGCCAACTCCTCGCCGACCAGAAGGCCGCGTCCGAGGTGCAGACCGCGCTGCTCGACGCCGACCGCCTCGCCCGCACCAACCCGCAGAAGGCGGCCCAGCAGTTGAAGGCCGTCCAGAGCAACATCGACCTGTCGGCCGCGATCAGCGGCGAGCAGCGGCAGCGCCTCACGGCGCAACTCCAGGCGAAGCTCGCGGCCGTCGAGGGCCGCCCGGTCGCCAACACGGGGGCACGCCCCGACCCGGGCGCGCCGGCCGTCAAGGCGGCGCAGAAGGCCTCCATCGACGCCATGTTGGCGGAGGTGAAGGAGGTGCGCGAGGGCGTCGAGACGGTGGCCCGGCTGCGCGAGTCGAACAAGTACGCCGAGGCCGACCACGCCGCCGCCGCGCTGGCCCGCAAGTACCCGACCAACCCCGCGGTCCTCACGCTGACCCAGAAGGACAACTTCGCCACCGCCCTGGCCGACTCCCGCGCCCACAGCGAGCTCCACGCGAAGCGGGTGATCGCGGCCCAGAACAACCTGATGGCGTCGAACCTCCCCGCCGTCCGCGACGTGGAGTTCCCCGCCGGCTGGAAGAACGGTGCCGGCAAGCGGTCGAACGAGGTCAAGCTGACGGAGAAGGAGAAGCAACTGATCTCGGCGCTGGACCGGGCGGTGACGATCAGCGTGAAGGACCAGCCGCTGGAGTACGCGCTGCAGGAACTGTCCACGGCGATGAACGAGAAGTTGCTGGTGGACGAGAAGTCGCTGCGCGACCTGGACCTGGACTTGAAGAAGGTGGTGAGCGTGAACGCCCGCGGGCTGTCGGCGCGGACGGCGCTGCGGCAATTGCTCTCGGCCAACGGGCTGACGTTTGTCGTCCGCGAGGAGACGATCCAGATCGTGACGGTGGAGCGGTCCCGCGACCTGCTGACGACGCGGGTGTATTACCTCGGCGACCTGATCCAGGGGCTCGGGCCGACCGGCGGGGCGCTCCAGTGGGGGCCGTTCCTCGACTTCCAGCAGACGCAGGCGAACGCCAAGGTGCTGATCGACTCGATCCAGTCGTCCGTGGACCCGCTCGCCTGGCAGGGCAAGGGCGGCTCCGGCACGGTGACGTTCCACGCCCCGAGCATGTCGCTGATCGTGCGGGCGTCGAACGAGGTCCACGCCGTGCTGGGGAGCAAGCTCCGCTAGCGCTGGGACTTAGGGACCGTGGGGCGGAGGGACTGAGGGACAAAGGCACTGAGTTGCGGCTGTATTCTGTCTTTGTCCCTCAGTCCCTCAGTCCCTCCGTCCCACGGTCCCTATGTCTCTCTACTTCCCCGCCACCGCCGAGTGCGGCCGCCACGTCGTCTTCGGCACGGTGCCGATCCGGACGTTCGCCGGCGACGGCATCCAGCTTTCGCTCGTGGACATCCCCGCCGACGGCGTCGTGGACTGGCACAGTCACCCGCAGGAGCAGATGGGGATGATGGTCAGCGGCCGGGCGCGGTTCGAGGTCGGCGACGAGGTACAGGACCTCGGCCCCGGCGACTTCTACCGCATCCCCGGCGGCGTCCGCCACCGCGTCACGGCGCCGTTCGGCGCCGCGCAGGCGCTGGACGTGTTCCACCCCGTCCGCGACGAGTACCGCTGACCCGCCCCGTCGTGTACCATACCGGCATGACGCGCCGCCTCCCCCTCGCCGCGACCCTGCTCGTCGCCACGGTCGCGCTTGCCGCCGGCCAGCCGCCCGAGGACCTCGTGCGCCGGGCGAACGCGGCCGTGCTCGCCGGCGACCCGGCCGCCGCCGACCCACTCTACGCCGCCGCCGCCGAGCGCACCGCCGACCCCGGCCTGGTCGCGTACAACACCGCCGCCGTGCGGGCCGCGCAGGGTCGCTTCTACGACGCCGAAGTCCTTTACGCCCGCGCCCTCGACGACCGCGCCTGCCCGCCGTCGCGGGCGGCGCGGGCGTGGTTCAACCGCGGCGGCAGCCTGCGGAAGCGCGGCGGCGACGCGGCCGTGTACCGCTCCGCGGTGGCGTGCCTGGAGCGGTGTCGGGAGTCGCCCGGGGCCGACGACCCGCTGAAGGCCGACGCCCGCCGGCTGATCGAGCTGGCGAAGTTGCTGTGGGCCGACGCCGCCCGCCGCGCGCCGCGGCCGGAAAGCCCGAACGCCCCGACGCCGGAGGACGCACAGGAGCCACCCCCGCCGCAACCGCCGGCCGGCACCGAGCCCGACGCGCAGCCCGACCCGGCCGGGAAGCAGGGTCCGACCGGACCGACGGACCCGAAGCAGACCAAGCCGGCGGGCACGCAGCCGACGAAAGAGGCGGGCGGGAAGGAGAATCAGCCGGCGGCGGGCGGGGGCCCGCAGCTACGGCCGCTGTCGAACGACGACACCGCCCGCCCGCTCAGCCCCGACGAGACGCGCGCCTACCTCCGCCAGACGGAGGAGCGATTGCGGAAGGAACGGCAGGCGCTCTTGCGCGCCGTCGCCGGCGCGGACCGGCCGGGGGTGAAGGATTGGTAGCCTCCCCTGTCAGCGGCCCGCGTGAGCAGGCCGGTGTGGGCCGGCAGCAGCCCGCTCACGCGGGCCGCTCGCCGGCGCTCGCGCTCGTCGCGCTCGTCGCGCTCGTCGCACTCGTCCTCTCGTCCACGTCGCTCGTCGCCCAACCCGCGTTCTTCGAGCCGAAGGAGGGCTACTACGGCGCCCGCGGCACGCTCGTGAAGGCGAAGTGGGACGTGGACCGTACTACCGTTCCGGAGGACGGCAGTCTCCTGGCGACGCTGACCGTTACGGGCGTGACCAACCCCACGGAGGTGCGTCGGCCGGACCTGGCGAAGGTGCCCGACGTCAACGACGTGTTCGTGGTCGAGGACGCGCCCACGCCACCGCCCACGGCGGGGAGGGCGTTGACGTTCGCGTTCCACCTACGGCCCCGGAACCGCGACGTGAAGGAAATTCCGGGGTTCAACTTCTTCTACATGAACCCGAGCGAGAAGGTTCGGAACCCGTTCATGAACGCCCGCGCGAAGGGGGTGACGATCACGGTCACGCCCGCCGCGCCGAAGGCGAAACCTCCCGCGGTGCCGGTGGAGGGGCCGGAGCGCCTGTTCGCGTTCGAAGCCGGCGCGCGGGTGCTCGACGACGAGCCGTTCACGCCGGGCGCGGGGGCGTGGTCGGCGCTGGCGGTGCTGGCGGTGTTGCTCCCGGCGGGCTGGTACGCGGCGTGGCGGGTGGCGTACCCGGACGCGGCCCGGCTGGCGCGGCAGCGACGCTCGCGGGCGGCGCGGCGGGCACTGGCGGCGGTCCGTGCCGCCGGCCGGTCGGCCGACCCGGCCGCGGCGCGGGCGCGCCACCCGCTGCCGCCGGGAATCGACACGCCGCCGGAGGCGGCCGCGGCACTCGCGGCTCTCGGCGTCGCGGCCGCGGACGACGTGGCCGAGTTCCTCCGCGCCTGCGACGCCGCCCGGTTCGCGCCAAACGCCGACACCGCGGTGTCACTCGCGGCCGGAGCGGAAGCGCTCATCGCCCGGCTGGAGGCGGCGGAATGACGGCCCCCGCCGGACACGCGCTCGCCCTCGTACTGTTCGCCGCCGCGCCGGCCGCGGCGCACTCCCTCACCCCCGCCGACCTCGCCGCCGACGCCGCCCGGCACTTCGACGCCGGCGTCGCCGCCCGCGCCGACGCCGGGGCCGCCCGCCCGCACTTCCGCGCCGCCGCCGCCGCCTACGACGCCCTCTGGGAACTCGGCCGCCGCAACCCCGCCGTCGGCATCGCCCGCGCCCGCAGCCGCCGCCTCGCCGGCGACCTCCCCGGCTGCGTCGTCGCGCTCCACGAGGCGCTCGCCGTCGCCCCCGCCGAGCGCGACCTGCGCGTCGAACTCGACGACGCCCGCGCAGCCGTGGACTACCCGCACGCCGGCGAATTGGCCGAGCAGTGCCGCCCCGAACCCGTCCGCACGGTCGGCGCCCGCGTCTCGGCCGCAGAGGCGTTCGCACTGGCGGCGGTGTTCGCCCTCGGCACCGGCCTCGCGGCCGCGCGGTTCGCCATGACCCGTGCCCCCGCCTGGCTCGGCGTCAGCGGGGTATCACTTGCGGCGCTGGCGGTGCTCGGCGGGCTGTCGTGGCAGGACGCCCGCGCCCGCTCCGACGCCCGGCCACTCGTAGTCGTCGCCGACGACGTGTTCCTGCGCCGCGGCAACGCCGACAGCTACCCGCCGCGGCTGGAGCCGAAGCTGCCGCGCGGCGCCGAGGCCCGCGAACTCGGCCGCCGCGGCGGGTGGGTGCAGGTCGAACTCGCCGGCGGCGCCGCCGGGTGGGTGCCCGAGGCGTCGCTCCTCCCCGTTCCCCGCCGGTGACC
>JBGAQM010000379.1:0-6031 GCA_044220735.1 Urbifossiella sp. | reverse complement strand
GCTTTCATGGCAACGTGGGGGCGTGGGGGACCGGGGGCAGGGGAGGGGGATTGTAGCCGGAACGCGTGTTCTGCGGAAGCCGACCCGCCGCCCGCGGTGGGGCGAGCCGGCGCCCCGCACTTCCCCTAGACCCGCGCGCTGCCGTTCGGTATACCCCCGCCGCCTCCGCCCCGGACGGGCGGGGCGGGCCACCGGGGCGGGTATGCGGGCTGCCGTGCGGAGCGGGCTGATTCGCGGGCTCATCCTGGCCGGGGTCGCGGCCCTGGGGGTCGGCGCGTGGGTCGCCAGCACCTGGGTCAGCCCCGAGCGGGTCCGCGAACAGGTCGTCGCCGCCCTCCACGAACAACTCGACGGCGTGGACGTGACCGTCGGCTCCGCCCGGATGCGCATCCTCGGCGGCATCGCCGTCCGCGACCTCGCCCTCGTCCGCCGCGGCGACCCGCCCGACCAGCCGTTCCTCGTCGTGCCCGTCGCCCTCCTGTTCCACGACAAGGAGCAGTTGAACCGCGGCCGGCTCGTCATCCGCCGCATCGAGCTGGAGAACCCCGCCCTTCGCCTCGAGCGCGGCCCCGACGGCAAGTGGAACGTCGCCGACCTGGTGCGGCCCGGCCCGGCCGACCGCCCGGTGCCGTCGTTCCAGGCCAAGGGCGCCACCGTCACCATCACCGACCGGTCGCCCGAGGCGCTGCCGGCGGTGAAGCTGACCGACGCCCAGCTGTTCCTCCAGAACGAGCACGTGTCGCTGCTGACGCTCAGCGCCCAGGGCACGACCGACCTGTTCGGGCCGGTCGAGGTGAAGGCCCGGGTGAACCGGCTGAACAAGCACGCCGAGTACCGGGTCGAGCTGAAGGCGCTGCCGCTGGGCGACCTGGCCCCGGCCGTCGCCGAGCGGTACGCCCCGGCCGCCGCCCCGTTCATCCAGAAGCTCACCGCCACCGCCGCCGTCCGCGCCGTGCTGACGCACACGCCGGACGCCCCCCGCCCGTGGGGGCACGACGTCGAGGTGACGGTGAAGGACGGCCGGCTCGACCACCCCGACGTGCCGTGGCCGGTCGAGAAGATCGGCGTGAAAGTCCGCAGCATCGACGGCCGGGTGAAGGTCGAGGACGCGACCGCCCGGGTCGGCCCGGCCCACGTCCGCGTGGCGCTGGAGACCCGCGACGCGGGCGGCGCGCCCGCGCCGCCGGCGGACAAGGACGACCCGCTCGCGGCGTTCGAGGAGCACGTCCAGCGCGCCGACGTGACCGTCGCCGGCGTGCCGCTGACCGACGAGCTGTTCGCCCGGCTCGGCGAGCCCGGGGCGAAGGTGAAGAAGATGTTCGCGCCGGACGGCACGATCGACCTCGGCTACCGGTTCGCCCGCGAAACCGCGGCCGGCTGGAAGCGCGAACTCGAAGTCCGGCCGCGCGGCGTCACCGCCCGGTACGAGAAGTTCCCGTACCCGATCGGCGGCGTCGAGGGCTCGCTGCGAAAGACCGTGACCCCCGGCGGGGAGCCGAGCCTCGCGGTGGACGTGCGCGGCAAGGCGGCGAACGACGCGACCGTCACCGTGAAGGGCCAGGTGTACGGCCGCGGGCCCGACCCCGCCGTCACCCTGCGCGTCGCCGGCACCGGCGTGCCGATCGACGACCGCATCATCGCCGCGTTCCCGGACGAGTACCCGGACCTGCTGCGGCAGTTCCGCCCGGCCGGCCGGGCCACGTTCACCGCCGACATCACCCAGAAGCAGGGCGTCAACCTCGCCGAGACCGAGATCCGCGTCGAGGTGGGCGACGGCACCATCCACTACACGCGGTTCCCGTACCGGTTCGAGAAGGTGAAGGGGAAGGTGGTGGCGCGGGTGCAGGCGGTCGAGCAACGGCCGGGGGCGGCGCCGCCCCCGGACCGCGGCGAGCTGGTGTTCGACGGGTTCACCGCCACGCACGGCGGCGGCACCGTGTGGATGCACGGGTCGCGCCGCACCGTGCCCGGCACCGCCGACCGCAAGCTCGAACTCCACCTCGGCGGCAACGGCTGCCCGGTGGACGACGACCTGAAGGGGGCGCTCGCCGGGCTGAAGCTCGGCGACATCTGGACGAGCCTGTCGCCGCGCGGCACCCTGGCGTTCTCGGCCGACGTCGAGGTGCTCGACCGCGCCCGCCCGCCGGGCGCGCCGCGGCCGAAGGCCGACGAGACCACGTTCAACCCGGCCAGCGACCTGAACCTGACGTTCAACTTCTACGGCCCGACGGTGACGCCGGCGTTCTTCCCGTACGACCTGTCCGACCTGTCGGGCTGGCTCCAGTACCGCGGCGGCCGGGTGGACCTGGCGCACCTCGCGGCCCGGCACGGCGACACCCGGCTGAAGCTCGAAGCCGGCGAGGTCCGCTTCTACCCGCAAGGCGTGGTGTGGGCCAACCTCGGCAAGCTGGAGGCGAAGAACGTCGTCGCCGACGAGGCGCTGCTGAAGGCGCTGCCCGCGTCGCTGCGGGAGGGCGTGGAGGGGCTGAAGCTCCGCGGCCGGGCCGACCTGGAGATCAAGCACCTCGTCGTGCTGACCCCGCCCGACGAGCCGACGCCGGTGGCGGCGACCGCCCGCGGTCAGGCGCCGGGAGTGCTGCCGGCCGCGGCGTCGCCGTTGAGTCCGCCGCCGGCGCCCGACCCGGTCGTGTACTGGGACGCCGAGCTGCGGCTGACCGGCGCGTCGCTCGACACCGGCGTCGGGTGGGACGAAGTGTACGGGGCCGTGGCCTGCCGCGGGCGATACGAGGGGACGCACGTCGGCCTCGTCCGCGGCAACATCTACCTGGACCGCGCCGTGATCGCCCGCCAGCCGGTGACCACGGTGCAGGGGCGGGTGCAGGTGCTGCCGCAGCAGCCGGACCCGGCGCGGCCGGGGTACTTCCTGCCGCCGACGGCCGAGTTCCAGAGCCTCAGCGGCAACCTGTTCCACGGCACGGTCGGCGGCGAGGCCCGGGTCGTGATGGCCGACCCGGTCCGCTACGACCTGTGGCTGACCGCCACCGACGTGCAGCTGGAGGACGTCGCCCGCCACTACCGGCTCGGCTCGGACGCCGACCTGAAGGGACTGGCGCAGGCGCAGGTACGCGTCTTCAACCGCTACGACCCGCGGACCGGCCGGTGGTCGCAGGAGGGGACGGGCCGGCTCGACGTGCCGACCGGGCGGATGTACAACCTGCCGGTCCTGCTCGACCTGATGAAGGTGCTGAAGCTGCAGACGCCGGACCGCACGGCGTTCGAGGAGGCGCACGCGACGTTCCGCCTCAAGGACGACCGCGTCTACGTGGACCAGCTCGACCTGATCGGCAAGGCGCTGTGCGTCGGCGGGTCCGGCGAGCTGGACCTGGCCGGCGACAACGTGCGGTTCGAGTTCTACACCCTGGGGTCGCAGATCCTGGCGCGGCTGGTGAACACGCCGGTCGGCGACCTGTCGGCGTTCCTGAGCCGCAACCTGTTCGTCATTCGGATGACGAAGGAGAACGGCGGGGAGACCCGCTACCGCCCCGAGCCGGTGCCGGTGGTGACCGAGCCGGCGCGGCTGATCGTCGAGCGGCTGCGGCGGCTGCGCGAGGCACGACCGTAATCCGAGGTCAGACGTCAGCGGGCAGCGGTCGGTCAAGACCCCTGCTATCTGACCTCTAACCTCTGTCCTCTGACCTCTGGTTCACATGCTCGGCTCCACCCTCAACCGCACGATCTTCGCCGAGCTGGTGCGGGTGTTCCTGCTCGCGCTCGGGGCGCTCACCGGCCTGTTCCTCCTCGCCGGCCTGGTGCAGCAGGCCAGCCAGCTCGGCCTCGGGCCGGCGCAGATCGTCGCCATCATCCCGCTGTTCGTGCCGAGCACGCTGCCGTACACGATCCCCGCCACGACCCTGTTCGCGGCGTGCGTCGTGTACGGCCGCCTGTCCCACGACAACGAGGTCGTCGCCCTCAAGGCCGCCGGCGTCCACCTGTCCACCATCCTCAAGCCGGCGCTGCTGCTCGGCGTCCTCACGTCGGCGCTCACGGGCGCGCTGTACTACGCCGTCATCCCGCAGACGCAGCAGCGGATGCAGGAGGAGGTGCTGCGCGACCCCGAGGAGGTGATCTACAACACCCTCCGCCGCGACCGCTGCCTCCGCCACCCGACGTTCCCGTACGTCCTGTTCGTCCGCGACGTGCAGGGCCGCCGGCTCGTCGACGTGGTCCTGAAGCGGCGGGTGAAGGTGAGCGACGGCAAGGGCGGCGAGAGCTACGGCGGGTACGACGTGGTGGTGCGCGCCCGCGAGGCGCAGCTGCGCGTCGATGCCGAGTCCGGGGTGATGTACATCGAGCCCGACCAGTTCGTGTACTACAACCCCACGATCAACGGGACGACGAGGTCGTCGTCCCCGTACCCGATCCAGCTGCCGGACTTCCTGAACCCGGCCGACGCCCGCACCCGGCCGGGGTCGCTGACGTGGGCCGAGCTCGGCCCGCGCGTCGAGGAACTGGGACGGCAGTGCGGCGAGAAGGAGGCCGCCATCGCCGCGGCGGAGGGGACGACCCTCCCGTTCGACGAGCTGGGGTTGAAGCTGGCGTTCCAGCACCGGCTGAACCTCCAGGCGCAGCTGGAGGGGCTGAAGCGGCAGGTGCGGAACGTGGAGGCCGAGTTCTGGATGCGGCCGGCGCTGGCCGTCGGCTGCCTGGTGTTCGCCCTCATCGGCTGCCCGGTCGGGCTGTGGGCGAACCGGGCCGACTACCTGAGCACGTTCGTCATCTGTTTCCTGCCGACGGTTCTGGTCTACTACCCGCTGCTGTTGGCCGGCTCGAACATGGGGAAGGACGGCAAGCTGCCGCTGGGGCTGGGGTGCTGGCTGGCGAACATCGCCATCGGCGCCGGCGGTGCGTTCATGTCGTGGCGGCTGCTCCGACGCTAGCGGGGGTGCGGCGGTGCGGGCGGCGTCAGCGAGGGGGCACGTACCCCGGCGGCGCCGTCACCACCTCGAAGTCCGCGCCCTTCACCCGCCGCAGCTCCTCGTGCATCGCCGGCACGCGGTCGTCGGCGGTGCTGCTCATGCCCCACTCGATGCCGTTGTCGGCCACGAACATCCCGTACCGCTTCAGCGCCTCCAGCACCGTCCGCACGTTCCGCGAGAAGCCCGCCGTGTTGAAGTCCTGGCGCAGCCGGAACCGCTCGCCCATCCGCGGCAGGTCGGCGTCCGTCAGCCGGCTGGCGAAGTGCGTCGCCGGGTAGACGTAGGCCCGCCGGCTCCGCCGCACCGTGAACCGGATCGCGTGGTCGATCACCCCGCGCTGCAACTCGTCGTGCCGGATGATCGCCGGGAAGATCGGCAGCCCCGCGGCGTCGGCGCTGGTCCACGTGTCCGGGCGGAGCGTGTTCGACGCGAGGTCGAAGACGGACGCCTGTGCCGCCTTCCACCCGGTCGAGGTGCGGTGCGTGCTGAAGAACTCGTAGAGCTTGCGGTTGACCGGGTCCACGACGATGGCGTGCCGGTCGCCCTCCTCCTTGAGCGAGTTCAACTGCACGTCGCGCAGCGTCACGTTCAGCTTGCGGTCGCGGGTGTAGTTCGCCGGCCAGCCCTCGATCGGCATGGTATCGGGGATCGGGTAGGGGCCGGGGTCGCTCTCGTCCTTGTACTCCAGCGACACGAGCGGCACCCGCGGCTGGTCGGGCGGCACGATCACGAACGCCATGTCGGTGTTCGCCCGCAGCGGCTTCTCGGTGCCGACGGCGGCGACGATCTGCTTCGACCGCGGGTGGACCGGCCAGTCGGTGACGAGGGTGTTCCACGGATTGTCCGGCGGGAACACCTCGAGCGCGGCGCAGACCGCGTCGGCCTCGGGCGTGTTGTGCATGATGGGGCGGTCGATCTTCGGCAGCGGCGTTTTCTTCAGCCGGTCCAGGCGGGCGGGGTCGGTCTTGGGCGTGTAGCGCGGCTGCGCCGGGGCGAGGGCGGCGAGCAGCGCGACGACGAAGAGGGAGAGGAGACGCATGGGCTGATCCCGAACAAGCGGTTCGACAGGAGAACAGGATGCACGGGCTGCCGAA
>JBGAQM010000378.1:0-5886 GCA_044220735.1 Urbifossiella sp. | reverse complement strand
GCCACCGCCTCGGCGGCGGCGCCCTGGGCGTACGTCAGGTGCGCCTTGCCGATCCGCTCGGCGACCGTCACCACGATCCGCTTGTACCCGACGCACGTCCCGACGCCGAGCGCCACCGCCGTGCCGACCACCACCCACAGCGGCACGAACTCGATTGCCCCCGATAGCGTCTTGCGGTGCGGCTCCACGGCCGCGCGCAGGTCGGCCGGCAGGTCCGCGGCGGCGAGCGCCCGGCGGCTGCGGAAGATCGCCTGCCGCACGTCCCAGCGGTCGTCGGCGCTGCGGGACAGTTGCTCGAACGAGTCCTTCCCGTCGAGTTGCTCCGCCAGGTACGACAGGTCGCGGTCGAGGGCGGGGGGCACGGGCACCGCCCGCTTCTCGAACTCGGCGCGGACGCCGACGACGGCCGCCGCCACGTCGCGGGCCTCGCCGGGGTGGTTGGTGTCGAGCGCGTAGTGGGCGGGGAGGAAGCCGATCAGCACGAGGAGGAGCAGGCCCATCCCCTTCTGGCCGTCGTTCGAGCCGTGCGCGAAGCTGACGCCGCCGCACGTCAGGATCAGAACGGCGCGAATCCACCGCGGCGGGGCGTCGCCGTCCACCGGCGGCGCGTACAGCCGCGGGTCGCGGAAGACGCGCTTCATCACCAACAGTAGGCCGCCGGCGCACAGGAACCCGACCATCGGCGAGACGAGGAGCCCGAGCCCGACCTCGCCGGCCTTGCCCCAGTTCACGCCGCCCACGCCGGCGCCGTTCCACAACCCGTTGGCGATGCCGACGCCGAGGATCGACCCGATGAGCGTGTGCGAGCTGCTCACCGGCAGCCCGAGGTACCACGTGCCAAGGTTCCATCCCACGCCGGCCAGCAGGAGCGCCAGCACGGTCACGAGCGCGGCGTTCGAGTTGGCCTCCGCGAGCAGGTCCACGGGGAGGAGGTTGACGATGCTGAACGCGACCGCCGCGGAGCCGACCACGATGGTCATGGCGGCGCCGAGGAAGTTCATCACGCCCGAGTACAGCACGGCCGGCGTCGGCCCGAGGGTCCGGGTGTAGATGACGGTGGTGACGGCGTTGGCGGTGTCGTGGAAGCCGTTGATGAACTCGAACCCGAAGGCCACGAGCAGGGCGACAGCCAGGCACAGCAGCGGGACCGTCGGGAGGGCAGTTGCGGCGTCCCAGAACGACATCGGCACCTCGTCCGAGGAGGCGGGCGGGAGGTGATATTGAAGGTACGGCCGGACCGCCGTCGGGGGTATGTCGAAACGCCCCACGTGTCCCGATTCCGGTCGGGTCGCGCCGGCGCGACTGGTTCGGCACGCCCTTCGCAGTACGTTTCGCCAACCGACCCGCGGGTCTTCTCGCGGGACGTTCCACTCCCCTCGAATCGCGAGGTTCCGATATGACACCGCACGACGACGTCCGCGACGGCAAGGTACGCTACGGCCTGGCGGCGTGGCTTTTGGGGCTTCCCCTCCCGATCATCATCATCGCCCTGCTCTGGGGCGGTTGCACCAACTGGTGACCAGCGGGTTGAACGAACGTGCGGGGTGCGAGCCGCCTGCGACTTCACGGGGGTTACTCCCGCCGGGTCGCAGGCGGCTTTGTTCGCGTCATGGCGTACTGTCGCGCCACGAGACAGGCGGCGACCCACGCCCCAGAGGCGAGCGCGCCGGCGATCACGTCCGTCGGCCAGTGGACGCCCAGGTAGACGCGGCTCCAGCACACCGCGGCGGCGAGGGCCGCGCACCCGACCGCCACGAGCCACCACGCGAACTGCCTGAGCTGCCAGCCGCGGAGTACGCACAGGGCCGCGAGGAACCCGAACATCCCCACGCCGCGGAGAGCGTGACCGCTCGGGAAGCTATAGCCGCGCGCCTCGACCGTCCGCGGGAACAGGTCCGGCCGGGCGGTTCCAACCAGCGGCTTCAGCACGAGCTCCAGCAGCACTACTCCACCGACAACGGCGGCGAACGCGGCGGCCGTGAGGTAGTGCTTCCGCCACAGGAACCCGGCCAGGCACGCGCCGGTGATGAGCGCGGTGCCCCAGGCGTCGCCGGGCCACGTGGCCGCGACCGCCAGCCGGTCGAGGGCGGGAGTGGCACGGGCGTACTGATCGTTCAACACCGCCGTGTCCCACTCGCGCCACTGGCGACCGACCACGCCCCGGGCGAGCCACGCGAACACGACGACGGCCGCGACCGCAGTGACGAGCCCGGTCGTCGCCCACCACGGGGACCGTTTCGCGAGCAGGAGTACGGCCGTAAGGAGGCCGAACAACCGGGCCTTCACCGGGGCGTTCGTCGGTCCCCCCGGCAGTCCGTCGTCCTCGTCTTCGACCGGCGCGTCCGTCGCCGGCTCCGGCTGGTAGTCCGGACCGGCGAGCACGCGCACGGCTTTTGGGACGACGGTGAAGCGTACCCGGCCGCACTCGCAGCGCTCGCCGTCCAGGCTCATCGGCAGCGGCGGGTCGGCCGTGATTTCCACCGAGCGCGCCCGGCGGTGCGTCACGTTTTCGTCGTGGGTGTAGTCGCCATGCATCAGCCGGGCGGCGACCACGGACAGGTCGAGGACGCCCCCGGCGTGGACGAGGACGACGTCGAGCAAGCCGTCTTCGGGGTTCGCGCGCGGGGCAACCGCGAACCCGCCCGCCGCGCTGCGGGCGTTCGCCACAACGACGTTGAGCACGTCGCGCGGCTCGGGCGCGCCGTCGAACCGGATGGTGACGTGGTAGGTCGGCGGGTCGGCGACCGCGGCGCCGCGGAGATACGCCAGCGGCCCCCACGCGGCCTTGAGCTCCGACGTGACTTCTGCCGCGACTTTCCCGCTGAAGCCGCCCGTCGCGGCGTTGATGAGGTACTCGCGGGCGGCGCCCTCGACGCGAATCACGTCCACGTCGCGAACGCTGCCGGTCTGGAGCAGGTCGGCAGCAGCCAGGGGGTCGAGGGGGATCGCCATCGTGCGGCAGAAATCGTTCCCCGTGCCGAGCGGCAAGACGGCGAGGGTCGCGCGGCGGCTGGCCGTCGCCAGCCCGGTCGCGGCCGCCTGCACGGACCCGTCGCCGCCGGCAACAACGACCGTGTCGAAGCCTTCGTCCGCGGCCGCGCGGACGAGTCCGACGAGGTCGTCAGCGGGGGCGAGTTCGCGGACTTCGACGCCGAACCCGGCAAGGCGGTCCAGGACAGCTGCAATCCGGTCGGCGGAGCCGGCCCGTGGGTTGATCAGGAGACACGCCCGCCCGCTCGCCGGCTTCATGCGCTCGCTCTCGTGGGACCGATCCGTCCGCTATCATGCCAGGATGTTCGGGTTCGCGGCGCCGGAATTCCTGTGGCTTGCACCGCTCGCCCTTCCGCTGGCGTGGTGGTGGGCGAAGCGCCGCCGTCCCGCGGTGCGCTACTCCGACTCGGGGATGGTCTCCGGCCTTCCCGGCGGCCGCCCAGCCCGCGCCCGCTGGGGCGGGGCCGTATTCCGCGGGGCCGCGTTCGCGGCCGTGGTGGTCGCGTGCGCGGGGCCGCGCACGCCGGACGAACGCACCCGGATCCCGACCGAAGGGATCGCCATTGTCCTGGCGCTCGACGTGAGCGGCAGTATGACGGAGAAGGACGCCGCCTGGACGCCCGGCGCGGCGCCACTGACCCGCCTCGACGCCGCCAAGCGGGCGTTCCGCCTCTTCGTGGCCGGCGGCGACGCTCCGGACGGCACCCGATTCGAACCCCGGGAGTCGGACGCCATCGGGCTCGTCGCATTCGCCGTCGTACCGCAAACCGTGTGCCCGCTGACGCTGAACCATTCCGTGCTGCTCAAAGTGGCCGCCGACCAGGAGCCGCGGTCGATTCTGGACGCGGGCACGAACGTCGGCGACGCGCGGGCGGAGGGGGTGATTCGGCTCGACCGCGGCGGCGGCGACCGGCGGAAGGTGTTGATCCTCCTGAGCGACGGCGAGCACAACGTGAGTAAGGAGGGTGACCGCAACCCGCTCACGCCGCGGCAGGCGGCCCAACTCGCGGCGAACCTCGGGGTGAAGGTGTACACGATCGACGCCGGCGGTACGCCGCCGCCGGACGCCCCGCTCGAAGTCGTGGAACAGCGCACGTCCGGGAAGGAGGCGTTGCGGGTGGTCGCAGACATGACCGGCGGCCGCTCGTTCGCGGCGTCGAGTGGCGCGGACCTGCTCGCGGCCTACCGGGAGATCAGCGCCCTGGAGCGGTCGCCGATCCTGACGTTCCAGTACCGCCGCTACTTCGACCACACGCCGTGGGCGGCCGGGTTGGCGGCCGGGCTGCTGACACTCGCCCACCTCCTCGAGCGCACGCGCTGGCGGGTGCTGCCATGACCGCTTTCCCCGCCGGCCTGGCCGGCGCCCTCGGCGACGCCCGCGAGTTCCTCCTGGCGATTCGCCTCGCCCGGCCGGAATTGTTGCTGGTCCTGTTGGTGTTGCCGGTGTTCGCACTGCTGAACGCGCACGCCGCGCGACAGCGGCGACGCGCGTCAGACGCCGCGGGTCGGCCGGCCGCCGTGGCGGGGCTGCTCACCCGCCCGCGCGTCGGCCGCCGCTGGATCGGCCTGGCGTACCCGACGGCGTGGGTGGCGCTCGTGCTCGGCCTCGCCGGGCCGCGCTGGGGCCGGAGCGAGGAACCGGGCGTTGCCGTCGGCCGCGACGTGGTGCTCGTGCTCGACCTCAGCCGCAGCATGCTGGCGACCGACCTGTCGAACAGTACGGCACGGTGGGAGGCCGGCCGGAACGGGTTCCACGACCTGATCGAAACCCTGCGCCGCCGCGGCGGCCATCGCGTCGCCGTCGTCGTGTTCGCGGCCCGCGCGAAGGTGTTGGTGCCGCTCACCACCGACTACGACCACGCCGCCGCGGTGCTCGACGAGATCGACGGCCGGCACCTCACGCCCGACCTCCGCCCCGCCCCGGACGCGGTGTCAGGAACGAGGATCGGCGCCGCCCTGCTACTGGCCGTCGGGACGCACGACCCCCGGTTCCCCGGCTCGCAAGACATCATCCTGGTGTCCGACGGCGACGACCCGCTGGGAGCCGTCGAAGAGGAGTGGCGCCGCGGGTCCGACGCCGCCGGTGCCGCATCCATCCCAATCTACGTGGTCGGCGTCGGCGACCCGACCGAACAGGGACAGGTCATCTACGTCGACGGCGAGCCGCTGGAGTTTCAGCCGCGGGAAGACCTGCCGCCCGACTGGGTGCGGACGCGGCTGGACGAAGAACCGCTGCGGCGGATCGCGGCGGAGACGGGCGGGAAATACGTCGCCGCCCGGAAAGACACGCCCCGACTGGGGGAGTTCTTCCGGGCGGCGGTGGAGCCGAACCCGAGCCGCACGGTGTCCGACGATTCGATACCGCAGCCGAAGGACCGGGCGGCGTGGTTCCTGGCTGGGGCGCTCGGCCTCTTCCTGGTCGGCTGGCTTCGCGGCCGGTGAGCCGGTCAGCTGTCCAGCGGCGGCCAGTCCTTGTCCACCCCTTCCTTCTCGATCAGGTCGAGCTGCTCGCGGCTGATGTGGAACTCGGCGGCCACCTTCTTCTTCGACTCGGGGACGTTCCCCGGTTGCTCGTCCTGAGCGGCGACGAGCGCGCTGAAAATCGACTTCCGCTGTTGTACGGTCAGACCTTTTGAGGCCACGGTGAATACTCCGGGTGCGCGCCGGCACGCGGCCGGTGCGGTGTGTGTGGGTCGCGGACCGAAATCTCAGTGCGAAACCGGCCGGCGGAGGGACGATTCGCGGCCGGGGGGCGACGCCGAGAGGCGGTGAAACGACTACCTTACTATACGCCCGGACCGCGGACCCATTTGCCGAAATCCCCCGAATTTGCCCCTCCAGCCGCCCCTGCGTCCACCCCGCCCTCACACCCTGAAAGGTCGGTCATGTCCACCC
>JBGAQM010000377.1:0-5845 GCA_044220735.1 Urbifossiella sp. | reverse complement strand
GCCCGCAGGGTGCAGGCGCACGCGCGGACCGACGACAGCACCGTACCCGCGGCCACAGCCACTGCGAGCAGGACACAGACGAACGGTTGTAGGGTGCGCACCCTCAGCATGGCGGTATGCTATACCCCGGCCGCGCCGCCAGTCAATCGGGCTCCCACATTCGGCGTCCTATGGAGCCGCCAGGCCGAGGCGCTGAGCCTCGCGCCGACGTGTCGCGTCAGCTAAGCCGGCGAGGCGTCCGTCGAACCGGGCGCCGCGTGCCGGTAGCGTGCCGAGTACGTCCTCAAAGTACCCCCGGAGTCGGGGGCCGGTCAGGGTTCGGGCCGCGCGCTGACTCAGCGGCGCGGTGAACTCCAGCCACGGGTGCTCGTCGGTGTTCAGCCGCCGGCCCGGGCGTTCCGGCCAGCCGCCGGTGTACAAGTCGGGCAGCGATTCGGGCGCGGCCAACTCTGGGTCGGCTCCGTCCGGCGGCTCGCCGGCGGCGCCGAACCGCGCCGCCAACCGCTCCGGGTCGAGCACCAGCGGCGCGTCGGAGCCGACGAGCGCCACCATGCCGAACCGCGCGTCGAACTGACCCCACCAGACGGTGACCGTCGGGAACACCGCGGCGAGGCTGTCGGCGATCAGCTCGAACTCGGCCGGTCCGACCTGATAGAGCGCCACCCACTGGCAGAACAGCCCGCCCGGCCGCAGGCATCGTCGCACCGCCGCCGCGTGCTCGACCGTGTACAGGTAGCCCGCCCGGCTCTCCCACGGCACGAACAGGTCCGCCACGACCACGTCGAACCGCCGGTCGGTGCGGCGGAGGAAGTGCCGCGCGTCGTCCACCCGCACCTCGACCTTCGGGTGATCGACCACCCCGCGGTTGGCGTCGCCGAGCAGCCGAGCCGCCTCCACCACCGCGGGGATGAGTTCGACCACCACCGCCCGCTCCACGCCGCGGTCGGCGACGACGGGCGCGGCCGTCAGCCCCGTGCCGAGGCCGAGGAAGGCGACCTCGCTCGGGGCCGGGTGGAGCAGCAGCGGGAGCCGCCCCTGGCGGTACTCGCGGGCCGCGTTCGCGCCGGTCGAGCCGTGCCGGTAGTGGAGGTTCTCGCGTACGCGGAACGAGCCGTCGCCGCGGGAGCGGACCACGTCGATCCAGCCGTAGGGAGTCTCCCAGCGGCGGGTGATCTTTTCGCCGCGGGCAGGCTCTCTCCCGGTCGGCTGCCGCGGGCTCGCCCCCGCCATGGTCACCGCGACCGCCACCAGCGTCCCGAGTACGCCGCCAGACACGACCCGCCCGCGGACCACCAGCGCGGCGACGGCGGGGACCGCGAGCAGTGCCGCGGGCACCCCGAACGCCCACCACCGGCCGAAGGTAGGGAGCCACAGGTAGCCGGCGGCGACGGCGCCGATTGCGGCGGCAAGCGTGTTCGCCGCCGCGATCCGCCCGACTGACGTACTCGCCGTGGCGAACGCCGCGGGGAGCGCCATCCCGAGCAGCACGACGGGAGGGAAGACGACGGCCGCTGCCAGTGCCAGTACACCGGCGAAGTAGCCGGCCGGGGTGTCACCGGCCTCGAAGTGATCGAGACCGGTGAGGCGGACGAACAGCACGACGGACGCCGGCACGGCCATCGCCCCGAGGCCGCCGGCTGCGACGGCGAGCCGGGTTACCCCGATACGCTGGGTGAGGAGAGACGCGACCCACGCCCCGAGCGCGAGGCCGGCGAGGAAGGTAGCGAGTACGACGCCGAAACTCGTCGTGCTGTTGTGCAGCACCAGCGCGAACATCCGGGTGTAGAGCACTTCGAGCCCGAGCGTCGCCATCCCGGACAGCGCCGCCAGCGCTACCCACCAACCCGCGCCCGCGGATGACACTGCCGGTGTGACGAGCTTCACCGCACCACGTCGGGCCAGCAGCAGCACTGTCGTGCCGCAACCAGCGCACACCCCCGCAGCGATATAGCTGCTCGCCGTGACACCGACGACGACCAGCCCTCCTGCGCTGGCCGCGAGCACGCCGACCACCCCGCCGGCTGTGTTCGCCGCGTAGGCGAGGGCGGCCCTGCGGCCGTCGGCGGGGGTGCGGCGCATCAGGTGAGCGGCGAGGAGGGGGAACGTCGCCCCGAGCGGGGCCGTGGCGGGGAGCAGGACGGCGAAGCACCACGCGGCGCGGGCGGCCGGCGGCGCATCCCACATGGCGAGTACCCACGGGAGCGCGAAGCCCCACGCCCCGGCGAGCAGTTCGCAGACGCCGTAGCCGACGAGCGGTCCGATCCGCCGAACGATCCGGGCGCCGAACGCCTGCCCGACGGCGAGGCCGGCGAAGTACGCGGCGAGGACCACCGCCACCGAGTCGGCCGTGTTGCCGAGGACGAGCCCGACCTGCCGCGACCACGACACCTCGAACACGAGCGCGGCCGCGCCCGAACACGCGAACACGGCGTAGAGGAGGCGGTCGGCCCGAGCCGCCCCGCCCGTCACGGCCGCGGCGGGGGAGGCAGGTCGTTCCGCCGAGGGGCGTCCGGTTCGAGTCGCCAGCCGCGGGCGCCGGCGGCGAACCGGTACACGCCCTCGACGTACTCGGCCGAGAACGGCCCGAACGCCCCGCCCTGGTCGAACTCCACGAGGTAGTTCGCCCGGGCCTTCACGGTCACCTCCGCGCCCGGCCGCAGCTCGTAGTCGCGCTGTTCGATTCGGACGTGGACCGGGTTCGGGTACTCGCCCGGCAGCCGCAGCGTCAGCCCCGGGCCGCGGGCCGCCGGCGCGGGAGCCGGCGGTCACCTCGGTCCCAGGCCGCAGCTCGTAGTCACGCTGCTCGACCCGCACGTTGACCGGGTTCGGGTACTCGGCCGGGAGCCGCAGCGTCAGCCCCGGGCCGCCGGCCGCCGGCGCGGGAGCCGGCAGGGGGTTCGGCCGCAACGCGGGCGGAGCGGCCGGGGGCGCGACGGCGGGGAAGGCCGGCGGCGCGACGGCGGGGAAGGCCGTGGGCGCGACGGCGGCGAAGGCCGGCGGCGCCACAATCACAGTGGGCCGAATCGCCGGGGCGAAGTACCCCGGCGGGCCGAACCCCAGGTAGTTGGGGGCCGGGTAGTGCCAGTGCCCGTGCAGGTGGTAGTGGCCGTTGTGGTAGTGGGCGTGCCCGTGGAAGTACTGGGCCTGGGCCGTCGCCCCGCCGGCCAGCACCGCCGCCGCGGCCGTCGCGCGAGTCAAGAAGCGGCTCATCGGTTCCTCCGGTTCATGAGGGCGGTTCGGCGGCCGGGTGCGGCCGTGGGGATGCCCGAGTGCCCGTCAGTATAGGCCGAGGGCGGGCGGCGGCCGGTGCGATCGGTCGTGTCAGGTTTTCCGCGCGTGCGGTCTTTTCCTCCTGTGGGCGGGTCCGACCGGTCGATGATCGAGGCGACCCACGGGGTTCCGTGGATCGCGTTTCCGGGCGGCGGGTCATGCGGGCACTCACGGCGATCGTCGCGGCGGTGCTGTCGGTCACGACCGGCGGGGCGCTCCGTTGCCCGTGCCAGCTCGCGCCGCTGTTCCGACCCGTGGCCGTCGCCACCCCTGACGCCCCGCAGCCCGAGAAGTCGCCGTGCCGGTCGTGCCCGTGCCACGCCCACGAAGAGCCGGATTCGCGAGAGCCCGTGGCCCCCGAGCCCGGGCCGGGGCGCCCGCCGTGCCCCCACGGTCCGGGCGTTGACGTGACCCCGCCCCCGGCCGGGAGCGACCGGGTCGGGGACGACGCGGCGACCGCCCTCGAACACCAGGCTCTCGCTCCTCGACCCGGCGCGCCCGTCGCACGACTCGCACCCGCCGGCACGACTCTCCCGCCACCGCCCGACCACCTCCGGTACTGCCACGCCTTCCGCTGCTGACCCGCGCCCGTCCCCCGGATCACCCCCACCCCGGACCGCCCGGAAGGGCTGCGGAGACGGACCATGCGCACCCGGAACTCGACACTCGGCCGGCTCGCCGCCGGGCTGACCCTCGCGGGCACGATCGGCTGCGCCGCCGAGCGGCCGGCGTTCGACCCGTCCGGGGTTCGGCCGTACCCCGGTCTCGCCCCCGCCCGGACCGCGGACGCCTCCGTCGTCCGCGTCGCGCATCAGGAGGCGGCGGGGAAGGAACCCGCGGTCCCGCCGGCGGCGGAAGCCGTCCGGGTGGACGACCTGGTGCAGCTCGCCGTCGCGCGGAACCCGCGGCTCGCCAAGGCTACGTTCGACATCGACGCGGCCCAGGGGAAGCACGTCCAGGCCGGCCTCTACCCGAACCCGGCCCTGGCCGTCATTGGGGACGAGCTGGGCGACCGCCAGGGGCCGGCCGGCATCATCACGGCCCCGCAGGTGACTCAGGAGATCGTCACCGCGGGGAAGCTGTCGCTGTCCCAGGCGGTCGCCGCGCGGGAGGTGGACCAGGCGGCCCTCGCCCTCCTCCGCGAGCGCTACGCCGTGATCGGCACGGTCCGCGGGGCGTTCTACGACCTGTACGCCCTGGAGCGGCGGGTCGCCGTCCTCGACGAACTCGTCGGCCTCGCGGCCGACGCCACCCGGACGGGGCAGACGCTCCTGGACAACAAGCAGATCGCCAAGCTCGACCTGGTCCAGCTCGAAGTCGAACTCGGCCGCTTCCGGTCGCAGGCCGAGGCCGCGAGGCGGGAGATCCCGGGCGCCCGGCGGCGGCTGGCGGCCGTCGTCGGCGACCCGCGGCTGCCGGTCGGAGCCCCCGCCGGGCCGTTCGACGTGCTGCCGAGTTACGACCCCGACCGGGTGCTCGACGCCGTGCTCGCCACCCACCCGGAGGTGCGGTCGGCCCGGGTCGGGGTCGAGCGGGCGCAGGCCGCCGTCCGCCGGGCGGAGGTCGAGCCGATCCCGAACCTCACACTCTCGACGGGCTACACCCGCCAGAACCAGAACAAGTCGAACGACTGGCTCCTGGGCGTCAGCGCGCCGATCCCGGCGTGGAACCGGAACCAGGGGAACATCCGCGAGGCGAAGGCGAACCTCGGGGCGGCGATCCAGGACGTCGGGCGGGCCGAGAACGACCTCGCCGAGCGGGTGGCGGTCGCGTACCGCACCTACGCCTCGTCCCTCAAGCTGGCCGAGCAGTACCGCACCGACATCCTGCCGAAGGCGGAGGAGACATACCGGCTGTCGCGGGAGGCGTTCAAGGGCGGGCAGTTCGAGTACCTGCGGGTGATCCAGGCCCAGCGGACGGTGGCCGAGGCGCGGCTCGAATCCGTCCGCGCGCTGGGCGAGGCGTGGCGGGCGGCGGCCGAGCTGTCGGCGCTGCTGCTCGAAGAGTCCTGGCCCGGTCCGCCCCCGGCCGTTCCCGGGCCGGGCGCCGGGCCGGTCCGCCTCCCAGTTCCCCAGCCGGAGCCGCCGCGCAAAGACGGCGTACAACCGCGTTAGCCTTGACCCCGGGGCGACCGGGCGGATAATGCGAACGGTCCGGGGAGTCGTCGATGCTCGTGCGGCTGCTACTCGCGGTGTTGACGGCGGCGGGGCCGGTGCCCGTCGGCGCCTGCACCTGCGCTGTGGCGGGCGCGTCGGAGCCCGAGCCCACCTCGGCGCCGGTCGTCGCACCGGTCAAGACGTGCGGCTGCAAGGCCCACGCGGCGGACGATTCGGACCGCCACCCGGCGGACCGCGCCACTCCGCCCCGTCGCTGCTGCGAGATGCCCGCGGAGCAACCCGCGCGACACGACCACCACGACCGCGAGTGTCCGGCCGCGAACCCGCGCCCCGCGGTCGTGGCGGTTGCCGTGACCCCGGCTGACGACCTTACCACCGATACCGGCCCCGCCCCCGCCGTCACGTCGGACGCGCCGGCGATCACCCGCCCGACCCGCACCGTCTCGCCCGACCCCGCG
>JBGAQM010000376.1:0-5911 GCA_044220735.1 Urbifossiella sp. | reverse complement strand
GTTGGGCGACGCGAAGCCGCAAGCGGCAACTCGGCTCACTCGCCGGCGACTCGTTGCAGATCGGCGCGGGTTCCGTCATAGGTCGTGGCGAACGCCAGCACCTCCACATCCGGCGCCACCCCTTCTGCGGCGCACGCCTGCGAATAAATCGTCGGCCACCAGTTAGCGTGCTCGGTCAGGCCCTGCTCCTTCACCGTCGCCCAGTTGCTCAGGACGTGGCTCCACGCCTTGTCGCCGTAGTCAAGTGCCTCCTTCAGGCTGCCGAACTCGGGCACGTACCACTGCCGACCGATCTGCGAATGCAGCACCTCGTCGGCCCAGTCGAAGTCCTGGATCGTTGCCATCAGCGGCAGCCCGCTCTCCTGGGCCACCTCGAACTCGTATCGTTTGCCGGTCCGCGGCATGAGCCCCTGCTCGATGAAGTACAGGACGCCGTGCCGCTCCATCGGGCTGCACTCGGTGTTCAGCCGGTACGACCAGTTGAACGTGATTCGCGCCTGCGTCCAGTCCACGCCGAGGGCCGTGAACCCGACCTCGCCCATCATGGCGTGGCGGGCCTCGTCCCACAGTTGGCGGGACATGTCGCGGTAGTAGCCCCACGGCTTGCCGGGCGTCTGGGTGATGATGCTCGCCATCATTTCCGGTACGTCGATCTCCCTGAGCCGCTTGTAGAGCATCATCAGCGCCTTGGCCCGCGCCGGCTTCGCCTCGTCGTACAGGAACGCCTCCGCGTTCACCCCCTGGTTCCACGGGTCGGTGAACCGCTCGTCGCGCTGCGGCACGGGGTCGTAATGGTAGGGGGTCTTGGAGTGGAGCCGACGAAGCCCACCGGCCGCGGCCGGTGGGCTTTCAGCGGTTCCATCCAGCCCACCAGACAACCGCAGCAGTTCGGACAGGAGTTGCATCCAATCGCCCATCGCCTTCTGGTGTACACGATTCACCAGCGCACGGATTGCGTGGCGGCCCCAGTCCTGCATCTCGATCACTTCGAGTCGGGCGAACCGCAATACCCGATTGCTGGGAGCATCGGAGAGCGGGTTGGTTGCGGACTGGTAATCGAGCAAGGCCGTTTCCAACGGGTACATCACCTGCGTGTAAATCCCAGCTAACAGTTCTTCCGTCGTCGGCGCGCACAGGACTTCGTCGAAGAACGCCTCCAGCGCCGGGTGCGGCACGTCCTCCAGGCCGAGTGGCGGCTCGCGCATCTCGCCGATGCGCGTCCGCAGGGCGGTGGCGTGCTCGGCGCACAGGTGAGCGTGGTGTGCGAACGCCGTCTTCAGCTCGTAGATCGGCTCGGCGGTGATGCGGGCGGTCAGGAGGTGGTGCAGCCGGCGGAACGCGTAGTGGAACCGCTTCAGCCGGCGGACGCACTCCTCGACCGACAGCCCCGGCTTCGCCGCGTCCTCGACCGAACACAGGCCGGCGAGTTGCGGTAGACCCTTGTACGACGTGTAACCGGCGAGGGGCTTCGGATCGGGCATCGGAACGGCTCCAGAGCGGTTCCGTCAGTTTATCACGGCTCGGGGCTCGAGCCCGGAGGGCGTCGAGGAGTAGCCCCGGGTGGAACCTGGGGCGGCGTGGGCGGTGTCACGAGGAACATACCCCACGAGTCCGCCGCAGGCCGCCCTGAGTTCCACCTTCACGATCTTACCCTGCCGCCAGTAGTCAGGGGCGCCACGAACTCCGCCGCAGGCCGCCCCGGGTTCCACCCGGGGCTACACGCCGACGCCCTCCGGGCTACAAACCGAAGCCGTCACCCGCTCAGCTTGCCGCTCTCGGGCCAGCACGCCTTGACGGACTCGACGTCGGTCTTCACGCCCTGTGCCCTGAGGTCGTCGCACACCTGCTGCGGCGTCGCCTGCGCGCCGAGGCGGGCGTGCGTCTCGCACACGAGCCGCGGCAGGCCGGGCACGGTGTGGTCGGTCAGTTCGTCGTGGGTCGGTTCGGTCGTGATGTCGAGCACGCGCACTCCTCCGAAAAGGGGACGGCACACGGATTGCAAAACTTGGTCCGTTCCGACCCGCTTTCGGAGGACGATGTGAACCCGTTCAACCCGCCGGGCACGCCCGGCCCCGGGCAGCCGCCCGCCGAGCCCCGGCCGACGATGCCACCGGAATCGTCGCCGCCGATGCCCGGCACCGACCCCGGCAGCCCGGCCATCCCGCACCCGGTGCACCCGCCGTCGCCGCCGGCCCCCGAGCCCGGCCCGCCCCCGGCGTTCAACTGAACCCTGCTCCCCCGCTCGTTGTCGTTCCGGTCGGGTCGTATCCTGTCCCCTGCGACCCGACCGAGGACGACCGCCGATGGACGAGTTGAAAACGCTGGAATCGACCGGCCTCGCCGAACTGACCGCGTGCGCCGACGAGCCCGCCCTCCGCGCCTGGAACACCAAGTACTTCGGCGACAAGGGGCTGATGAAGGCCGCGCTCGCCGGGATCGGTCGCGTGGCAAAGGAGCTGAAGGCGGGCTACGGGCAGGAGGCTAACCGCGTCAAGGTGGCGCTGCAAAGCGCCTACGACGCGGCGCTGGCGAAGGAGAAGGCGGCGGCGCTCGAAGTGGCCCTCACCACGAACCCGCTCGACGTGACCCTCCCCGGCCGCGCCCGGCCACGCGGCCGGCTCCACCCGGCGACGCAGATCCTGCGGCAGGTCACGCGCGTCTTCGCCGACATGGGGTTCGAGGTCGTCCGCACCCGCGAGGTCGAGACGGACGAACTCAACTTCGAGTTCCTGAACATGCCGGCGCACCACCCGGCTCGCGACATGTGGGACACGTTCTTTACCGACCGCCCCGGCGTCGTGCTGCGCACGCACACTAGCCCAGGGCAGATCCACGTCATGCGCGCCGCCGCGGGCAAACCCGTGCGGGTGATCTTGCCGGGGATGTGCTACCGCAACGAGGCCATCAGCACCCGCAGCGAGATTCAGTTTCATCAGGTCGAGGGGCTGGTCATCGGCGACGGGGTGACGATGGCCGACCTGAAGGGGACGATCACGGCGTTCGCCCGGCGGATGTTCGGGCCGGAGCGGCAGGTGCGCATCCGCAGCAGCTACTTCCCGTTCACCGAGCCGAGCATCGAGGTGGACATCGACTGGCCGAAGGACGACCCGAACCGCGACCGCCTGACCAAGGGCACCGGCTGGCTCGAAATCATGGGCGCCGGCATGGTCCACCCGAACGTGCTGCGCGCCGGCGGGTACGACCCGGAGCAGGTGACCGGCTTCGCCTTCGGCATGGGGCCGCAGCGGATGCTGATGCTCCAGCACGCGATCGACGACATCCGCCTATTCTGGCAGAACGACCTGCGGTTCCTGCGCCAGTTCTGAAGGCTGACCGCCCGCCCGCGGCGACGGGTGGGTCTCCTTCGGGCGCCGCACCCGCCACGCCAGCCCGACGCGCTCGAGCGCCCAGATCGTGTACCAACTCACGTCGGCCTGCCACCACCGGAACCCGTGCCGCGCCGAGGTCGGGAAGGCGTGGTGGTTGTTGTGCCACCCCTCGCCCATCGCCAGCACGCCGACCAGCCAGTTGTTGCGGCTCAGGTCGGTCGTCGGGTACGGCCGCGAACCCCACACGTGGGCGACCGAGTTCACGGCGAACGTCGCCTGCTGGGTGACGAAGTGCCGCATCAGGCCGCCCCACAGGAAGCCGAGCAGCGCGTCGGTGCCGGTGCCGCCGATCAGGTACGCGACCCCAGCCGGCAGGACGAGGCCGAGGGCGTACCATTCGAGCCAGTGGCGGTCGATCCACACCAGGTCGGCGCGGCGGGTGAGGTCGGGGACGACGCGCGGGTCGTAGACGTAGTTCTGTTCGAGCCAGCCCATGTGGGCGTGCCAGAAGCCGCGGAAGCGGTTCCACCAGCCGCCGCCGGCGAGGTGCGGCGAGTGCGGGTCGCCGGGGCGGTCGCTGTGGCGGTGGTGGTCGCGGTGGGTCGCGACCCACCAGAACGGCGAGGCCTGCCCCGCCGTACACCCCAGCACCATCAGCACCCACTCGACCGGCCGCGTCGTGACGAACGCCCGGTGCGTGAACAGCCGGTGGAACCCGATGGTGATTCCGAGCCCCGACGCCAGCGCCATCAGGAATGCCGCCACGGCAATGTGCAGTGGCAGTCCGTAGACGACGGCCGCGACGACGGCCGCGGGCGCCCCCAGTAGAGGGAGGACTTCGTGCGCCCAGCGGATGACGCCGACATGGGCGGGGGACGCGAGGGGTGACGACACGCGGGGCTCCGCTCCGGGGGGTGGAGGATACCACCCGGCGGTCGCCACGGCTACGCCACCCGGTTCGTGAGACAAACCTCTCATCGCACCCCGACTCGCTCACGGCGCCGGGCCGATCGTGCGTACGGTGTGCAGCGGGAACAGCCTCCACCCCGCGTCCACCTCGCCCAGCAGGCCGACCAGCTGGCCCGTCTTGCCGTCGCGCTCGCGGGTCAGCGGGAAGGCGACCAGCCGCTCCGGGCCGTCGGCGGGGGTCAGCTCCGCGGCCGCGGTCTGCGTGTTCGCGTCTACCGCCAGCAGTTCCAACTTCTTGACCGCCGCCGCGTCCAGCTTCAGCGGCGACCCCTTCCGCAGCGGCAGGTCGTCGGCCAGCCACTCGGTCGCCCCGGCCGCGTACAGCACCTTCAGGTTCCGCACCGCCAGCGTCGGGTTCATCGCCTTCGGCTGCTCGACCTTCACCGCCCACGCCGCGCCCGCCGGCCGCGCCGGCAGCGGCGCCGCCCCGGGGAACACGACCGCCCGGAAGCCGTCCTTCGCGCCGCCGGCGAAGTTGCCGGTCACGCCCCCGGCCGACCCCTCCAACGCGCACGTGTTGATCCCCTTGAACTGAAGTGAACCGTCGAGCGGCGCGGGGAGCCCCTTCACCGCCACGGTCAGCGTCAGCTTCGGGTAGTCGTAGCGGACCGCCTCCACAGTCGTGAGCGGGATCAGCGTCGTCACGCCCTTCTGAAACGTGGTCGAGTCGTGTTCGCGCAACTCCATCGCCAGTGGAGCGTCCTTCGGGCCGCCGAGCCAGCCGAGCCGACGCACGCCGGACGTGAATCGCACGCCGGTCAGCGCCACCTCCTTCCCCGCGGCGTCGGTGACGGTCGCGGCGGGGCCGGCGTCCTTCGGCGGCTGCCCGGCGGCGAAGGCGGCGACGACCAGAACCAGAACTGCCGCACGGACGCTGCGTGCTGCCATTTCGCCCCTCCGAATCAGGCTCGGCCTGAAAAGCGTTGCCGGCCGCTCATGGTGGGCGCCAAGTCGGATTCGGACAAGGAAAAAACTGTCGCGTCGGGGGCGGAGCCGCCTTGCGGGTGGGGGGCGAGCGCGACATAATCCACCCAACCGGACAACGCCCCGTCCCCGCTCGGAACGGAAACGGTCGAAACGTGGACGACATCTTCCTGCCCAGCGGTCGCCTCAGCCCGGACATTCTGGACGAGGCCACGGCCACCGTCCTCCGCGAGGCACTGGCGCACACCCGCTCCACGAACTGGGACAGCGTCCGCACGCCGCACCTGTTCATGGGCCTCCTCGCGGCGCCGGACTCTGGCGTAGCAAGCTGGGCCGGCCGCCTCGGCGCCGACCTCCCCGGCCTGCTCGACCAGTTCCGCGACCTGTTCCACCAGGAAAATGCCGAGCCGGTGCCACCGCTGTTGCTCAACCGCGAGTTCCTGTCGGACAACGTGATCCGGCTGTTGCGCGACGCCCACGGCCGCGCCGGCGACTCGGGCCGCGACCGGGTGAGCCCGATGGACCTGCTCATCACGCTGTTCACGACGCCGAACAGCATCGTTGCCGAGTGCTTCGAGCGCATCGGCGTAACGGCAGCGAAGTTGACCGAGCTGGCGGTTCTGGCGGAACGTCAGGCGCCGGCGTAGGGCGAACATCGAGAATCAATCGCGCGGCGAGCCGACCGCCGT
>JBGAQM010000375.1:0-5895 GCA_044220735.1 Urbifossiella sp. | reverse complement strand
CTTACTGGTTGAACACGAACTCCTTCGTGTTCAGCAGCGCCCACAGGATGTTCTCGTAGGCGATCCGCTTCCCGGCGGCGCCCGTGTGCTTCGCCTCCATCTCGCGGATGTGACCCAACGCCGCCGCCAGGTCCGCCTCCGTCGGCGTCCGCGCGAACGCCCAGCGGAACAACTCCGTCACCTTCTCGGCGTCCGGCCGCATGTCGGCGGCGAGCGCCCCGGCCCGGCCGCCCTGGCGCGTCACCTTCCCCTGAATCTCGTCGCTGTTGAGCAGGTGCAGCGCCTGGGCGAGGTTCGCCTCGTTCACCCGCTCGCACTCGCAGGCGCTGATGCGCTGCGGCCGGCCGAACACGTCCAGGAAGTACGATGTGAACGACTCGTCCGGCAGCATGATCGCCCGGCCCGGTGCGTTCTTGTCCTTCGGCAGCCCGCTGAACCCGCCGGGGCTGTCCGTCACCTGGTTCACCGCGTCGAGCAGCACCTCGGCGCTCACCCGCCGCGGGTAGAAGCGGGCGTAGGCCTGCTTGTCCAGCTTGTTGAAGTCGTTCGGGGCGCTCGACAGCTGGTACGTCCGGCTCTTGCAGATCGTGCGGATCAGCGACTTCAGGCTGTAGTTGTGGTCCGTCAGGTCCTTCGCCAGCGCGTCGAGCAACTCGGGGTTCGACGGCGGGTTCGTGATCCGCATGTCGTCGAGCGGGTCCACGATGCCGCGGCCGAAGAAGTGCGCCCAGTAGCGGTTCGCCACGGCCTTGGCGAAGAACGGGTTGCTCTTGTCCGTCATCCAGTCGGCGAGCTTCTCGCGCGGGTCGCCGTCGAACGTCTCCATCGGCTGGCCGTCGAGCGGGCGGATCTCGGCGGCCTTGCTCGTCCGCTTGTTCGTGACCGACCCCGCCGACTTGGTAAAGATCACCTGCGTCTTGTTGTCGTTGTTGTTCGGGTTGCTGCTCGGCAGCCGGACTTCCTTGCGGCCGACCTTGCCGAAGAACGCCGCCAGACCCCAGTAGTCGTCCTGGCTCCACTTCTCGTACGGGTGGTGGTGGCAGTTCGCGCACGCCAGCCGCTGGCCCAGGAACACCTGGCCCACGTCGTCCACGAAGTTTTCGGGCGTCGTGAGTTCCTTGTACCACACCACCGCCGGGTTGCGGCGCTCGTCGCCGGTGGCGGTGAGGATGCCGCGGACGAACTCGCTGTAAGGCGTGTCGGCGGCGACGTTGGTGCGGATCCACTCGTGGAACGCGAACGTCCCCGCGGCCCGGCCCGCCTCGCCGCGGCGCTTCACCCGCAGGATGTCGGCCCACTTGTTGGCGAAGTAGAACGTGTACTCCGGCGTTTCGAGCAGCCGGTCCACCAGCTTCTCGCGCTTCTTGGCGTCGGCGTCGGCGACGAACGCCGCCACCTGCGCCGGCGTCGGCAGCGTGCCGGTGATGTCGAGCGAGGCGCGGCGGATGAACTGCTCGTCGGTGCAGAGTTCGGACGGCACCAGCCCCAGCTCGCGCCACTTCTTCTCGGTGTGGCGGTCCACGACGGTCTGGGCCGGGAACTGCCACTGCGGCGTCTGCTGGCCGAGCGGCACGGTGATCCGCGTGACCGTCACCATCCCCTGGAAGCGGGCCATGATCGCGGCTTCGCCGCTGAGCTGTAGCGTGCGGACCTGCCCGCCCTCGGTCACGGCCGCCACCTCGCCGTCGTTGCTCTCGAACTGCGCCCGCCGGGTCACATCTTCGACCGTGCCGTCGGAGTAGTGGGCGTAGGCGGCGATCTGCTGCGTCGCGTTACGGGTCAGGATGCGGTGCTCGGGGAACACGCTGATCTTCACGACCTTCGGGTCGGTCTCCTGGCCCCACGGCATGCCGGCGGCGATCCAGCGGCGGACGAGCTTGTACTCGTCGCTCTCGGGCTCCATCTTCTTGCCGCCGCCGTGCGGCGAGCGGCCGGTCGCCTTCGTCAGGAACAGGCTGGCGTCCGGGTTGGCCGGGAACAGCCGGCGGCCGCGGCCCTCCTTCACGAGCGTCATGTAGTCGAGGTCGGGCTCGAAGCCGAGGAGCGACAGGCGGAAGCCGTTCTGCCCGCTGATCTTGCCGTGGCACCCGCCGCTGTTGCACCCGAGCCGCGTGAACACCGGCACGACCTGGTTCGTGAAGTTGAGCGGCAGGTTCACCCCGACGTTCTTGGACTCGACCGGCAGCTTGGCGGTGTGCGGCCCGAAGCTGATCGTGACCTCGGTGGGGCCGTCGGCCTTCGGCTGCACGCGGCCGCTGGCGCTGACCTGCACGCCGGCGTTGGCGACGGCGTAGCGGGCGACGTGGGTGAGGTCCACGAGCCGGCCGTCGTTGAGCGTGCCGGTGACGACCAGCTGCGCGGCGTCGTCCGCCCCGTTGAGCGCGACGCGCGCCGGGTGGACGGCGACGGCCTTCACGTCGTTCGGGTTCGGGGCCGCGGGCTCTTGCGCGAGCGCCGGCGACGCCAGGGACGCGAGTGCGACGAGGACGGCCGCGAGGCGGCGGGGCGGGAGCGGCATGGACACGACCCTCGGAAGGGCGGGAAGGCGGAAGGAAGCGCCGGGGGCGCAACTGGCAGTGGGTGTATTGTCGTCTACGGGCGGGCGGCGTGCAAGGGGGAAGGCGGAAAGGCGAGTCTGGCGAGCCGCGGGCCGTCAGGCCCCGGGTGAGGCACTTGATGCACCTCACCACTTGATGCACCTCACCCGGGGCCTGACGGCCCGCGGCTCACCGGGTCCGGTCAGCTCGTCGCCGCGCCGACCGGTTCCGGCATCCCGTTGGCCGAGGGCTCCGGCACGGCCGGCGTCGCGTCGTCGTCGTCGGCGTCGGGCTTGGCGCGGCGGGTCTTGCGCTTCGTGTCGGCGACCTTCGCCTGGCGCACGCGCTCCTCCATCTCCTTCCCCGGCTGGAACGTCACGACGTTCTTGGACGCCACGTCCACGCGCTCGCCGGTGCGCGGGTTGCGCGCCTTGCGCGGCTTGCGCTGCTTGACCTCGAAGACGCCGAAGTTGCGGAGCTCGATGCGGCCGTCGGACACGAGCGTCTCGATGATGGCGTCGAACGTCCACTGGACCAGTTCCTTGGTCGCCAGCTGGGTGAGGTTCCCCTTGAGGAGCTTCTCCTTGTTCGCCTTCTCACAGAGTTGGCGGACGATTTCTTTCTTGGTCACGGAAGCAGTCCCCCGCAGGTCTGGGCTCGCACCTGTAACCGCCTGGTCGTTTTCAAAGTCTAGATAGGGCAAGGAGTAGTGTCAAGGAAATAGGCGACGCGGCGGGCGGTGCGACCGGCGTAACCGCGACCACCCGTGTTGCCGCTTGCGGCTTCGCGCGGCACCACGCGAAGCCGCAAGTGGCCCCACGGGCGGCCCGCGCCCTGTCCACTTTCAACCCGCGCGATATTCTCCCTTGAAGCCGCGGCGGCACCTACCTACAGTGTTGGGTGCAGTGGTAGCAATGCGGGTGTAACTCAGTGGTAGAGTACCTCGTTGCCAACGAGGTTGTCGTGGGTTCAAGTCCCATCACCCGCTCTTAGCCACAGTCTGCCGGGCCGGGAAGTCGCGGGCACTTGGCGATACAATACCCGCCGCCCACCGCTTCCCGGCCTTTGCTTTTTTCCCGAACCCCAAGCCCCGCACCCCGACGCGGCGACCACGGAGGCTCCCCGATGGCCGACGAACCCACCCCGGACACCCCCGCCACCGAGACGGACGGCGCCGTCGCCACCGCCGAGAATCCCGCGCCCGAGGGTCCGGTCAAGCTCGTCCAGACGGTCGAGATCAAGGACGTCGGCCCGTGCAAGAAGCACATCAAGGTCACCGTCGAGCGGAAGCAGATCGACGAGCGGTTCGACGAGAAGTTCAGCGAGATCACGCTGAGCGACCAGCCCACGGTCCGCGGCTTCCGCCCGGGTAAGGCCCCGCGGAAGATGATCGAGAAGCAGTACTACCCGGCCGTCGCGCAGGAGGTGAAGACGCAGGTCCTCATGGCCAGCCTCGAACAGCTGGCCGACGAGCAGGACATCTCGCCGCTCGCCCCGCCCGACCTCGACCCGGACGCCATCGAGATCCCCAAGGAAGGCCCGTTCGTCTACGAGTTCGACATCGAGGTCCGCCCCGAGTTCGAGCTCCCGGACTACAAGGGGCTGAAGCTCCGCCGGCCGACCCACGCCTACACCGCCGACGAGGTCGCCGCCGAGAAGAAGCGGCTCCTCGAGCCCTACGGCCAGCTCGTGCCGAAGGAGGGGGACAACCCCGCCGTCGCGCTCGACGACACGGTCACCGCCGACGTCGAAATCAAGTACGGCGACAAGGTGCTGAACTCGCTCAAGGAAGTGCGCTTCAAGGTGGAGCCGCGGCTGGCGCTGTCGGACGGCGTGGCCGAGGACTTCGGCGAGAAGCTGACCGGCGCGAAGGCCGGCGACACCCGCACGGTGGACATCGTGCTGTCGCAGGAGCTGGCGAACGCCAACATGCGCGGCCAGAAGGTGCAGGCCACGTTCAACGTCCTCGACGTGAAGACGATCCGCCAGCCGGAACTGTCGCAGGAGCTGCTCGAAGGCGCGTTCGGCGTCACGACCGCCGACGGGTTCGACGAGCTGGTCGGCACGCTGCTGAACCGCCGGCTGGAGTACACCCAGCGGCAGGAGGCCCGCAAGCAGGTGCTGGAGAAGATCGCGGCGTCGGCCAACTGGGAGCTGCCGCAGGACATGCTCCGCCGCCAGGCCCGCAAGACGCTGGCCCGCCGCGTGATGGAGATGAAGAACGCCGGCATGTCCGACGCCCAGATCGCCGGCAAGCGCCGCATCCTGGAGCAGGACGTGGTCGCCAGCACCGCCGCGGCGCTGAAGGAGCACTTCGTGCTCCAGAAGGTCGCCGAGGTCGAGAAGCTGGAGATCGAGGACGACGACCTCGACGCCGAGATCGAGCGGATCGCCGACCAGTCGGGCGAGAGCCCGCGCAAGGTGAAGGCCCGCTTCGAGAAGGACGACCTGATGGAGGCCCTGGCGACCGACCTGCTCGAGCGGAAGGCGCTCGACCTGATCCTGTCGTCGGCGACGTTCGAGGACTACGAGCTGACGGCGGCGCAGAAGGCCGACCAGGTCGGCGAGGTGGCGACGGTGCAGGCCGCGGCGGCGCCGGACGAGGCGGCGGTGCCGGCCGAGGGCGAGACGACCGGTTGACGGTCCGCGTACAGTGCAGTTGAACCCGGCGCGGCCGAAGGAAAAGGATGAAGGAGGAAGGTTGAATCCCGGCAGGGGCGGAGGCCCTCCGACATTCAACCTTCAACCTTCATCCTTCGTCCTTGTCCCGCCTCAGCGAAAGGGTGACCGAATGTTCCCCCCCTTCGACCCGACGGCCGCGGCCGGCCCGATCCAGCCGCTGCTGCAGCGCGGCAACTACGCCCGCCAGCGGACCATGACGCTCGCGGACCTGCTGCTGGAGAACCGCATCGTCTTCGTCGGCAGCAGCCCGGAGACCGGCGGCAGCTCGGTCATCAGCGACTACCTGGCGAACCTGACGATCCAGAAGCTGCTGTACCTGCAGTACGAGAACAAGACCGCCGACATCCACATGTACATCAACAGCCCCGGCGGGTCGGTGTCCGCCACGCTGGCGCTGTACGACACGATGCAGTTCCTGGAGTGCCCAATTCTCACGTACTGCATGGGGATCGCCGCCAGCGGCGCGGCCATCCTGCTGGCCGCGGGCACGGCCGGGAAGCGGTACGCCCTGCCGAACTCGAAGGTGATGATCCACCAGCCCTACGGCCAGGTCGGCGGGCAGGTGTCGGACATCGAGATCCAGGCCAACGAGATCCTCAAGGAGCGGTCGCGGCTGAACGAGATCCTGGCCAAGCACACGAAGCAGCCGCTGGAGGCGATCGCCCGCGAGACGGAC
>JBGAQM010000374.1:0-6199 GCA_044220735.1 Urbifossiella sp. | reverse complement strand
CCGAAACTTGTAGTGATGGGGTCGCACCGGCGGGCTGACGCCGCGCCGCTCGCCGGGTGTCTACGCCCCGCCAGCCCGGTATTCGGCCAGCACGCGCTTCAGGTACGCGCCGTAGTCGTTGTTGCCGCTCTCGACCGCCAGCGTCTCGAACTGGTTCACGTCGATGAACCCCTTCGACAGCGCGATCTCCTCCAGGCACGCGATCTTCAGCCCCTGCCGCTGCTCCAGCGTCTGCACGAACTGCGACGACGACAGGAGCGAGTCGAACGTGCCCGCGTCGAGCCACGCCACGCCGCGGCCGAGCGGCGTCACCGTCAGCTGCCCGCGGCGGAGGTACTCGAGGTTCACGTCCGTGATTTCCAGCTCGCCGCGCGGCGACGGCTTCAGCTTCTTGGCGATCTCGGTCACGCCGGCGTCGTAGAAGTAGAGCCCGGTGACGGCCCAGTTCGAGCGCGGCTGCTTCGGCTTTTCTTCGAGCGTGCGGGCCTTGAAGTCCTTGCCGAACTCGACGACACCGAACCGCTCCGGGTCGGTGACGTGGTACGCGAACACCCGCGCCCCGGCCGTGATACCGGCCGAGTCGGTGAGGACCGGCACGAGGTCGTGGCCGAAGAAGATGTTGTCGCCGAGGATCAGGCACACCGGGTCGCCGGCGACGAACTCCTCGCCGACGAGGAAGGCCTGCGCGATGCCGCCGGGGTTCTCCTGCACCTTGTACGAGAGCTTCATGCCGAGGCGGGCGCCGTCGCCGAGCAGCTGCTCGATGGCCGGCGTGTCGCGGGGCGTGCTGATGACGAGTACGTCGCGGATGCCGGCGAGCATCAGCACCGACAACGGGTAGTAGATGACGGGCTTGTCGTAGACGGGGAGGAGCTGCTTGCTCACCGAGCGGGTGAGCGGGTAGAGCCGGCTCCCGGCTCCGCCGGCCAGCAGAATTCCTTTCACGGCGTCACCACGATAGGGGAAGGCGGTTGTGCGGACAGGGCGGCGCCGTGGGGCCGGCTTCCAGCCGGCATGCTCCACCACGGCCGGCTGGAAGCCGGCCCCACGGTCGCTGCTTGGTTCCAGCCGCTTACGCAGCAGCCGCGCGACCTGGCGCAGCCGCACGTCGGACGGGCCGTCGGGGTCGAACCGAGCGGGCCGGCGTCCTTCGCGATGAACTTCAGCACCTCGAACGCCCGCCGGCGGTGGACGGCGTTCGGCCACTCCAGCACCCCAACAGCACCGGGACGGCCGCGCCGCCTTCTTCACCAGTTCCAACGTCGCGGCCTTCACCGCCGCGTCGTCGGCCAGCGACTCCACGAGCCGCCGCACCTTCTCCTGCTCCAGCATCGACCCGACCTTGCCGCTGAACAGGCCGCTGGCCGGGGCCGGCGTCGTGGCCGGGAACGACACGGGTGCGGACGCCGGGAACAGCACCGGCGGCGTCGTCACGGTGGCGACGGGCTCGGGGGCCGCGGCCTTCGGCGGCGGCGTGGCCGGCGCGGGGGCGGGCTTCGGCGGGGCCGGCCGCGGCGGGGGCGGGACGACGGGCGCGGGCGTGATGGTCAGCGGCTTCGCCGGCGGCGGCGTCACCGGCGGCTTCGCCGGCGTCGCGGCCTTCGGGGCCGGGGGCAGCGGCGGCGGCGGCGGACTCGGCGGCCCGCCCGGGTGCAGCCGACTGACCATGGCGCGGGTGAAGCCGTCCTCCTCGAAGCTGCGGCCGAGGTAGGCGTCGATCGCCTTCTGGTCGTTCACCAGTTCGTGCGGGGTGCCGCGGGTCACGACCTGGCCGTCGGCGATGAGGTACACCCGGTCGGCGGTGCGGAACACCTCGCGGACGTTGTGGTCGGTGATGAGGATGCCGATGCCGTGGTTCGCCAGGTCGCGGATGTTCTCGCGGATGTCCTCGGTCGTCTTCGGGTCCACGGCCGCGAACGGCTCGTCGAGGAGGATCAGGAGCGGCTCGCACACCAGGCAGCGGGCGATCTCGAGCCGCCGCTTCTCGCCGCCCGAACAGCTGCCGGCGACGTTCGTGCGGATGTGGTCGAGCTTGAACCGGGCGAGGGCGTCGTTGGTGCGCTCCCACCGCTCCTTGCGGGTGAGCTTCCGCCCGAGGCTGCGGCTGCGCGGCAGCGCCTCGAGAATGGCGATCAGGTTGTTCTCGACGCTCAGCTTGCGGAAGACGCTCGGCTCCTGCGAGAGGTAGCCCATGCCGCGGCGGGCGCGCTGGTACATGGGGAGCCCGGTCACGTCCTGGCCGTCGAACGTGACGGTGCCGGCGTTGGGGGTGAGCTGGCCGGTCGCCATGCGGAAGCTGGTGGTCTTGCCGGCGCCGTTCGGGCCGAGCAGGCCGACGACCTCGCCGGCCCCGACGTTGAACGACACCCCGTTGACGACGCGGCGGCGGCCGAAGTACTTGACCAGCCCCTCGACCTCGAGCAACGCCATCACCGCACCCCCCGGGACGCGGGGAGATAGCCGAACGGGGCGGCGGACGCAACCCGGGTTTCGCCGCTCGGGCTTCGCCCGGGGAAGCGCGAAGCCGCAAGCGGCAACGCAACTGGCTACGTTGCCGCTTGCGGCTTCGGCGCTTCCCCGGGCGAAGCCCCGAGCCCATAAACTAGACAGCCATGTGCCGCCTCCTCCCCCTCGCCGCGCTGCTCCTCCTCGCCGGACCCGCGGCCGCCGCGCCGAACGTGCTGTTCGTCGCCGTGGACGACCTGAACGACTGGGTCGGCCACCTGCGCGGCCACCCGCAGGCGCTCACCCCGAACCTCGACCGCCTCGCCGCCCGCGGCACCGCGTTCACCAACGCCCACTGCCAGGCGCCGCTGTGCAACCCGTCGCGCACCAGCCTCCTCACCGGCCTGCGCCCCACGGCCACCGGCGTGTACGGCCTCGCCCCCGGGTTCCGCGCCGCCCCCGCCGCCCGCGACCGCGTCACGCTGCCGCAGACGTTCACCCGCGCCGGCTACTTCACGTTCACCTGCGGGAAGATTTACCACGACGGCTCCGTCGCCCCGAAGGACCGGCCGGCCGAGTTCGCCGAGTGGGGGCCGGCCCCCGGCATGGGCCGCCCCGCCAAACGGTTCGCGCAACTCCCCGGCACGCCTCACCCGCTCATGGACTGGGGGCCGTTCCCCGAGCGCGACGACGAGAGCGCCGACCACAAGATTGCCGACGCCGCCATCGCCGCGCTGAACCGGGCGCCGAAGGACAAGCCGTTCTTCGTGGCCTGCGGGTTCCGCCTGCCGCACGTCCCCTGTTTCGCCCCGCCGGCGTGGTTCGACAAGTTCCCCGCCGACCGCGTGCAACTGCCGCCGGTCCGCGCCGACGACCGCGCCGACACGCCGCGCTTCTCGTGGTACCTGCACTGGAAGCTGCCCGAGCCGCGGTTGGCGACGCTGGAACCGATCAACGAGTGGCGGCCGCTCGTCCGCGGGTACCTGGCTTCGACCGCGTTCATGGATCATCAGCTGGGCCGCGTGCTGGACGCGCTGGAGAAGACGGGCCGCGCGAACGACACGATCGTGGTGGTGTGGAGCGACCACGGTTACCACCTCGGCGAGAAGGGGATCACGGGGAAGAATTCGCTGTGGGAGCGCTCGACGCGGGTGCCGCTGGTGTTCGCCGGCCCCGGGGTGAGTCGCGGCCGCTGCGGCCGACCGGCCGAGCTGCTGGACGTGTACCCGACGCTGCTGGAACTGGCCGGCCTGCCGCCGCGGACCGACCTCGACGGGCTGTCACTGGTGCCGCAGTTGCGCGACGCGGCGGCGCCGCGGGACCGGCCAGCGCTGACGACGCACAACCCCGGCAACCACGCGGTTCGCGGTTCGCTCGGAACGCTGGCGCTACATCCGCTACGCCGACGGTAGCGAGGAGTTGTACGACGTGGCCGCGGACCCGAACGAGTGGACGAACCGCGCCGCCGACCCGACGCTGACCGCGGTGAAGCGCGAGCTGGCGAAGTGGCTGCCGGCGCGCGAGGAGCCGCACGCCCCCGGCAGCGCGCAGCGGGTGCTCACCTACGACGCCCGCACCGGCGCCGTGACGTGGGAGGGAACGCCGGTCGGTCGCGACGACCCGGTCCCGACGCCGTGACCGCGGGTGTGGGGCCGGTTTCCAACCGGCTCGGGGCTTCGTCGGTCGGGTCTCGAAGGCCCGAGCCGGCCGGTTGGAAACCGGCCCCACACCCGCGGCCGACATCACTCCCGCTCCGCCTCAGCCCCCGTGCCGGCGCAGCAGCAGGAATTCGACCAACCACCCCAGCAGTTCGAGACCCGCGTCGCGCACGTCGCGGCCGGGGTTGAACTCGCTCACCGACACGCCCGCTACCTTGTCCGACCACACGGCGTCGATCACCGCCAGGAGCGCCGGCGGCGTCAGCCCGAACGGCATCGGCTGACCCACCGCCGGCAGGAACGCCGGGTCCACGGCGTCGCAGTCGAGGTCGATCCACACCCGCTTCGCGGCCGCGGCACGCTTCCGCAGGTCGGCCAGCACGCGGTCGGACTTCGTCGCGACGTCCGACGCGGAGTGCGCCGCCGCGAACGTCTCGGCGACCTCGGCGGGCGTCAGGAACAGGTCGCGGTGGCCGACGTTCACGAGCGTCGGCAGCGGGCCGTCGGCGTGCCTCAGGAAGTTGCCGTGCGACAGCCCGGCGGTCGTGTCGTGGAAGCGGTACACGTCGAGGTGCGCGTCGAGCTGCAATACCAGCGCGTCGGGGCCGAGCTCCTCCAGCACCGGCAGCACGCTCAGGTGGTTGCCGCCGAGCCACAGCAGGAACTCGCCCGCGTCCAGCGCCTTCCGCGCGAGCTGCCGGCCGCGCTTCCGCCAGCCCTTCACCTGCTCGACGGTGTCGAACGCGGCCTCGCGGACGACCACCTCGCCCGTCAGCACCGCGGCCCGACACGGGCGCGACTCGGCGGCGGTGTCGTCGAGGATTTCGCGGACGGCGTCGCCGAGGAGCTGCGCACCCGCGCCGGCGCCGGCGGAGCCGAACAGGTCGAACGGGAACGCGACGACGGCGGACTTCACGCGGCAGACTCCGGGAAAGGCTTCGTATCCGTTGCACGACGGCTGGACAGACCGGGCGCGACCCGTCACGATAATACCAGCGCCACACCCCGAGGCTCCCCGATGACCGTCGCCGCCGCCCCGCCGTCCGCCGAGCGCCGCATCGCCCCCCGCCGGCAGCCGGCGATGGGCACCCTGTTCCGCCTCGACTCCGACGGCCCGCCGGAGATCGGCCTCATCTGGAACATCTCCCGCACCGGCGTCAGCATGTTGCGCAACGAGCCGCCGGAGGCCGGCGCCCGCATCACCGGCCTGCTCGAATCGATGACCGACTCCCACGCCCTCCGCGTCGGCCTCACCGTCATCCACGTCAAGAAGCTCGACACCGGCGACTACTTCGTCGGCGCCCACTTCGACGAGGCGCTGACCGACGACCAACTGAAGCCATTCGTGGTGTAACGGCGCCGCCCGGCGCCGGTATCCTCGGGTGCCGCCGACTGTCTCCGGCGGCGCTCCCAGGATACTTGCGATGATCGCGCTTCGACGCGGCGCCGACCGGGGCGTCACCCGGATCGACTGGCTCGACAGCCGGCACTCGTTCTCGTTCGGCGGGTACGTCGACCCGGCCCGCCACCACTACCGCGCCCTGCGCGTGCTCAACGACGACCGCGTCGCCCCCGGCGGCGGCTTCGACACGCACGGCCACCGCGACATGGAGATCCTCACCACCGTGCTCGCGGGGGCGCTCGAACACCGCGACAGCATGGGGAACGGCGAGGTGATCCGCCCCGGCGAGTGGCAGGGGATGACGGCCGGCACCGGCATCCTGCACAGCGAGTTCAACCCGTCGGCGGCCGAGTCGACGCACCTGCTGCAAATCTGGATCATGCCCGACCGCAGGGGTCACGCCCCCGGCTACCGGCAGAAGGCGTTCGCGGCCGCGGCGGGGTGGCAGCTGGTCGCGTCGCCGGACGGCGCGGACGGGTCGCTGCCGATCCACGCCGACGCGCGGGTGTACCAGGCGCGGCTCGACGGGGAGAAGGTGCGGCACGAACTGGCCGCGGGGCGCGGCGCCTACGTCCACGTGGCGGCGGGCGCGGCGGCGGTGAACGGGCAAGCGCTGGGCGCCGGCGACGCCGTGACGGTGGAGGGAGAAGCGGTCGAGGTGACGGGCGCGGGCACGGTGCTGCTGTTTGATCTG
>JBGAQM010000373.1:0-6059 GCA_044220735.1 Urbifossiella sp. | reverse complement strand
GCGCTGCTCGGGGTCGTGTTCGCCCCCTTAGCCCCCGCCCACGACGAGGCGGAAGAGTGGTGCACGAGCGGCGCCGAACCGACGGCCGGCGGGGCGGCGCTCGACACCGCGGCGCCGCGGGCGGACGGCCCGGTGCGTGCGGCGGCCGTGCCGCTGGCGGCGCTGGTGGCGGCGTGTTCGGCGGTGGTGCTGGTGATCGGTCTGCTGGCGGTGCGGTTGCCGGGCGCGGCGGCCGGGCCGGTCGTGACGGTGGCGGCGGGGGCGTTCGCGGTGGCGGCGGCACTGGTGCCGCAGCCGGCCGGCGCGGCGGCGGCGGCGGCCCGCGCTGCAGGACTGGCGGTTCACCGTTTCTGAAAACCGCGGCGGCGGGCGTGACCCGGCGGGCGGCACGGCGGCGGGTGACGTACCTGCCGGGCTTCTCCCGAAGCCGCACGGACGAAGACGCCACGCCGCGACCGACCCCGTCGGTCCGCCCGCGGCCGCTTCCGGCGGGGTCGACCGGCGACCTCGGCACCGCGGCACCGGGATGAAGTCCAGTGCGGCCGACTTCGGTGGGACCGGCGGGACGCCGGTCCCGCCATCCCAGAACCGCGGACTCCGACGAGTTCTTGCATGCCCCGCGCCCCGCTGCTGCTGATCGGCGCCGCGGTGACGGCCGCGGCCGTCGCCACCGCCAACCCGCCGGCCGAGGTCGCCGCCGTCGGCGCCCCAGCCGTGGTCGGGCGGGCGGCGGCCGACGTGCCGGACCCGTTCCCAATCGCGCGCGTCCGCGTCACCGCGGCGCAACTGCCCGACGCGGCGAAGTCGCTTGCCCCCGGCCCGCTCACCCGCCTGTCACGAGCCACGTTCGAGGCCAAGGTCCGCCCCGCGGGCGCCGCCGTGCTCGCCGAGAAGGTCCAGCCGCGGCTCGTCGATGCGAAGTACGCCGCCGCGGGCGCTGTCGTCAGCGACGGGAACCGTCGAGTGGATCGCGCACGCCGGGTCGCGGCCCGGCGGTGCTGCCGCTCGACCCACTGAAGGTCGCCCTCCGCGCGCCACTCGGGCCGACGGCACCCCGCGCTGGTCGGCGCCTTCGCCAGTCTCCCGTCAGGCGTCGGCGTCTGGGTTCCCGGTCCGGGGGCGGCACGTCCTCCGCGCGGGCTGGACCGCCGCCGGCACCGGACCGTCCGCCGAGCGCACCTTCGACCTCCGCCTTCCGCCCTGCCTCACGTCAGTCCTCGACCTCGACCTCGGCGACGACCGCACCCCCTCCGCCGGCACCGACGTACTCCTCACCGGGCCGCTCCCCGGGGCGCCCGCCGGCCGCAAGAAGTGGCGGCTGCGGTTCGAAGAAAAGTCGCGCCTCGACCTCGTCGTCCGCGGCCCTGCGGGCGGCGGCGGGGGGCCGGTGGTGTTCGCCGCCGCCACCCGCTACGACCTCGCGCCGGGCGAGGTGACCTGCGAATTCGACCTGGACCTGCGAGCCACCCGCGAACCGCCCGCCGAGTGGGCGTTCGCTCCGTCGGCCGGCCTGCGCGTCCTCGACGTGACGGTCAACAACCGCGCCGGCTGGCGGACCGACGCCGCGACGAACGAATTGCGGGTATCGCTGCGACAGCCGGCGGCGGCGGCGAAGGTACGAGTGACGGCGGCGGCCGCGATGCCGACCGGCCCGGGGGCGCCGGCCGCGCTGCCGGTACTCCGCCCGGTGAACGGGCTGCCGACGCAGGAGCAGGTCGATCTCCACGTCGCCGCCGGCCTCGACCTCGCCGGGTGGGAGCCCGGCGACTTCCGCGTCACCGACGCCGCGACCGCCGCCGACGGCGCCCGCACGCTGGCGCTGACCGGCACGCTGATGCCGGCGGGCGCCGCGGGACCGGCGCGGCGGCCGCCGGCGGTGCGCGTCGCCGACGCAGGGCCACTGTTCGACACCACCGAGGACGTGACCTGGGAGGCGGAGCCCGGCCGGACGCACCTCACCGCCGCGGTGCGCGTTCGGGTGCGGCGAGGGCCGCTGTTCCGCCTCACCGCCCGCCCGCCGCACGGGTACGCGTTCGGCCGCGCCGCCACCGACCCCGCCGACGCACTGGCGACCGCCGGCCCCGGCCCGGCCGGCGCGGTGACGGTCGAGTTCTCGCGCCCGCTCGTCGCCGGGCAAGAACTCAAGCTGACGCTCGAATTCCGCGGCCCGGCGATTCCACCCGGGCCGGTGGCGCGGCTGCCGTTCCCGGGCGTCGGCCTGCTCGGGGCGGCGGAACGGCAGGGCAGCGTGCGGGGCTTCACCGGCCCCGGCTGGGAGGCGCACCCGCGCGTCGTCCGGCCTCCGGACGTCCCCGAGCCGGTGCCGGCGGGAGCCGACCCGCGCGAGTCGTTCCACGTCCGCTACGCCGGCGCGGAGCCGGCTGGCGACCTACTCCTCACGTCGGTCCGTGTGGCGTTCGCGTCGTCGGTCGATACGCAATTCGACTTCACGGACGGGCAGCTGACCGCCACGTCAGTCGTGCGGATAGACGTGAGTTCTGGGTTCGTCGGAGCCGTCGCCGTGTGCGATCCCGGTGGCGCCGCCGCCCGCGCGTGGAAGGTAACGGACGGCTCGACCACCGTGGCAGCCGCGACGCCGACCCGCCTCGGCGGCCTCCCCGCGTGTCTCGCCCTGCTCGGCGGCAACGGCCTCGGCCAACTCGCCGCCGTGTCCGCGGCCGGCCGTGTGGACCCCGGCACGCTCTGGCTCGTCCGCTTCTCCCGCCCCGTCGAAGACGGGCTGCTCCTGGAAACGGCGGCGGTCCTCGGCACCGGACTAACGCACGCCGAGGCCCGCAGACGAGCCGCCTCGTGGGGTGGGCTGACCGTCGCCGGCGCGGCCGAGCGCACGAGCCGGACCGACCTACCGGCGGCGCTCGGAGGCGGACCGCCCGCCGCCGCGCGGCCCGAGTGGGTGGTCGGCGATCTCGTGTTGACCACCGAGTGCGGCGAGCACGACCAGTCCGCCGCGCTCCGCGGCGTCGTCACCGTTCGCGGCGGACGGGAACTTCCGATCCGCTTGCCAGCCGGGGCCACGGCCCGCGCCGCGACCGTGGGCGGCAAGGCGGTAGACACCGCGTCGCTCGCCGGAACCGAAGTGATGCTGCCGGTGCCCGCGGGGAACGAGTCGGCGGCGTTCGAAGTGCGCTACCGGCTGCCCCGAGAGCCGCGCGGAATCGCGTGGAAGGTGGACAGCGAACTGCCCGAACTCCCCGGCGGCGCCGGGCCGCGGCGGGAGTGGGTGTTTGAACCGGGCGTCGCGGCGGCGTGGCCGTTCGAGTGGCCGGAGGCAGGCGCCGTGGTCGTCGTCCCATCTCGACTGGCGACCGCGGCCGGGCTTGGGCTCGCCGCGCTGCTCGGCGGGCTCGGCTGGGCCGGCGTGCGAACCGCTCACCGGTCGGCCGGGTTCGCACTGATCACTGCCTTGGCCGGCGCCGGCGTGGCAGTCTTGGCCGGGCCGGCGGCATGGGCGTGCGTCGGCTGGCCCGTACTCGCCGTCGGGCTTCCCGCGGCCGCCGCGGTCGTCGTTTCGCGTGGCCGGCTGCCGCGCCGCGCCATGGCATCGGCAACCCTGCTAGTCGCGGCCGGGGCGTCGGCACAGCCGGGTGGCGCGGACGTGGTGTTCGTCCTCGCCGGCGCCGACGGCGAAACGGTGCTCGCCCCGCCGGCGCTGCTCGCCCGGTTGGAGGCGCTGGCGAAGGCAGAGGCGCCCGCGCCGGTGGTCGTCGCCGCGACCTACGACGGCCGAGTTGAAGACGGGCTGGCGCGGGTCACGGCGGCGTTCACCGTGCAGGCGCTCGCGCCGACCGGGCCGCCGGTGCAGTTGCCGCTCGCAGACGTGCGGCTCGAACGGGTGACGGTGAACGGCGCGGCGGCGAACCCGGCCGCGGTGGGCGGCGGGCGGTACGCGGTGCCGCTACCGGGTGCGGGGCGGCACGCGGTCGAAGTGCGGTACGCGGTGCCGGTCGGCGGCGGGGGCGGCGAACGTGAGGTGAGGTTCGGCGTGCCCGAGGCGCCCGACGCCCGGCTGACGTTCGCCGCCCCCGCGGCGGCGCGGCAGGTGCAGGCCGTCGGCCGGTTCGGCGAGCAGAAGTCGGCCGGCGACCCGACGCGGATCGCGGCCGAGTTGGGTGCGATCAAGGCGGTGAGCGTTCGCTGGCGGGACACGCCGGGCGGGGCCGGCACAGTGACCGTCCGCGAGGGGTGCGTGTGGGACGTGTCCGAGTCCGGGGCGGTTCTGACCGCGTGCTACGACATTCGGGCCGAAGCCGCCGCCGCGGGCGTGTTCCGGTTCGACCTGCCGGCCGGGCTGGAGCCAGTCCGCGTCGCCGCCCGCGGGCTCGACCCGGCGGCCGGCGCGGCGGCGGTGCAGGCCTGGGTCGTAACGCCGGAGAAGGGCGGCGGCCGCACCCTCCGGGTGGACCTGGCCGCCCCGGCCGACGGCCGCGTGCTCGTGACAGTCGAGTGTCACACGCGGGCGGCGCCGGCCGCGCAGCCGGTCCTCCGGTTCCCGCGGCCGCAGGGGATGGGGCGGAGCGGCGGCGTGTACGGGCTCCGCCCGAACAACGTCACCGTCGGCGACGTGCCGCGCGTCGGCGTCATCGACTTCGCCCCCGACGCCCTGGTCCGCGAATTCGGCACGGTGCCCGAACTGCGGCTGGCCCTGGTGCCGGGGTTGCAGGCGTTCATCCCGCAGCCCGACGGCGCCGCCCCCGAGCTGCGGCCGGTCCTCCGCGCCGGGCCCGACGCCGGCACGGCGCGCGTCGAGGCGGCGTGGGGGGCCGACCTCCGCCGCGCGGCCGGGGCCGGGTCGCTCGCGTGGTCGGCGGCGGAGCCGGTGGCGTTGCTCGAGTTCGCGCTGGCGGCCCGCGTGCGCGAGGTACGCGCGGCGGAACTGGCGGGGTGGTCACAGTCCGGCGAGCAGGTGCAGGTGTGGTTCCGCCGGCCGGTGCCGGCCGGAACGGTTCACTGGGTCGCGGACGTGGCACTCAACCCGGTCGGGGCCGACGCGGTCGTGTTCGAGCCACCTCTGCCGCGACCCGTCGGCCCCGCCACGGTGGCGGCGGCGGTGCGCGTGCGGCCGGCCGACGGCCTCGGGCTGAAGCTCGAGGCCGCCAATGGGTGGACCCCGGACCGCGCCGGCGGAGGCCGCGAGTGGGGGTTCAAGGCGCCGGCCGCCGCAGCCCCGGTACGGGTGCGGTTGCTCGCGTCGAACGCCGGCCGGCCGGCCGGGTTCGGCCTCCTCGACCTCACGACGAAGGAGCCGACGTACCGCGTCGCCGTCGAGTTGCCGGTCGCGGCCGGGCGGCCGGCGCACGTCGTGGTGCGGGCGGCGGGGTTGCCCGCGGAGGCGGTGGCGGAACTGGAACTCCCCCCCGGGTCGCGGGTGGCCGCTCGCGCCCGCCGGGGCGACGTCGCGGCGTGGGACGTGGACGCGCCGGCGGGGTCGTTCCGCGCCGTGGTGGTGGTCCGATTCCCGGCCGGGTGGGCGGGGCCGCTCCCCGCGGTGTGGGCGGGTACGGGCGACGCGGCGCCGGGCGACTGGGACGCGGTCCGATTCGTCGGACGAGTCGGGCGCCCGGACGTTCGGCTGAGCAGGGCGACGGCCGCTACACCGATCGAGCAGGCGGAGGCCGGTGCGAACTGGCCGGGCGAGGTCGAACGGCTGCGGCGGACGGGCGGCGAGCTGTTCACGACGCCGGGGCCGGTCGCGGTCGAACTGCCGGCGCCGCCGTCCCCGCCGTCCCCGCCGATCGCGCCGGCGACCTCACTACCGGCCGTGGCGCCTGCGGTACCGGCCACAGGTCCGCCGCCGGGCTCGGGGCAGGCGGCGGGGTGGGTGTTGGGCCTGGTGGTGGTCGGGGTGCTGTTCGCGCGACTGCCGCGGGCGACGTGGCCGGAGCAGGCGGCGGCGCTGGCGGCGCTCTTCGGCCACGCCGTCGCCGGGGTGCCGTTCGTGGGGCTCGGCGTATTCGCGGCGGCGCGTGCGGTGTGGTTTGTGGATCGGTGGAAGGCGAGCCGACCGCCGTCGGGCGGCGGGTGACGCGTACGTCACCCGC
>JBGAQM010000372.1:0-6024 GCA_044220735.1 Urbifossiella sp. | reverse complement strand
CCGCCGCTTCGAGTCGCCCGCGCTGCGCCGGCGTGAGGGCGACGCCGGTGAGCGCCCGGATCGCCTCGCGGCCCACCTCGGCCTCCTCGTCGGCTACCAGCCCGAGCAGGAAGTCGGCGCCCGCGTCGCCCGCCGCCAGCGTGACGAGCGCCTGCGCCCGCACCGCGGCGGCGGCCGCGGGATCGGCGCGGTCCTTCAGGGCGCGCAGCGCCTCGACCCGGAGTTCCGCGGAAGGGTCACGCAGCAGCCCGACGAGCGTGTCCGTCCGCATCCGCTTGTGTGCCGCCGGGACCGCCCGCAGCGCCCGCAGGCGAACCGCCGCGGGCGCGGCCGCGTCGGCGAGGCGGTCGAGGAAGTACTTCGCCAGCCCGTCGTCGTCCACCGGCTGGTTGTCGATCCGCGCCAGCGCCGTCGCCAGCCCGGTGAGCCCGCGCGCGTCGGTGTCGGCGCGCGTCATCAGGTGGGCGATTGCCGACCGGTAGGCCGCCAGCCGCTCGTCCGCGACCCACTTCACCGCCAGGAAGCGCACGTCGGGGTCGGGGTCGTCGAGGGACTGGGCGAGCACCCCAGGAGCGGAGGCGAGCCCGGACCCCCGCCAGGCGAGGAACAGCCCGGCCCGGACGGTCGGGTTCGACGGCCGAATGGGGCCCATCCGGTCGAGTTGCTGCGGGAGCCGGCTCAGCCGCTGGACGGCGGCGTGCCGCAGGAACGGGTCCGTGTCGGCGAGCAACTTCAGCAGCACCGGGACCGCGGCCTCGCCCGTCAGCCCGGCGACCGCCTCGGCGCGCACGGCCGCGTCCACCCCCTCGGCCGCGAACTCCGCCACGTCCGCCTTGCGGGCGACCAGCCCGCGCACGGCCATCGCGCGAACCTGTGGGTCGGCGTCGGCGCGGGCGAGGGCCGCGAGGTTGGCCTTGTCGTCGTTCACCGCGAGGAGCGCGTCGAGCGCCGCCGCCCGCGTGCGAACGTCGGCGGCCGTCAGCTGCTCGCGCAGGAACGCCCGCCCCGGCTCGTCGCGCGCCAGCGCGCGTGCCGCCGCGTCGCGGGCCGGACGGTGAAGGCTCGTCAGCGCCTGCTTCGGGTCGGCCGGCCGCGGCGCCGGCTTCGCGTCCTTCCAGCGGACGTGCCAGACCGCCCCCTTGCCGTGCAGGTTGTAGTCCTTCGAGCCCCAGTCGCTCACGAACAGCGAGCCGTCCGGGGCGGTCGCCAGGCCCGACGGGTGGAACGCCGGGCCGCCCTGCACGAACGGCTTCCGCTCGGCGACGACGGTCGCCCCCTTCGCCCGCGGGGTGTAGCGCTCGACGCGGTGGTCGGCCCACGCCGGCACGAGCAGGTCGCCGCGGTACTCGGCCGGCAGCCCGTCCGACTCGTAGCAGACCACCTCGCACGGCGACTCGCCGGTGCCGGCGGCGAACGGCAGCGTGCCCGGCAGCTCGCCGTTCCACGCCTGGAACGGGTGCCGCCCCGACCGGCCGTAGCGGAACTGGAACCCGTAGTCGCCGCCCTCGACGGCGTGCAGCAGCCGACACGGCGGCGACGAGTCCGGGTCGTTGTCGGCGACGATCAGCCGGCCGAAGATGTCGCGGCCGGTGCCGAACGGGTTCCAAAAGCCGGTGGCCGTGCGGCGGAGGTTCTTGCCGTCGGCGGAGCAGTGGAACAGGTTCCCGCCCTCGCCGCCGCCGGCGAGCGTGGTGCCGTCGGCGCCGACCAGCTTGTACGCGGCGCCGAGGTTTTCGCCCATGCCGAAGATCAGGTCGCCGCGGGCGTCGAACGCCAGCCCGGAGAGGCCGTTGTGGGGGTAGTTGCCGGCGGTGTCGAGGAAGGCGATGCGGACCTTCTCGTCGGCCGCGCCGTCGCCGTTCGTGTCGCGGACGCGCAGGATTTCGTTGCGGGTGGCGAGGTACACGGAGCCGTCGGGGTGGACGGCGAGGTCCATCGTGGCAGTGGTGCCCTCGAAGAAGGTGGTGAACTTGTCGGCGCGGCCGTCGCCGTCGGTGTCTTCGAGGACGCGGACGCGGTCGGCCTTCGGGCCGGCGTAGTTCGCCGGGCGGAAGTGGGTGTGGCTCTCGACGACGAGGAGCCGGCCGCGGCTGTCGAAGTCGAGGGCGATGGGCTGGACGATGTCGGGGGCGCTGGCGAACGGCGCGACGACGAGCCGGGGGTCGGCCGCGGTGGGCGTGGGCGGCGGGTTCTGCCCGCGGGCCGAAGCGAGGAGCACGACCGCGACGGCGGCAGCGGCGACGAGGCGAGGGCGCACGGCGGTCTCCGGGTTCGGTGCGGTGTGAAAGCCGGCTCGGGGCGTCCGTGGGTCGGGTTGTGGCGACGATCGGGGAACCGCGGCCGGGCCGCCGTGTGGGGCCGGTTTCCAACCGGCCGGGGCACCAGGCCGGTTTCCAACCGGCCCCACGACGAACCCGCCGACCTGACGTGCCGACGCCGTTTACGGCACGCCGTCAGGCGTAGAAGAACACCGCCTCGGCCGTCTTCGCCAGCAGCCACTCGCGGTCCGCGCGAGAGAGGAAGTCCATCCGGTCGCGGACCAGGGCGATCGACGCCCGGTAGCTGTTCTCGCCCTGCGTCTGGTACGGGGCGTCGCTGGCCCACATCAGCCGCCGCGGGCCGAACGCCTCCAGCAGCCGACGGACCACCGGCACCAGCTCGTCGTGCGGCGGCCGCTTCCGGCCGAGCGCGTAGAACGCCGACACCTTGACGTGCGCCAGCTTGTGGCGAGCCAGCCGGCAGAGCGCGCGCACGTCCGCGTCGCGGAACTCGCCGTCGGCGCCGATGCGGGCGAAGTGGTCGATCACCACCGGCGTCTCGGGGTGCCGGGCGCACATGGCGTCGGTCGCCGCGAGGTCGCCCGGGTTGATGAGCAGGCACATCGCCTGCCGCGTGGCCGCGCCGGTCCGCCACATCTCGGCCATGCCGGGCGTGTCGAGCCACGCCGCCTGCGCGTCCCGGGCGCGGACGAACGGGGTGATGCGGAACCCGGTGACGCCGCGCGGGAGGAGCTGCCGCATCGCCGCGCCGGGGTTCGGGCGGTGGTCGTCGACCATGCCCTGCACGCGGAACGTCTTCGGGTGCCGGCGGACGGCGTCGATCAGGTACGCGTTGTCCCACAGGTGGTAGACCGAGTGCTGGATCAGCACCACCCGGCCGACGCCCTCCGGCCGGGCGACGGCCATCAGCTGCTCGTCGGTGAAGCTCGGCGGGTTGAGGTCTTTCGGCGTTTGCCCCGGGGCGAGGGGGAACTTGTCGGCGTCCGGCGGCCAGATGTGCGAGTGGGCGTCGATCCACGGGGGCGGGTCGGCCGCGGGCTGCGCCGCGACGGCGGCGAGGGCCGCGGGGCCGGCGGCGAGCGCCGCCCGGCGCGACACGGGTTCGTCGGGGGTCATCGGCGGGCTCCGGGAGACGAGCGGTTCCCCTCACGGTAGCCGCGGGCGCCGCGGCGGCTACGCCCTCCCCCGACGCGAAGCTGCAAGCGGCAACTTCTCCACCCGAGTTCCCGCTTGCGGCTTCGCGCTTCGCGACACGGACCCCGATTCGAGTTGCCCCACGGCCCGCGACGAGCGATACTACAGGGGTCGATGTTCCCCCCGCCAGAGCCTCCTCGACCGGCAGTTCCGCCGCCCGGCGGACCCACACTGCCCGAGACCGCGTTCTCCGCCCGCGGACCTGTTATGCCTCACAACCCGACCGACCGCCGGCGCCCGTCCGTCCGCGTGTCGTGGTGCGCGGCGCTGGTGCTGGCGTGCCTTGCGAGCCCGGCGCAGGCGGCCGACGGCCGCGTCAGCTTCACGAACGACGTGGTCCCCGTGCTGACCCGGGCCGGGTGCAACGCGGGGACGTGCCACGCCAAGGCCGGCGGCGGGCAGAAGGGGTTTCAACTGTCGCTGTTCGGGTTCGAGCCCGGGGAAGATTTTGAACACCTCGTTCTTGAAGGGCGCGGGCGGCGCCTGAACTTCGGCAGCCCCGAGAACAGCCTCCTATTGCTGAAGGCGTCTGGTCAGGTGCCGCACGGCGGCGGGCCGCGACTGCCGAAGGCGTCGCCGGGCTTCGCCGTCGTCCGCGACTGGATCGCCCAGGGCTCGCGCCCCGACGACGCCACCACCCCGAAGCTCGTCGGGCTGGAGATCGAGCCGAAGCAGGCCGTGCTGCAACGGCAGTCCAAACAGCAACTCAAGGCCGTGGCCCGCTACTCCGACGGCCGCGCCCGCGACGTGACCGACACGGCGCTGTTCGAGTCGAACGACAAGGCGATGGCCGAGGTGACCGAAGGCGGGCTCGTCGCGGTCGCCGACCTGCCCGGCCGCGTGGCTGTCATGGTGCGCCACCAGGGGCGCGTCGCGGTGTTCAACGCCGCCGTACCGCTCGGGGCGCCGGTCGTCGCGCTGCCGCCGGTGCGGAATTTCATCGACGCCGCCGTGTTCGCCAACCTGAAGGACCTCGGCATCCCGCCGTCGCCGGTGTGCGACGACGCCACGTTCCTCCGCCGCGTCACGCTCGACGTGGCCGGGCGGCTCCCGACCGAAGCGGAAGCCAAAGCCTTCCTCGCCGACACCGCCGCCGACAAGCGCGACCGCTGGATCGACGAGTTGCTGAAGAGCCCCGACTACGCCGACTTCTTCGCCGCGAAGTGGACGGCGGTGCTGAAGAACCGCCGCGACGACGCCAGCGACACGGTGTCCAACTTCGCCTTCCACGCCTGGGTGCGCGACTCGCTGCTGTCGAACAAGCCGTACGACCAGTTCGTGCGCGAGCTGCTGGCCGCGACGGGCACGATCATCGGCAACCCGCCGGTGGCGTGGTACAAGCGGGTGAAGGAGCCGAAGGACCAGATCGAGGACGTGGCCCAGCTGTTCCTCGGCGTGCGCATCCAGTGCGCCCAGTGCCACCACCACCCGTTCGAGCGCTGGAGCCAGGACGACTACTACTCGCTGGCGGCGTTCTTCGCGCGGGTCGGGCGGAAGCCGTCGGGCACCCGCGGCGAAGACTTGATCTTCCACAACCGCGGGATGGCGACGGCGACGAACATCCGCACGAAGGCGGCGCTCCGACCCGCGGCGCTCGGCGACGCGGTCCCCGCGGTCGCGCCCGACGAAGACCCGCGCCTGAAGCTCGCCGACTGGATGCGCTTGCCGACGAACCCGTTCTTCGCCAAGGCGCTCGTGAACCGCTACTGGAAGCACTTCTTCCAGCGCGGCCTGATCGAGCCCGAGGACGACATCCGCGACACCAACCCGCCGTCGAACCCGGCGCTGCTCGCGGCGCTGGAGAAGCACTTCCTCGATAGCGGCTTCGACCTGAAGTCGCTGGTGCGCGTCATCGTGCGGTCGAGCGCGTACCAGCTGAGTGCGATGCCGAACGCCCACAACGGCGGCGACAGGCAGAACTACTCGCGCTACTACCCACGCCGTCTGTCGGCCGAGGTGCTGCTGGACGCGATCGACCAGTTGACCGGCACGCAGACGGACTTCCCGAACCTGCCGCCGGGCACGCGGGCGGTGGCGCTGCCGGACAACAGCTACAACCGGTCGTCGGCGTTCCTGCGGGTGTTCGGCCGGCCGGAGGGCGAGAGCGTCTGCGAGTGCGAGCGGGTGCAGTCGTCGAACCTGGCGCAGAGCCTCCACCTGCTGAACTCGCCGGACGTGCGCAACAAGCTGTCGCACGCCACCGGCCGCGCGGAGAAGCTGGCGAAGGACGCCCGGCCCGCCGAGGATCGCGTGAAGGAGCTGTACCGGGTGGCCTTCGCCCGCGACCCGCGGCCCGACGAGCTGCGGTCGGCGCTGGGCTATCTGGGCGAGCCGCGGGTGAACGCGGCGGGCCAGCCGATCGACGCCCAGCGCGCCGCCCGCGAGGGGTATCAGGACTTGCTCTGGGCGCTGATGACGAGCCGCTGCCCCTTCTTGGCCTGGAACGTGAAGTAGTCGATGGCGCGGTCCGCGACGGCGCCGTTGCACACGCTGTTCAGCGGCAGCTCCTTCGCCGTGGCGAGCGTGCGGTTCGGCGTCGTCACCGTCACCT
>JBGAQM010000371.1:0-6063 GCA_044220735.1 Urbifossiella sp. | reverse complement strand
AACGCCGGCCGTGTCGTGAGTACGCCGGGCGGGTACGGCGAGACCGCCGCCGGCGGCCCGGGCTGCGACGCCACCGGCGCTTCCAGAAAGTTCTCCCCCGGGTTCGTCGGCCGGCGCGTCACCACCGACCGCTCGACCGGCGCGACGGCAACGAGGTCGGCCGTCGGTGGGGCGGTTTCGGCGGTCGAACTCGGCCGCAGCGGAATCACGACCGGGGGCAGCACCGGCAGCGGCCGGGCGGCCGCGAGGTTCGACTTCAACAGTGGCTCCGCGCCGGCCTGCACGAAGCAACCATTTCGGACGTCGCGCACGCCGGGCACGCGGCGGACCAGTTCGGCGGCGCGGTCCTTCTGCGCGGTTGTGGCGACGGGACCGCCCACCACCACCACCCGGTCCACCACACTGACGACGAGGTTGAAATCCTTCAGGGCCGGGTCCGCGTCCAACTCGGCGAGGGCGGCGCGGGCGAGGGCCACGTCGTCGGCCGGCGCGGGGTCGGCGGCGCGGCCGCGGGTCACGAACCCGGCGCCGGCCGCGACCAGGGCGGCGGCGACGACGAGGCTCAGGACGGCCCGCCGGTAGCGGCCGGGAGGACTCTGGCGGGCGGGGAACATGGCGTGCCTCCCGGTGCGGACCGAGCGGGCGGGACGACCGTTACCAGCCGTCCGGCCCGCGAGTTCATTGTTCACCGCCCGAACGACTCCGAGAACCGGACTTGAGCCCGAATCGGACGGGTTGACGGAATTGCGGGTCCGCGCGCGCCGGGTGGCGAACATCGTCCGCTCGGCGAAGGCGGACCGGTCGGGTAAGCTGTGAGGGGGCTGCCGTCGCACGGGGAGGTGGAACGAGATGCGTCACTTCGTACTCGCCGCGGTGGTCGGGATGGCATCGACTCTCGCCACGGCCCAACCGCGGCCGGACGAGGCCGCGGTTCGCGCCAGGCTCACCGGCCACTGGCGCGAGATCAGCCCCGAACTGCCGCGCGAGAAGCAACTCGACCCGAACGGCGGCCTGACGTGGGACCTGTTCACCCGGATGGAGCCGAAGGGGCCGGCGACGTTCGGCTTCAACACCGACTGGGACAACGAGGCCCAGCAGTGGGTCGGCGAGCTGACCCTCAACGCGAAGGCGGACCCCATGTGGCTCGACTTCCGGTTCAAGGACGCCGGCCGCGACATGGTCAAGGTCGGCATCGTCCGGTTCGAGGGGAACAACGTCCGCTGGGTCCGCCACTGGGGGATCGACGCGCGGGCCTACGACGCCGCCCGCGGCGACGTGAAGGACCGGTACAAGTCGTTCACCGACCCGAAGGGCAACCTCGTCGGCTACGTCCTGGAGCCGATCAAGGGGCTCACCGCCTCCGCGGTCGGGGAGAAACTCGTCCTCGTCGCCGGCGGCGGCCAGACCGACGACGTCGTGGCCAAGAAGTCGCTCCTCGTCCAGCCGTTCGGCGTGGACTTCGGCGCGGACGGCACCACCTACATCGTCGAGATGGCGAAGGGTGAGCGGTTGCGGGCGCTCGCGGCGGACGGCAAGCTGGTCACCCTCGCCGGCACGCTCGGGAAGAAGGGGCACGACGGGAACGGCGGCCCCGGCGAGGCGGCGACGTTCAACGGGATGCACAGCCTGGCCGTCGGGCCGGACGGCCGCGTCTACCTCGCCGACACCTGGAACAACTGCGTCCGCACCTACGACCCGAAGACCAAGCGGGTCGAGGCCTTCGCCGGCACCGGCGAGAAGGGCTTCAGCGGCGACGGCGGCCCGGCGGCGAAGGCGAAGTTCGGCGGTTGCTTCTGCGTGTCGTTCGACCCGCAGGGAACCGGGTGCTTCATCACCGACCTCGACAACCGCCGCATCCGCAAGGTGGACATGAAGACCGGCGTCGTCACGACCGTGGCCGGGAACGGGCAGAAGGGTGTGCCGAAGGACGGCGAGCCGGCGGTCGATCAACCGCTCGTGGACCCGCGGGCGCACGCCGTCGATCGCGCCGGCAACCTGTACGTCCTGGAACGCGGCGGCCACGCCCTGCGGGTGGTGTCGCCTGACGGGCGCATCCGCACCGTCGCCGGCACCGGCCGCGCCGGCTCGGGCCTGGGGGCGGCCCTGGCGGCGGCGATGAACGGGCCGAAGCACCTGTGCATCGACCGCGACGGGACCGTACTCATCGCCGACACCGAGAACCACCGGGTCGTCCGCTACCTGCCCGCGAAGCGCGAGTTGGAGTTGGTCGCCGGGTCGGGGCGGCGCGGCACCGCGGGCGTCGGCGGCGACCCGCGGGCGGCGGAGTTCAACCAGCCGCACGGGGTGATCGTCCACCCGCGGACGGGCGACCTGTACATCTCCGACGCCAGCAACGGGCGTGTGCTCAAGATCGTGCGCGAGTAGCTTTCCGCACTCGGACCCGGCCCCGTCAGGAGTCGGAGCCCGCACGATGTGCCGAGTCTCCGACCCCTGACGGGGCCGGCTCCGAGTCGATTCGGCGCCTCGACACGCCGCCCGCCGCCGTTTATTCTCATCGTGCCTACCCCCCGGAGCCTCTCATGCCCCACCGTCTCCTCACGGCCGCCGTCACACTCGCGCTCACCTTCACCCTCACCGCCGCCGACTGGCCGCAGTTCCGCGGGCCGGCGCGCGACGGCGTGGCGAAGGAGAAGGGGCTCCTTCAGAGCTGGCCGGACGGCGGCCCGCCGCTGGCGTGGACGGCGAAGGGGCTCGGCGGCGGCTACAGTTCCGTCAGCGTCAGCGGCGACCGCGTCTACACCCTCGGCAACAAGGGGAAGGAATCGCACGTCGTGGCCGTCAGCCGGGCCGACGGCAAGGTGCTCTGGACGTCCCCGGTCGGCCCCGCCGGCGGCAGCCTCGGCTGCACCCCGACCGTGGACGGCGGTCGCGTCTACGCCCTCGGCCAGTTCGGCGACCTCGTGTGCATCGACGCCGACGGGAAGAAGGTGTGGGGGCGCAACCTGGAGAAAGAGTTCGGCGGCCAGAAGGGCGGCTGGAACTACTGCGAGTCGCCGCTCGTGGACGGCGACCGCGTGATCGTCACCCCCGGCGGCCCGGAGGCGACGATGGTCGCGCTCGACAAGGCGACCGGGAAAGAAGTCTGGCGCTGCCCGATCAAGACGCGGCACTCGGAGGCCGGCTACTCGTCGGTCGTGGTGGCGACCGTCGGCGGCATCCGCCACTACGTCCAGCTGTTCAACGGCGGGCTGGTCGGCGTGAGCCTCGACGGCCGCGTGCTGTGGACGTTCGAGAAGCTCGGCGGCAACACCGCGAACGTGCCGACGCCGATCGTGATGGGCGACCACATCTTCAGCAGCATCGGCTACGGCCGCGGGGCGTCGCTGTTGCACCTGACGGCGGCCGACGGCCGCATCACCGTCCGCGAGGTGTACTACGCCCGCGAGCTGACGAACAAGCACGGCGGCGTCATCCAGGTGGGCGACTACGTGTACGGCGACACCGACGACAGCGGCCGCCCGTACTGCGCCGAGGTGAAGACCGGGAAGGTGATCTGGAAGCGCCAGGCCGAGGACGGGACCGGCCGCGGGTCGGCGTCGGTGACGTTCGCCGACGGCCGGCTGTACTTCCACTACGACAACGGCACGGTGGCGCTGGTGGACCCGTCGCCGGGCGGCTACCGCGAGGTGGGGTCGTTCACGCCGCCGCGCCGCGGCGGTTCGCTGTGGGCGCACCCGGTGGTGTGCGACGGCCGGCTGTACGTCCGCGACGGCGAGTCGCTCCACTGCTACGACGTGCGGGCGAAGTAGTTCGACCCCCAACGCCCACCCGCCGCGCCGGGTGGGCGTCCGCACACCTGTCACCTCCGGATCGATCGCGGAACCTCTCCCATGCTGCCGCTCGCCCTGCTTCTGCTCGCGCCGGCCCAACTCCCGGTGGCCCCGGCCCCTCGGCCGCTCGGGCTCGACCCCGCGCTCGCCGACTGGACCCCGCGGCCGATTGGCAAGGAGCCGTGGGAGCGCGCCACAGACAAGGACTGGGTCGACGCCCGCTTCCGCACGATGGACACCGGCCCCGTCCTGAACTGCACGATGGACTACCCGCTCGGGCCGGGCCGGCAGCGCGTCTACAAGGCGAGCGTCGTCCGCTTCGCGGACGGGAAGGGCGGGGCGGGGTTCGACCGCTCGACGTGCCAGCTCGCGGCCGCGTGGGCCGGCGGCTACCTCCAGCACAGCGACCGCCGCTTCGGCCTGTTGAACACGCCGTTCCCCGTGGGGAAGATGCTGTTCGCGGCCGCGTCCGGCCCGGGCTGGGCGAACGCCGACGGCGGCTGGACGCCGCCCCCCGGCCGGTTCACCGCGCCGCTGCCGAAGGCGTGGGTGAAGTACCGCGGCCACTACCTGCGCGGCGACCGCGTCGCCTGGGCGTACGACGTGAACGGCGTCCGCGTCGTCGAGTCGGTGCGGCCCGAGGGGGACGGCCTGGCCCGCTTCTTCAACATCGACCCCTCGCCGAAGCCGTTGGCGTTCCGCGCCACGGACGGCACCCCGGTCGCCGTGCCCGCGTCGGCGAAGGGGACGCAGTTGATCCTCATGCCCGACGCGGGCCGCGTGGTGCCCGTCGGGGGCGGCGACCTCGACCCCACGGAGCCGATCGTGTGGCCGCGGGGCGCGCCGATCGTCACGAAACTCGTCCGCGGCGCCGGGACCGGCGCGTTCGCCGTGGACACGCTCACCGTCCCCTACGCAAACCGCTACGGCGCCCTGTTCTTCTGCACCGGCGTGGACTTCCTCCCCGACGGCCGCGTGGCGATGTGTACCTGCCACGGCGACGTGTGGCTCGTCCGCGTGGACGACGCCGCGGGGACGTGTGCGTGGCAGCGCTACGCCACCGGCCTGTACCACCCGCTCGGGCTGAAAGTGATCGACGGCAAGGTGGTCGTGCTGGAGCGCGGCCAACTGACGCGGCTGCACGACCGCAACGACGACGGCGAGGCCGACTTCTACGAGTGCGTGTGCAACGACTGGCACACCGGCGGCGGCGAACACAGCTACGACACCTGCCTCGAAACCGACCCGGCCGGCAACTTCTACTTCTTCAAGACCGGCGACACCGACACGCCCTCCGGCGGCACGCTCATCAAGGTGTCGAAGGACGGCGCGAAGGCGGAGACGTTCGCCACCGGGTTCCGCCACCCGATCGGCATGGGGATGTCGCCGACCGGCATCCTCACCGGCGCCGACCAGGAGGGGAACTGGATGCCGGCGACGCGGATCGACGAGTACAAGTCGGGCGGCTTCTACGGCGACATGCGGGCGCACCACCGGCCGACGCCGCCCAAGACGTTCGACCCGCCGCTGTGCTGGCTGCCACGCGAGGTGGACAACTCGGCCGGCGGGCAGGTGTGGGTGCCGCCCGGCGCCTTCGGCCCGCTCGCCGGCAAGCCGCTGCACCTGTCCTACGGCCGCTGCCGGTCGTTCGTGCTGCTGCGGCAGGAGCTCGCCGGCGGCCGCGTGCAGGGCGGCGTCGCGCCGCTCGACATGCACTTCCTGTCGGGCAGCTGTCGCGGCCGCTTCCACCCGGACGGCTCGTTGTACGTCTGCGGCCTGAACGGCTGGCAGACCGCGGCGAAGGCCGACGGCTCGCTGCAGCGCGTGCGCTACACCGGCAAGCCGCTCGACGTGCCGGCGGCGATGGCGGTCGAAGGCGACACCGTCCGCCTCACGTTCACCCGCCCGCTGGACGCGAAGGCGGCGGCGGACGCGGCGCGGTATCAGGGGTCGGCGTGGGACTACCGCTGGACCGGCGACTACGGCTCGAAGCGGTGGAAGCCGAGCGACCCGACCGCCGAGGGGGCCGACGCGGTGCCCGTGACTGGCGCGACGTTGAGCGCCGACGGCAAGACGGTGACGATCCGGTTCAAGGAGTTGCGGCCGGTGATGCAGATGCACGTGGGGTACAACCTGACCGCGGCCGACGGCCGGTCGGTCGTGGGGTCGGTGTACCTGACGATTCATTCCACGGGGAAGTGACTAACCGCTCGCGACGTGTTTCGTAGGGCCGGTTTCCAACCGGCCCCACGTCAAGCGGTCACTTCTTCTC
>JBGAQM010000370.1:0-6077 GCA_044220735.1 Urbifossiella sp. | reverse complement strand
CGGTACCCGTCGCGGGCGTAGTCGGCCAGCGCCCGGACGTTGCGCACGGCCAGCTCGCGCGCCGTCTCCAGGTCGCCCTGCGCGAACGGGGCGGCGCCGCTGCCGCCCTGCCGCGGCGGCACCACGACCGTCACCCCGTTGTGCCGCAGCACCGCCACCGCCGCGGCCCCGACCGACGGGTCGAAGACGTTGGCGAACGTGTCCGCGAAGTACGCCACCTTCGGCGCGTCGGGGGTCGCGGGCACCTTCCGCTCGCCGCGGACGGCCCGCAAGAACGTCTGGTGCGCCAGGGCCGGGAGGCGGCGGTGGCGCGACAGGCCGATCAGCTTCTCGACCACCCACCGGGCCGGGCGGTTCCCGAGGACCGCGTTCGAGAGCGGGGCGAGGCGCGACGCGAACGCGGCCAGCCGGTCGGCGCGGGCCAGCACCCACGACACCCGGTCGAGGCCGTGCTCGGCGTGGCGGCGGGCCTTCGCCTCGATCATCAGCCGCGGCACGTCCACCCGCGACGGGCACTCGTCGCGGCACATCTTGCAGTTGACGCACCGCGATACCACCGGCAGGGCGTCGTCCGAGCCGAGGTCGGCGAGCCCGCGGACGAGGTTGGCCATCCCCCGCGGCGCCGCCTCCTCGACCCCCGCGGCGGTGAACGCGGGGCACATCCGCGCCGCCCCGCCGCGCGGCCGGCAGTCCCCGCACCCGGTACACTTCCCGGCCTCCGCCGCCGGCTCCGTCTCCTTCCAGACCAGAAGCGGCGCCCGGCCTTCCTCCCCACCGCCCTCGGTCCTCGGTCCTCGGTCCTCTCCCCGCAGCGGCCACGCCGGCCGGCTCGGGTCGGGGCCGATGATCTTGCCGGGGTTCAGCACGTTCTTCGGGTCGAAGACGCGCTTCAGTTCGCGGAACACCGGCAGCAGCGGGCCGTACTGCCGCTCCACCCACGGGGTGCGGGCGATGCCGGTGCCGTGCTGCGTGCTGACCGTGCCGCCGAGGGCCAGCGCCAGGGCGTGCACGGCTTCGGCGACCGGCCACAGTTTGGCGCGGTCGGCCGGGTCGGCGAGGTCCACGAGCGGGCGGGTGTGAACCTGCCCCGCGAGGGCGTGGACGAGGAACGACGCGCTCAGTTCGAACCGCTTCAGCACGTCCTGGGTGCCGGCCAGGAACTCGGCGACGGCGGCGGGCGGGACGCCCACGTCCTCGACGAACGCGGCCGGCCGCGGGCCGCGCCCGAGGCCGTACAGCCCGCTCACGGCCGCCTCCCGCACCGCCCGGACGCGGGCGATCCCCTCCGGGTCGCACGCCGGCTCGACGAGCACCGCCACCTTGTGCTGCGCCTTCAGCGCCTCGATGGCGCCCCAGGTGCGTTCCGACGCCTCGCGCTCGGTGTCGGCCTCGAACGTGACCATCAGCGCCGCCCCGACCGCGGCCGGGATCGCGTCCGTGCCGCGGCCGGACAGCGACAGCAGCCGGCGGTCGAGCAGGTCGGCGGCGGTCGGCCCGAACGGCGGCAGGTCGGCGGCCGCGTTCACCGCGGCTTCGAGCGTCGGGAAGCCGAGCAGCGCGAGGCACGTCCCGCCGGCCAGCGGCACGGTGGCGACGGTCACTTCCGTGACGAACCCGAGCGTGCCCTCGGAGCCGCAGAGGAGGCGCGGCAGGTCGGGGCCGGCGTTGGTGAGCACGTCGTGGAGGAGGTAGCCGCAGCGGTTGAACGGCGTGAGCGGCCGGGTGAGGTGGACCAGCTCGCGGTTGGCCCGGAGGAGCCGGGCGGTGGCCTCGACGATCGTGAGCGTTCGCACCGAAATCCCGGCCGACGCCGACCCGCCGGGCGACTGGAGCGAGTCCCGCGTGCCGTCGTCCCATACCACGCCGAGCCCGCGGACGTGGTCGCGCGTGTAGCCGTGGCGGGCGGCGTTGCCGCCGCTGGCGTTCGTCGCCACCATCCCGCCGACGGTGCAGCTCGCCCCGCTCGCCGGGTCGGGGGCGAACCGCCGGCCGACCTTTGCCAGGGCCGCGTTCAGCTCCGCGAGCACCACCCCCGGTTCGACCGTCGCCGTGTCCCCGCCGACGTGGAGGACGCCGCGGAACTCGGCGCTCAGGTCCACGACGAGGCCCGGCCCGAGCGACTCGCCGGCGACGCCGGTGCCGGCCCCGCGCGGCACCACCGGCAGCGCGTGCTCGTGGCAGTACTTGACGAGGACGGCCAGGTCTTCGGCGTCTTCGGGTGTCGCGACGCCGAGCGGGGTGACTTCGAACGGGCTGGCGTCGGTGGCGTACAACCCGCGCCGCACGGCGTCGAACGCGAGCCGCCCGCGGAACGTGTTGCGGAGGTCGTCGGCGATCTGCTGGGGGTCGGGCACAGGGGACAGGATACAGGGTTCGCTTTGCTCCCGTCACCCGCGCCCGAGCGCCAGTGACATGAACTCGGCCCGGGTGCTGGCGTTCGTCTTGACGAGCCCGCGGACGGCGCTGGTCACGGTCAGGGCGCCGGGCTTACGCACCCCGCGGATCGTCATGCAGCTGTGCGTCGCCTCGACCACCACGCCGACGCCGCGCGGCTGCAACTCGTTCATCACCAGGTCGGCGATCGTCTCCGTCATCCGCTCCTGCACCTGCGGCCGGCGGGCGACGCTGTCCACCACCCGGGCCAGCTTCGACAGTCCCACCACCTGCCCGGCCGGCAGGTAGCCGACGTGCGCCTTGCCGAGGAACGGCAGCAGGTGGTGCTCGCAGCACGACGCGAACTCGATGTCCTTCACCAGCACCATCTCGTCGGCCGTCTGCGTGAACGTCTTGGCGAGGAACACGGCCGGGTCCTGGTGGAGCCCGGCGAACACCTCGGCGTACATCCGGGCCACGCGGTCGGGCGTCTCCTGCAAGCCCTCCCGGTCCGGGTCCTCGCCGACGGCGAACAGGATTTCGCGCACCGCGGCCTTGATCCGCTCGTGATCGACCGGCGCGAACGGGGCGGCGGCCAGCCGCGCGAGTGCGTCGAGGGTCACCGGGTCGTCGTCGTCGCAGCCGGGGAACGGCTTCGGGGTCGCGTCGGCCACGCGGGGCTCTCCGGGGAACGGGCGTCCGACGCATTCTAACCCTGGCGTGCCGCGGCGACACCGGTTACTATCCGGGTGGGAATGAGGACGCATTCCGCACCCGCGCCGGAGGCCGCTCGTGACCACGCTCTCCACCCTCGAGTACATCCCCGCCCTCCGGTCCGCGTTCGACCGCGCCGCCGCCGCCGAACTCGACCACCTCCTCGGCCCGGCCGACCCCGCCGCCGACCTGCGCGTGCTGCTGTCGCTCGCCGACCCGGCCCGCCTCCACCGCCTCCGCGACATGCTGTACGAGGGGCGCGTCGTCAACCACTGCTTCCGCCGCGGCGCGGGGGCGGCCACCGAGGGGTGCGTCGCCTTCTGGCTCACCGGCGTCACGTCGGTGGTCGAGTTGCTGGCGCTCGACTACCCGAGCGACGGGCACCGGCGGGCGGTGTGCCGGTCCGTCCGCGCCTGGGACGACGGCAGCCTGACCCGCGACATGGTGTTCGCCGGGCTCGAAGGCGCCATCTGGGACAGCGTCCACACCGACGGCCCCCTCGGGTAACCGCGCATGACTCGTGCCCTGATCGCCCTCGCGCTGCTCGCGTCGCCCGCCGCGGCGCGGCCGCCGAACGTCGTCCTGATCCTGGCCGACGACCTCGGCTACGGCGACGTCGGCTGCTTCGGCCAGACGCGCATCCGCACCCCGCACCTCGACCGGCTGGCGACGGACGGCGTCCGCTTTACCCAGTCCTACGCCGGCAGCACCGTCTGCGCCCCGAGCCGGTGCGCGCTCATGACCGGGCTCCACACCGGCCACTGCCGCGTGCGCGGGAACGGCGGCGGCGGCGGGCCGCGGGCGAACGTGCCGCTGCGGCCCGACGACCCGTGCGTCGCCGACCTGCTCAAGCGGGCCGGGTACGCGACCGCGCTCGTCGGCAAGTGGGGGCTCGGCGAGGAGGGGAGCGTCGGCGTCCCTACGCGGAAGGGGTTCGACCACTTCTTCGGCTACCTGAACCAGCACCACGCCCACAACTACTACCCCGACTTCCTGTGGCGCGGCACCGCCCGCGAGCCGGTCGCCAACCCGCAGTCGGCGGCCGAGAACGTGGCCGCGAAGTTCGCCCACTACGCCCCGGACCTGCTGCGCGAGGACGCGCTGCGCTTCATCACGGCGAACAAGGACCGGCCGTTCTTCCTCTACTTCGCCACGACCGCGCCGCACGCCAACAACGAGCGCACCCGCGCCACCGGCGAGGGGAACGAGGTGCCGACCGACGCCCCGTACACGGCCGAGAACTGGCCGCAGGCCGAGAAGAACAAGGCGGCGATGATCACGCGGATGGACGCCGACGTAGGGGCCCTGCTGGCGCGGCTCCGCGAACTGGGGCTGGAGCAGAACACACTCGTGCTGTTCAGCAGCGACAACGGCCCGCACCGCGAGGGCGGCAACGACCCGGCCTTCTTCCGCAGCAGCGGCCCGTTCCGCGGCATCAAGCGCGCCCTCACCGACGGCGGCATTCGCGTGCCGACGATCGCCCGCTGGCCCGGCTCGATCCGGCCGGGAACCACGTCAGACCACGTGTGGGCGTTCTGGGACTTCCTGCCGACGGCGTGCGACCTCGCCGGCGTGCCGGCGCCGGCGGGGCTCGACGGCATCTCGGTCGCGCCGACGCTGACCGGCCGCGGCGAGCAGCGGCGGCACGACTACCTGTACTGGGAGTTCCACGAGGGTGGGTTCCGGCAGGCGGTGCGGCACGGCCCGTGGAAGGCGATCCGCCAGGCGCCGGGCGCGGCGCTGGAGCTGTACGACGTGGTGAACGATTCGGGCGAGACGCGGGACGTGGCGGCCGCGAACGCGGCCGTGGTGGCGCGCGTGGAGGCGTACCTGCGCACGGCGCGCACGGAGTCGGCCGAGTTCCCGGTCCGGCCCGGCAAGAAGTGAGCCCGCTTGCGGCTTCGCGTTTCCCCGCGCAAAGCCGCGAGCGGCAACACTACTTCCCGCCGCGCCGTTGCGCGAACACCCACGTCCACAGGTCGCGCTCGCGGAACGCCGGCGCCCAGCTGTTGTGTCCCACGCCCGGGTACTCGGTGTACCGCGGCTCCGCCCCCGCCGCCCGCAGCGCCGCCACCGCCTCCCGCGAGCCGGCCGGCGGCACGACCGTGTCCTTGTCGCCGTGGAACGCCCACACCGACACCTTCGCCACGTCCTTCGCCTTCGACACGTCCATCGCCGCGCAGATCGGCACCGCGGCGGCAAACAACTCCGGCCGCCGCTGGACCGCGTCGAACGTGCCGTACCCGCCCATGCTCAGGCCCATCGCGTAGACGCGGTCGGGGTCGATCGGCAGGTCCTTCAAGCTGGCATCGACGAGTTGCAGCGCCAGGTCGAGGGGCTCGCTGACGGGCGGCGACTTGTAGCTGCCGGCGGCCCACGGCACGTTCACCCACTGCTTGCCGTCGGGGCACTGCGGCAGCAGCGCGAACGCCTTGGCGTCGCGGAACTCGGCGCGGCCGAGCGGGCCGGTCCCCTTCTCCCAGACGTGGATCAGTTGCTTCGCGTTGTCGCTGCCGCGCTCGCCGGCGCCGTGGAGCACGAGCACGAGCGGGTACTTCTTGCCGGGCTCGATTCCGGCCGGGCGGACGAGGCGGTACGGCAGCGTCTTCCCGCCGGGGGCGGTGAACGTCTTCGCCTCCGGCTCGGGCGGCTGGCCGGGGGTGAGGAGTGCGAGCATGAGCACGGCCGGGGTCATGGGGGCGTCTCGGGGCGGAAGGGTGGTCAGATTCTAGCAACCGCCCGCGCGCGAGCCGACCCGCGACGCGCCGGTAGAATGAACGCCCGGGCGCAAACTCGGTCGTCCGATGCGTTCGCCGCCGGGACACGCCCCGGCACACGGATCGTCGCCATGCCCCGCCGCTTTCGGCCCCGCCTCGACCCCGTCGAATCCCGTCTCGCCCCCGCGCTCGGCGTGCTGCCGAACGTCCCCGTGGGGCTGGTCCTGCTCCCGTCGGCCGACGGCCCCGGGCTGTACCGGGTCGTCCGCGCGT
>JBGAQM010000369.1:0-6092 GCA_044220735.1 Urbifossiella sp. | reverse complement strand
CGACTTGACGACCACGCTGCCTTGGTTCGCGTCTGCGGTGCGCGACATCCGGATGCTGCGGATCGAGGAGCTGAACGACCTGATGCCGGTCGTTCAGCGCGTCGCCGGGCTAACTGACGAGTGAGGCGCATCGCGCCTCACGGCTTCACCACCCGCAGCGTGACGCCGCTCGGCATCGCCGCCGAGCGGTACACCCGCTGCGTCGCCGACTTGAACGCGTCCTCGCCGCAGCTGTAGATGTCGCAGAACGTCTGCGGGTTGCGGTCGAACAGCGGGAACCAGCTGCTCTGCACCTGCACCATGATGCGGTGCCCGCTGCGGAAGCAGTGCCCCACGTCCGGCATCGAGAACCGAATCACCGCCGGCTTCCCCGGCTCGAACGGCTCCGGCTTCGACAGGCTGTTGCGGTACTTCCCGCGGAACGGCTCGCCGCGCACGAGCTGCTGGTAACCGCCCATCTTTACGCCCGTCGGGTTCGGGTCGGGGTCCGGATAATCGTCCGGGTACACGTCGATCACCTTGATGACGAAGTCGGAGTCGGTGCCGGTCGTGCTGACGTGCAGCTCCACCTCGATCGGCCCGGCGGCGCAGACGTCGGCCGGGAGCACCGGCGTCTGGTAGACGAGCACGTCCGGCCGCCGCGACGCGAATCGCTGGTCGGCGGTGAAGTAGTCGTTCTCCATCCGCGGCGAGGTCTTTTCCGTGTACGGCACCGGCCGCCGCGGGTCGCTCACGTACTCGTCGAACCCGCCCTCCACCTTCGGCCGGGCCGTCGTCAGGGCGCCGTCCGCGGCGAACGAGAACGTCACCTTTTCGGCGTCGGCCGGGGGCCAGGTGTCGAACCGGCGCCAGCGGTTCGTGCCGGTTTCAAAGGCCAGCGCCGCCTTCGGCAACTCGGCCGACGGACCGCCGCGGAGGTGCTGCTCGAAGAACGGCAGCTCCACCTTCTCGCGGTACCACGCCGCCGTCTTCGCGCGGAACTTCACCGCACCGAGTGCGTCGCCGTCGTTGAACGCCCAGCCGCCGTGCGTCCACGGGCCGACCACCAACACGTTCTGCGGGCACTTCGGGCTCGTCGCCGCGACGCGGTTGTAGCAGTGGAACGTGCCGGCCAGGTCCTCTGCGTCGTACCACCCGCCGGTGGTCATCACCGCGGGGCGGATGTCGTTGATGTGCGGCCGAAGGTTGCGGGCGGCGCAGAAGTCGTCGTAGTCGCCGTGGGTTTTCTGGTCCTGCCAGAACGGGTCGATTGTCGGCAGCAGTTTGTCGATGTTCCGCAGCGGCCCCATGTCGAGGAAATACTTGTACCCGTCGGGCGTGCCGTAGTCGGGGTCGCGGGTGTCCTTGAGGCCGTACATCTTCGGGTTCAGCCGCGGGAACATGCCGAAGAAGCGGAAGTTGTGCGCCAGCACGAACGCCCCGTTGTGCCGGCAGTCGTCGCCGTCGAAGAAGTCGAGGACCGGCGCCTGCGGGCTCACGGCCTTGAGCGCCGGGTGGGCGTCGATCATCCCGCACGCCGAGTAGAAGCCCGGGTACGAGATGCCGGCCATGCCGACCTTCCCGTTGTGGCCGGGGACGTTCTTCAGCAGCCAATCGATCGTGTCGTAGGCGTCGCTGCTCTCGTCCACGTCCTGCGGCGTCGGCTTCTTCGCCTTGTGCGGCGTCCCGTGGACGAACGTGCCGTCCGACTTCATCCGCCCGCGCACGTCCTGGTGGACGAAGATGTAGCCGGCGCGCCAGAAGTGCGGCGACGGCAGGAGCCGCGTCGGCATCTGGTCGGGGCCGTAGGGGCCGACGCCGTAGGGCGTGCGGGTGAACATCACCGGGTACGTCTTCGACGTGTCCTTCGGGACGTACGCGACGGTGAAGAGCTTCGCCCCGTCGCGGACCGGGACGCGGTACTCGAACTTGGTGTAGTTCGAGCGGGCGTACTCGTAGTCGTCCGCGGAGGGGGCGAAGCCGGTCTGCGCGCCGGCGGGGATCGGCAGGCCGACGAGCAGGGCGAATCCGAGCAGGCAGCGACGCGGCATCGGCGGGCTCCGGGGGCGGGGAGGCACGCCGATTGTGCGGCGGGCGGTTCGCCGGCACAAGGGGGGTGGGCGGCTTTCGTGGGGCCGGTTTCCAACCGGCCGGGGCTGGCGAGGCCGGTTGGAAACCGGCCCCACACCGGGCCGATCAGGTCGCGTCCGCCAGCGCCCCGTCCGACATCTCCGCCCGGCGCGGGAACCGGCTCGCCAACTCCGCGCTATGCGTCACGACCACCAACACCGTGTTCTCCTGCCGGTGCAACTCCAGCAGCAACTCGCCGACGGCCTGAGCCGAGGCGCGGTCGAGGTTGCCGGTCGGCTCGTCGGCCAGGAGTAGCAGTGGCTTCAGCACCAGCGCCCGGGCCACGGCCACGCGCTGCCGCTCGCCGCCCGACAACTCCGCGGGGCGGTGTTCCAGCCGAGCCCCCAGGCCGACGCGCTTCAGCAACTCGCGGGCGTAGCCCTCGGTGACCGCCGGGTCGGTGCCGCGGCTGACCAGCGTCGGCACCAGCACGTTTTCCAACACGCTGCACTGCGGCAGGAGGTGGTGGTCCTGGAACACGAAGCCGATGCGCCGGTTGCGGAACGCCGCCAGGTCGGCCTCCGGGAGCACGAACGGGTCGGTGCCGTCGAGCGACACGCTCCCCGACGTCGGGCGGTCGAGGGTGCCGAGGATGTGCAGGAGCGTGCTCTTGCCGGAACCGGACGGCCCCATGACCGCGAGCGACTCGCCGCGTGCGAGTTCGAGGTTCACGGCGCGCAGGATCGGCAGCGGGCCGGACCGCGTGGGGTAGTCCTTCGCCAGGTCGCGGACGGCCAGTGACATCAAGCGTCAATCCGTGTGAAGGGCAGCCAGGGCGAGGGTGCCGAGGCCGTAGAAGGTGTATTCCACGTCGGTCCGGTCGTCCCACAGGCCGGCGCGGAACCCGCCCGCCGCCGCCTCGCACGCGAGCGCGAAGTCGCGCACCCCGGGCCAGTCGAGCTTGTCCGCGCGGCCGAGTTGGTCGAGCGTCCAGCCGCCGGTGAACGTCGAGAGCAAGTCGGCGGCGGGGATGCGGTCGTTGGCCCGCAGCCCGCCCTCGAACGCGGCCGGCAACGCGGCCAGGAAGTCGGCGACGGCGCCGCGGGCCTCGTCGGTGAGTGCGTCGAGCACTTGTAGCACGCCCACGCCGGCCGCGGTCGGGTTCGTGCCGCTCCGCCGCATCGCGCCGATCTCGACGTACCCGCCGTCGTCGCGCCGCCGGCCGCGGACGAACGCCGCCAGCCGCTCCGGCTCGGGCGTCGGCACGCCGAGCAACTGCTGACAGAGCACGACGAGAAAGCTCGTGTAGGTGCTGCCGTGCGGCGCCGCGGGCGCCTTGCCGTAGCCGCCGTCCGGCGAGCGGTGCGACTCCAGCACGGCGGCGACGCGCTCGCGCCAGTCGGCCGGGGCTTCGGCCAGCACGTCCGGCCCGCCGCCGAGCGGGACGAGGTAGCAGCCCACGACCAGCGAGAAGAGATCGACCACGCTCCCGGAGCCGGTCATCCGCGTGCGGAGGAAGCCGGCGGCGCGGGTACACACGTCGGCGTCGAGCGCCTGCAGCACGGCCAGCGAGCGGAGGGCGAACCCGGTGTAGTACACGTCCGACCCGCCCTCGCGGCCGGGCCAGCCGCCGTCGGGCAACTGGGCGGCGCGCACGTACGCCGCGGTCCGCTCGCGCACCGGGGCGGGCAGGCGTTCGACGCCGTCGAGCAGGCGCAGCGTCAGGCGGGTGAGGTACGGCTCGGTCATGCGGCCGGGCCTTCCAGTTTCGCGCGCAGGTCGGCGGGAATCTCGACGGACTCGATGTGGTCCGGGCCGGTCGAGCGGCAGTACACCGCCGTGATGCGGCCGACCGCGACGGCGGCCCCGTGCTGGTTCGTGAAGTCGTAGCGGTAGCCCACCGACTTCGCGCCGACCTTTTCGACCGTGACGGCGATCGTGAGCACGTCCTCGAAGCGGGCGGGGGACTTGTAGTCGCACGCCGCGGACACGCGCGGGAAGCCCCACTTCTCGCCGTCGCGGCGCCAGCTGACGCTCAGGCCGCGGGCGCGGAGGAAGTCCGTCTCCGCGACCTCCATGAAGCGGAAGAACTGGGAGAAGTGCATGATCCCGGCCATGTCGGTGTCGCCGAACTCGACGCGGCGGGTGGTGTGGAACATCGGTTCGCGTTTCGCGTTTCGTGTTTCGACTCGCAGACCTATCGTACGGCGTGCAGCACGGCCTCCGTCTCCCGCGCCATCACGTCGGCCGTGAACCGCTCGCGCACGGCCGCCGCGCCAACCATGCCGGCGGCGTCGCGCCAGTCGTGGTCCGTCAGCGCCCGGCGCAGCGCCGCGGCGAGCGCCGCCACGTCCCCCGGGGGCACGAGCAGACCGCCGCCGTCGGCCAGCAGTTCCGGGAAGGTGCCATGCGCCGGCAGCACCACGGGGAGGCCGTTCGCCCACGCCTCCAGCACGTACAGCCCCTTCGGCTCGCGGTACGTCGTCGGCACGCACAGCACGTCCGCAGCGCGGAAGAACGCCACCTTGTCGTCGTGGGTCGGGCTCGCCGCGTACTCGAAGCGTTCGGACAGCCCCGCGGCCGCGATCTTCGCCACCTGCTCGCGGAAGAACGGCTTGTCGTTCTCGCCGAGCCACCCGGACGCGCGCAGCACGGCGTCGGGCGGCTCCGACGACTTCATCAGCGCGACGAAGCCCTCGACCGCGAGGTGAAACCCCTTCTCGGGGCAGACGCGGGCGAAGTACCCGACCGTCCGCCGGCCGTCGCGGCGGGCGGGGCGCTCGCCGGCGTGGCCGTCGAGGTTGATGCCGGGGTAGACGACGTGAACCTTCTCGCGCGGCACGCCCAACTCGGCGCTCATGTGGTCGGCGTAGAAGCGGCTCGTGCTGATGAACCCGGCGACGCCCGCGGTGTTCGCCCGGATGAGTTCCACGCACGCGGCCCGGTCGTCTGCGGGGAGGGCGTCGAGGAAAATGTCGTCGCCTTGGAGCGTCACCCAGATGGGAACGCCGAGTCGGTCGCGGAGCGGCGGGACGACGCCGGACAATAGCGCGTTGGTGAACAGGATCACGTCCGGCTGCACCTCGGCTTCGAGCCACGCCACCAGCTTCTCGACCTCCTTACGCTGGCGGCCGTGCTCGCCCTTCAGCATCGACACGGCGAGGCCGCCGAGCTCGCTGTACTTCACCCGGCCGGCGAACCGCGACACCCAGCGCAGCAGCCGCGGCACGTCGAGGAGGCGGTCGCCGAGCCACGGCGTGTGGCGGAACAGCCCCAGCTTCTCCTGCAGGTAGACGTTGATGCCGCCGAAGAAGACGCGCTCCTGGCTCACATCCGTTTCGTCGGTGCGAATGGGGGTGTAGGTCGGAATGAGGAGCGCGTCGTGGCCGCGGCGGCGGAGGGCCGTCACGAGGGTGTTGTCCCTCATGCAGCTGCCGCAGAACATGCCCGCGGCGCCGGCGGTGACGAACGCGATCCGCATTTCCCCTCCGAGAGCCTACCCGCGACCGCGGGGAGGCTTTCAGCTCCCGCGTGAGCTATTCTTAGGGGACAGACCCGTCCCGCGACCCGAACGGACCATGCCCGCCCCGACCGCCGAGACGATCCTCGCGGCGCTGAGGCGGCTTCCGCTCCTCAGCGCGTCGCAGCTGCGCCGCGTCGAGGAGGCGGCCGGCCGCGGCGCGCACCCGCCCGAGCGCGTCGTCGGCCGGCTCGTCGAGAAGGGGTGGGCGACGCGGTTCCAGGCCGACGCCCTCCTGGCCGGGAAACCCGAGACGCTCGTCGTCGGCCCGTACCTGCTGCTCGACGTACTCGGCGAGGGCGGCATGGGCCGCGTCTTCAAGGCCCGGCACGTCCGCCTCGGGCGCGTGGACGCGGTGAAGGTGATTCGCGCCGACAAGCTGGCGTCGCGCACCCTGGCCCGGCGGTTCGCCCGCGAGATCCGCCTGACGGCGAGCCTCGAACACCCGCACATCGTCCGCGCCGTCGACGCCGGCGAGGCCGGCGGCCGGCTGTACCTCGCCACCGAGTTCATCGACGGCCAG
>JBGAQM010000368.1:0-6118 GCA_044220735.1 Urbifossiella sp. | reverse complement strand
GGTTTCCAACCGGCCGGAGATGACACGGCCGGTTGGAAACCGGCCCCACGACTACACCGCCGCGTTCTTCGCGGCGACCTGCTTCATCCCCTGGGCGCGCTCGCGGGCGCGGTCCTTGTTCGCCCGCTCCACCGCGTTCCCGGACGGCATCGCGTCCGCCGCCGCCGCCGCCTGCTCGGCCGCCGCCACGGTCACGCTCGCCGCCGGCAGCGCCTTCGCCGTCAGCACCGTCACCACGTCGGCCCGCACCTGCGCGAAGCCGGGCTCCACGTAGAATCGCGTCGCCGCGGCGCCGGTCTTCAGGCGCAGCTCGCCGGCGCCGAGGCGGCCGATGAGCGGCGCGCGGCCCGGGAGCACGCCGAGTTCGCCGTCGAACATCGGCAGCACCACGAACTCGGCGTCGCCCTCGAAGGCCGCCTTCTCGGGCGTCACCACAACCACCTTCACCGTCTTGCCACTCGCGTCGGCCATGTCGGAACCCGCGTCTCAGGGGAATGGGGCCGCCCGCTTACTTCGCCGTCTTCATCTTCTCGACCGCGGCGCCGACCTGGTCGATCGCCCCGACGTACATGAACGCCGACTCCGGCGCCGAGTCCCACTTGCCGTCGCACAACTCCTCGAAGCTGCGGATCGTGTCCTCCAGCTTCGTGAACTCGCCGCTCTTGCCGGTGAACGGCTCCGCCACGAAGAACGGCTGGCTCAGGAACCGCTCGATGCGGCGGGCGCGGCCCACGATCGCCTTGTCCTCCTCGCTCAGTTCCTCGACGCCGAGGATGGCGATGATGTCCTGCAACTCGCGGTACCGCTGCAGAATCCGCTTCACCCGGTCGGCCACGGCGAAGTGGCGCTCGCCGACGAACTGCGGGTCGAGCAGCCGGCTGTTCGACGCCAGCGGGTCGATGGCGGGATAAATGCCCTTCTCGGAGATCGACCGCTCCAGGTAGATGAAGGCGTCGAGGTGCTGGAACGTGTTGGCCGGGGCCGGGTCGGTGGGGTCGTCGGCCGGCACGTACACGGCCTGCACTGACGTGATGGCCCCGCTCTTCGTCGAGGTGATGCGCTCCTGCAACTCGCCCATCTCGGTCGAGAGCGTCGGCTGGTAGCCCACGGCGCTCGGCATGCGGCCCAGCAGCGCGGACACCTCGGAGCCGGCCTGCGAGAAGCGGAACACGTTGTCCACGAACAGCAGCGTCTCGGTGCCGGTGCTGTCGCGGAACCACTCGGCCATCGTCAGGGCCGACAGGGCCACCCGCAGGCGGGCGCCCGGCGGCTCGTTCATCTGGCCGAACACCATCGCGGTGCTCTGCAGCACGCTCTTGGCATCGGCCGCGGCGCTCGTCTTCGTCTCCTGCATTTCGAGCCAGAGGTCGTTCCCCTCGCGGGTCCGCTCGCCCACGCCCGCGAACACCGAGTACCCCTTATACTCCTTGGCGATACGGGTGATGAGCTCCTGCAGAATCACCGTCTTGCCGAGGCCGGCCCCGCCGAACAGGCCGGCCTTGCCGCCGCGGACGAGCGGCGTCAGCAGGTCGATGACCTTGATGCCGGTGACCAGCACCTCGGCCTTCGGCGACAGGTTCTCGAACTTCGGCGGGGCGCGGTGGATGCCGCGGGTTTCCTTGTGCCCGACCGGCCCCTGGCCGTCGATCGGGTCGCCGAGGAGGTTGAACACCCGGCCCAGCGTTTCGAGGCCGACCGGCACGTTCACCGGGCCGCCGGTGTCGGTGACGTCGAGGCCGCGGACGAGGCCGTCGGTGCTGCCGAGCGCGACGCAGCGGACGCGGCTGCCGCCGAGGTGCTGCTGCACCTCGCCGGTGAGGTTGATGGCGACGCCCTTGTCGCCGGTCGTGGTGATCTTCAGGGCGTTGTAGATCTCGGGGAGGTGGCCCTCCTCGAACTCCACGTCGAACGTGGAGCCGATGATCTGGACGATCTTGCCGACCTTTGCCACGGTGCTGACCATGCCTCTCTCCGGTGTCTCGTGCAACGCCGCAAGCGGCGGAGTTAACTCTTCGGGACCAGGAAACTCAGGTGGTGCGCGGCGTGGGCCAGCTGCACCTTCAGCGCCTCGTCGCGGGTCAGCGGGCCGAACAGCGGCGACGGCAGGTAGTCGCCCGCGTGCGCCTCGAACCCCGCGACCGCTGTCTTGAACCGCCCCAGCGCCGCCGCGGGGTCGCCGCCGGGCGGCACCACCGACTGCGGCATCGTCGGCTTCCCCGCGGGCATCCCCTCGCGGAGATACTTGTGCAGCATCCCCCGGCCGAGCGTGGCCCGCACCAGGGCGAACACCGGCCGCAGCAGCAGCGGCATCCGGGGGAAGCCGCTCACCGGGTACGTCAGCCACGCCGCCAGGTGGTCGAGGCACTGGGCCAGGTCCCAGGTGCCGGCCCGGTCGTACCCCGCGGCGAGCAGGTGCTCGGCGTCGCGGGCGGCGGCGCCGAGCGTGTCGAACGTCAGTGCGCGGCGCGTGACCATTTCGCGCTCCGGGTTCGGGTCTTGGCGTTGGGCGACGCGAAGCCGCAAGCGTTCGCTCGGGTGGCTACGTTGCCGCTTGCGGCTTCGCGTCGCCCAACGTCAGAGCCCCTTACTTCAGCGCCTCGCTCCCGGCGATGAGCTCCGAAATCTCCTTCGTGATGTTCGCCTGGCGCGTCCGGTTGTACAGCCGGGTGATGTCCTTGATCAGGTCGCCGGCGTTCTCCGTCGCCGCCTTCATCGCCACCCGGCGGGCGATCTGCTCGCTCACCGCCGCGTCCAGGAAGCACTTGAACAGCCGCGCCTTGAACGCCGCCGGCACCAACTCGCCGAGGATTTCGGCGGCGCTCGGGATGAACTCGTAGTCCACCCGCGGGCCGGCGCCAGCGGAAGTCGAAGCCCCCACGCTGCCCAGCGGCAGCAGCGTCTCGACCACCGCCTCCTGGCGGGCGGCGCTGATGAACCGCGTGTACGCGACCTTCACCTCGTCGATCTGGCCGGTGATGAACAGGTCGATGTACCGGCTGGCGACCTCGTCCACCTGCGCGAACGTCGGCTTGTCCTCGAACTGCACGTACTCGCGGCTCCGCGGCACCCGCTGGAACTTGAAGAACGCCTGCCCGCGCTTGCCGCTCACCTCCAGGTCGAACGGGGTGGCGGCGGCGGTGAGCTTGCGGATCTCGCCGTTCGCCTCCCGGAGGATCGAGCCGTTGTACCCGCCGCACAGCCCGCGGTTGCTCGTCAGCACCAGCAGCAGGCTCTTCTTCACCGGCCGGCTCGCCAGCAGCGGGTGGCTCACCTCGCCGGCGTTGCGGCTGAGGTCGGCGGCGAGTTCGGCGATCTTCTTCGTGTACGCCGCCGCCTCGGACGCCCGGTCGAGCGCCTTCTTGAACCGCGCGGTGGCAATCAGCTCCATCGTCTTGGTGATCTTGCGGATGTTCCGCACCGCCTTGCGGCGCTTCACCAGGGAGCGGAGGTTTGGCATGAGTTACCAGTGGACCAGAGGCAGAGGCTAAGCGGCCCCGTCTTCACTCACACGCGCCGAACGCCCTGGGACGGCCGTCACAGGGCGTTCCCCGAAATCACGCCTTGAACTGCGGCCCGAACGCCGCGATCGCCGCGTCGAGCGCCGCCGCCACGCCGTCGGTGATTTTCTTCTCCTTCGCCAGCAGCGCCCGCGCCTCCGGCTGCTGCTCCTTCATGAACTTCAGGAACTGCTCCTCCCACGCCTTCACCTTGCGGCGGTCCACCTTGTCCAGCGCCCCGCTGTTCCCGGCGTAGATGATCATGATCTGGTCGATCACGTTCATCGGCTTGTACTGGCCCTGCTTCAAAATCTCGACCATCCGCTGGCCGCGGTCGAGCTGCTTCTGCGTCGCCGGGTCGAGCTCGGTGCCCAGCTGCGCGAACGCCTCCAGCTCGCGGAACTGCGCCAGCGTCAGCTTCAGACCGCCGGCCACCCGCTTGTCCTTCATCGCCGCGATCTGGGCGTTGCCGCCCACGCGGCTCACCGAGATGCCCACGTCCACGGCCGGGAGGATGCCGGCGTTCTTCAGGTCCGGCTGCAGGTAGATCTGCCCGTCGGTGATCGAAATCACGTTGGTCGGGATGTAGGCCGACACTTCGCCTTCGAGCGTCTCGATGATCGGCAGGGCCGTCAGTGACCCGCCCGAGCCGGGCACCTTTGCGATCTTGTGGCCGGGGAATTTGGCCAGGTCGTGCTTGGCCTGGTCGCGGCCGCCCATCTCGCCGGGACCGACGTAGACCTTCCCCGCGGCGCCCGGCTGCCGCTTCTCGCCCGGGTGGCTCGCCGAGTTCACGCCCCAGTCGGCCGTCACCTGGTCGTCGTTCGCGTCACCCGGCACGATGACCCACTTCTCGGCCAGCTTCGCCGACCGCTCCAGGAGGCGGCTGTGGCAGTAGAACACGTCGCCGGGGTACGCCTCGCGGCCCGGCGGGCGGCGGACCAGCAGCGACAGCTGGCGGTACGCGGCGGCCTGCTTCGACAGGTCGTCGTACACGCACAGCGTGTCCTTCCCCTGCTCGTACATGAAGTACTCGGCCATCGCCGTGCCGGCGTACGGCGCGATGTACTGCACCGGGGCCGAGTCGGCGGCGGAGGCGACGACGACGATGGTGTACTCCATCGCCCCGGTCTCGCGGAGCCGCTCGACCACGCCGGCGATCTTCGACTCCATCTGCCCGCACGCCACGTACACGCAGATGACGTTCTCTTCGCGCTGGTTGATGATCGTGTCGAGCGCGATGGCCGTCTTGCCCGTCTTGCGGTCGCCGATGATGAGCTCGCGCTGGCCGCGGCCGACGGGGGTCATGGCGTCCACGGCCTTGATGCCCGTCTGCAGCGGCTGCTTCACCGGCTGGCGGTCCACGATGCCGGCGGCCGGGCTCTCGAGCGGGCGGCGGTGCGTGGTGAGGATCGGCCCCTTGCCGTCCTTCGGGTTGCCGAGCGGGTCCACGACGCGGCCGATCAGCGCCGGCCCCACCGGCACACTCAGCAGCTCGCCCGTCGTGCGGACCTCCATCCCCTCGGTGATCTTCAGCGAGTCGCCGAGGACGATGACGGAGACGGAGCTCTCTTCGAGGTTGAAGGCGAGGCCCTTCACGCCGGCCTCGGGGAAATCCACGAGCTCGCCGGCCATGACCTCGGAGAGGCCGTAGCAGCGGGCGATGCCGTCGCCGACCTCCAGGACGCGGCCCGTCTCACGGGTGTCTACCGCGGCCCGGAAGTTGGTCAGCTCCTCGCTAATGACTGAAGCGATCTCGTCGGCCTTGAATCTCATGGGAGCCTCGTGCCAGGAGTGTATTCTTCACGGCCCGCAGCTTGGTGCGGACCGACGTGTCGTAGATCTTGTCGCCGACGTGGACGACCAGCCCGCCGATCAGCTCCGGGGCCTGGCGGACCACAAGGACGGGGGTCTTGCCGGTGAGCGCGGCGAGGGTCTGTTCGAGGGCGGCGGTCTGGTCGGCGTCGAGCGGGGCGGCGGTCTCGACCAGGATGCGCTGGCGGTTGGCCTCGTTGTCGCGCAGCGACCGGTAGGCGATGGCGATCAGCCGGAGGATGCCGAGCCGGTCCTTCTGGTTGAGGAGCAGGAGGAAGTCGAGAAACAGCGGGGTGGCGCGGCCGTCGAGCAACTGCCGGAGGGCGGCTTCCTTCCGCTTCCGGTTGACCGACGGGCTGTCCAGGAAGTCTTCGAGCCCGGGCACGGCGGGGAACACGTCCTTGCCGAGCGACCGGAACTGGTCGGCGACGGCGTCGGCCTCGCCGCGGGCCTCGGCGGTGGCGAGCAGTGCCTCCGCGTAGGTGCGGGCGACGCGGCCGGTGACCCGGCTGCTCTCGGTGCGGAGCAGGATGTCTTCGTAGCGGTGCTGGGCCTTCTCCATGTCCTCGGCGGACATGTTGTAGCCGGTGGACATCACCTCTTCGACGTACGACGAGTACTGGCTCACGGTATCGCCTTCCCCTTGATCCTGCCGCCCCGGCGGGCCGGGAGCGTGAGCGACCGGAGTGGAACCCGCCATCCGCCGCGTCGGCCTCGGGTCGCACCCGCGCCGGGCTCGCCGGATTCCGGCGTCACGCCGTCCGGGCCGACTGCTTCAGCTCGGCCAGCGACTCGTCCAGCAGTTT
>JBGAQM010000367.1:0-7111 GCA_044220735.1 Urbifossiella sp. | reverse complement strand
GCCGGCGCCCCCAACGGCCCCACCAGCGGGCAGTGGGTGATGATCGTCGTCGGCATGATCGCCGCGCTGCTGTTCCTCGTCTTCCTGTTCGTCTTCTTCAGCTTCATCCGGCTGTGGATCCAGGCGCTCCTCACCCGCGCCGAGATCAGCATCTTCAACCTCATCGGGATGAAGCTGCGGAACGTCGACTACGGCATGATCGTCCGCCAGAAGATCGCCCTGGTGCAGGCCGGCGTGAAGGTCACCACCGAAGACCTGGAGAGCCACTTCCTCGCCCGCGGCAACGTGCCCAAGACGGCCACCGCCGTCATCGCCGCGCACAAGGCCGGCCTCGACCTGCCGTGGCGCACCGCCGCCGCCATCGACCTCGCCGGCCGCGACATCCTCGAAGCCGTCCGCACGTCGGTGAATCCCAAGGTCATCGACTGCCCCGACCCGACCAAGGGCAAGCAGTTCCTCGACGCCGTGTGCAAGAACGGCATTCAGCTGCTGGCGAAGGGCCGCGTGACGGTGCGCACCAAGCTCGAACGGCTGGTCGGCGGGGCCACCGAGGAGACGATCATCGCCCGGGTCGGGCAGGGCATCGTGAAGGCCATCGGGTCGGCACACGACCACAAGGAGGTACTCGCCAACCCGGGGCTCATCTCCGAGGAGGTGCTCAACTCCGGGCTCGACGCGCAGACGGCGTTCGAGATCGTGTCGATCGACATCGCGAACCTGGAGCCGGGCGAGAACATCGGGGCGAAGCTGGCCGGCGACCAGGCCGCCGCCGACCTGCGGGTGGCGCAGGCCGAGGCCGAGAAGCGCCGCGCCGCGGCCGTGGCCCGCGAGCAGGAGATGCGGGCGCTGGTCGAGGAGAACCGGGCGAAGGTGGTCGAGGCCGAGGCGCAGGTGCCGCAGGCCATCTCGGAGGCGTTCCGCAGCGGGCACATGGGCGTGATGGACTTCTACAACATGAAGAACGTCATGTCCGACACGACGATGCGGAACAACATCGCGTCGATGACCGGCGGCACCGACAGCGGCCCGGGCCGCAACTGACCCCCCGGCGGGCGCGCCTGCCGCCCGCCGACCCCCAACCCCCGGCGACGCCGTGCTCCAGCCCCTGCTGTTCCTGGTCGTGGCGGTGGTGGTCATCTCGGTCGTGGTCGGGGCGATCGCGCAGTTCCTCAACAAGCTGAACGAGGCGGCCGCCGCCCGCCGCCATGAGCAGCCGGCGACCCTGAGCGCTGACCGCCGGCCGCCGGCAAGGACATGGACCGGTTCCTGGCGGAGATCGACCGCCTCCGCCGCAAGGCACGGCCGAGGCCGCCGACGAGCAGCCGAAGCCCGCCGCCCCCGGGCCGAGGCCGGTGGCCCGGGCGACGCCGCCGGGCGTGCGGCCGCAGGACGCCGGCCGCGGCCGCGACCCCGACCGCGACCGGGAGCAGAAGCGCCGGCAGTACCAGGAGCAGAACTTGGAGCGGAACCAGGACCGGTCGCAGGAGCGGGCGAAGGCCCGCCCGCCGGGGCGGGCGAAGGCCGCCCCGCCCCCGCGGCGAGCCGGCCCCGGTGAAGTCGCGGCGGATCGAAGCCGCTGGCGGCGCGCTGGCGACGCCGGTCGCGCCCGGCACGCTGTCCCCGAGTCGGGTCGAAGAACTGCCGGTGGCCCCGGTGGTGACCGGCCCCGCCGCCTCGACCGGCGCCGCCGCGCACCCAGGTGACGCGGATCGCCGAGCGGCGCGGCCGGTGGCGAGAACGGACTTCGCCAAGAACCTGACGGCGCTGCTCGGCTCCGGCCCAGGCGCGCGCCGCGGCCGTCGTGCTCGGCGAGATCTTCGGCCCGCCAGAGCCGCCGCCGCGGCTGGGCCGTTCCGGCGCGGCGCCAGCGTTTGCGCGTTGTGGATTCCGTTGCGCTCGCGGCTCCGCGCCTTCCCCGCGCACGCCGTAAGCGTTTGCGCGGGTGGTTCGGTCCCCGCTCGCGGCCTCGCGCTGGAAGCGCTCGCGAAGCCGCAAGCGTTCGCGCGGGTGGTTCCGTTGCCGCCCGCGGCTCCGCGCCCCGCGGCGCGAACCTGACTACGCCCGGTTAACACCTTCACGCCCCGCGCGAATCCCGTGTCCTATACTCGGTCGCCCCCCGAGGAGCGTCCGGTCATGCGGTTCATCATCGCGGAAGAGTTCTACCACCAGATGCTCCAGGTGCCGTTCCACACCCCGGACTGCTACGTCCGCCCGGGGGAGTACCTGCACCACATGTACATCGACGGCGTGAAGTACGTCATCGCCCCGGCCGTGCTCGACGGCCTCGCCCAGGCCGAGGCCCGCAACGACGCCGAAGCCATCGCCCACCTCCGCCTCCACAAGCTCCACTACGAGGCCCTCCTGGCCGACGCCCAGCGGATGGGCGACCTGGAGGGCGTCACCCTCATCGGCGACCCGCCCCCCACCGACGAGGAGTCGGCGCCGGCCACCAGCGCCCACTACACGCCGCGCGTCCCGACCCGGTGGGAAGACCTCGGCCTCGACACGGCGTTCCTGTTCGACCTCACCCTCCGCACCGTCTTCACCCGCGGCCAGCTCACCGGCGCCGAACTGGCCCGCGAGATGTGCGTGCCGTTCGCCGTGCTCAACCCCATCCTCCAGAGCATGCGCAAGCAGACGCTCATCGACATCGTCGGCCAGCGCGGGTCCAGCGGCGACGCCAGCTTCGTCTACGAACTGAAGCCGCCGAAGGGGCCGGCCGCGGTGTCCGAGGCGATGGACAAGACGAGCTACGTCGGCCCCGCCCCGGTGCCGTTCGCCGACTACGTCGAGAGCGTGCTGGCGCAGACGGTGAAGAAGATGGTGGTGACCCGCCGCAGCATCCGCAAGGCGTTCGAGGATTTGGTCATCACCGACGAGGTGCTGAACGAGATCGGCCCGGCGATCAACTCGGCGCAGTCGATCTTCTTCTTCGGCTACCCCGGCAACGGCAAGACGAGCGTCGCCGAGCGCATCACCCGGCTGATGGGCGACGCCATCTACGTCCCGCACGCGGTCGAGGTGAGCGGGCAGATCATCAAGGTGTTCGACCCGGTGCAGCACACCCCGGTCGGCGACGTGGACGCGGGCGAGGACGTGTCGGCAACGTCGTTCATGAAGAAGGCGGCGAGCCACGACCAGCGGTACGTGCGGGTGAAGCGGCCGACGATCGTGGTGGGCGGCGAGCTGACGATGGGGATGCTCGACCTGAAGTACAACCCGACGAGCAAGTTCTACGAGGCGCCGCTGCAGATGAAGGCGAACGGCGGCATCTTCATGATCGACGACTTCGGCCGCCAGCAGGTCCGGGCGATGGACCTGCTGAACCGCTGGATCGTGCCGCTGGAGAAGAAGTACGACTACCTGAACACCGTGACCGGCACGAAGGTGGAGGTGCCGTTCGACCAGATCCTGATCTTCAGCACGAACCTCGACCCGCACCAGCTGGCCGACGAGGCATTCCTGCGGCGGATCAAGTTCAAGATCGAGATCCGCGACCCGGAGGAGGCGCAGTTCCGGCGCATCTGGGAGCTGGTGTGCGGGGCGAAGCGGGTGGAGTACGACGAGCGGGGCGTGGACTACCTGATCCAGAAGTGGTACAAGCCGACGAACCGGCCGTTCCGCATGTGCCAGCCGCGCGACATCCTGGACCAGATGTCGAGCATCGCCAAGTACAACATGGAGCGGATCAACTTCAGCCCCGACCTCATCGACGCCGCGTGCGCGACGTACTTCATCAGCGAGGAGCAGAAGAGTTTCGGCGCGAAGGTAACGTTGCAGTAGGGCGGCGCGTCCGGCGTGGGGCCGGTTTCCAACCGGCCGTCCGGTGTGGGGCCGGTTTCCAACCGGCCGTCCGGTGTGGGGCCGGTTTCCAACCGGCCGTCCGGTGTGGGGCCGGTTTCCAACCGGCCGTCCGCCGTGGGGCCGGTTTCCAACCGGCCTGGCTCGGCACATCGTCGTCGCGGCGGAGCAACCCTGCCGCCCTACCCCGGGGGAGACCCTCCGTCCCGAACAAGGCCGGATGGAAACAGGCCCCACGCCGGACGCCTCGCCCGCGTACAGTGTGCGTGTGACCGCACTCGTTACCCAACTCAAATCGCGTGCCGCCGACCTGGGCTTCGCGCTGTCCGGCGTCGCCCCCGCGACCGACGCCGACGGGTTCGACCGCTTCGCCGCGTGGCTCGACCGCGGCTACGCCGGCGACATGGGCTACCTCCACAAGCACCGCGCCGAGCGCCGCCACCCCGCCAGCATCCTCGACGGCGTCCGCTCGGTCGTCATGCTCGGCATGGAGTACGGCGGCGGCGACAGCCCCGGGCCGGCGCGCGTGGCCAAGTACGCCGCCGGCCCCGACTACCACCGCTACCTGTGGGACCGCCTCAACGCCCTCGCCGCGTGGCTCGTCGCCGCGGCCCCCGGCAGCGCCGCCGAAGCTGTGGCGGACACGGCGCCGCTGCTCGAACGCGACTTCGCCCGCCGCGCCGGCCTCGGCTGGGTCGGCAAGAACACCATGCTCATCCACCCGAAGCGCGGCAGCTTCTTCTTCCTCGGCGCGCTGCTCACCACGCTCGACCTGCCACCCGACGAACCCTTCACGGGCTCGCACTGCGGCACCTGTACCGCGTGCCTCACGGCGTGCCCGACCGGCGCGTTCGTCGCGCCCCACGTCCTCGACGCCACGAAGTGCATCAGCTACCTGACGATCGAGCTGCGCGGGCCGGTGCCGGAGGAGCTGCGCGAGCCGCTGGGGGACTGGCTGTACGGGTGCGACGTGTGCCAGGACGTGTGCCCGTGGAACCGCAAGAACTCCGGCCCGACGGCGTTCCCGCACGACCCCGAGCTGGCGCGGCTGGACCCGGTCGAACTGCTGGGGCTGGACGAGGCGGCGTTCCGCGCGCGGTTCAAGCGCACGTCGCTGTGGCGGAACCGCCGGCCGGGCCTGCTGCGGAACGCGGCGCTGGTGCTGGGGAACGTCGGCGACGCGCGGGCGCTGCCGGCGCTGGAGCGCGCCGCGGCGACGGAGGCCGACCCGATCCGCGAGGCGGCGGCGTGGGCGGTCGGGCGGATCCGTCGGCGGGCCGAGCCGGCCCCGTAAGCGGTCGGAGCGTCGGACACTCCGACCGCTTACGGGGCCGGCTCGGCCCGCCCCGGCCATCGAACCACTCCAACCGGCGCCCCCGCCCCCCCGCCGCGGCCGCGCCGCTTGCCCATCTTCAGTACCTTCTCATCCCCATCGGCTACAATCGACCTACGCACCGCCACGCACCGGACTCGCCATGCAGCTGCTCCAGACGCTCGTGGACCGCGGCCTGCTCCCCGCCGCGGACCGCAGCCGCGCCGCCGACGCGATCGCCGCGGCGCCCAACTACCCCCCCCACCAGGTGCTCGTCGACAAGGGCTTCCTCAAGGAAGACGTGCTGCTCCCCGTCCTCGCCGAGGAGTTCGGGCTGGAACTGGTGGACCTGTCGCACGCCGCCGCCGACCCGCAGGTGCTCGCGGCCATGCCGCAGCGGCTCGTCCACCGCAAGAACCTGTTCCCCATCTCGCGCCACAACGGCACCCTCGTCGTCGCCACCGGCGACCCGTTCGACGCCTACGCGCTCGACGAGCTGCACACCCTCACCGGCCTCCACGTGCTGCCGGTGCTGGCGCCGGGGCGCGAGATCGCCCGCCTCATCAAGGCCCACTACGGCGTCGGCGGCGACACCATCTCCGCCCTCATCGCCGAGCGCGAGGAGGAAGAGGTCGAGCTGCTGGAGAACATCGAGGCCGACGACAGCGAGCTCGCCAAGCAGGCGCAGGACGCCTCGGTCGTGAAGCTGGTGAACCAGATCCTCGTCGAGGCGGCGAACGAGCGGGCGTCGGACATCCACGTCGAGCCGGAGGAGAAGGGGCTCCGCATCCGCTACCGGATCGACGGCCTGCTGCAGAACCAGAACGTGCCGGCGGAGATCAACCGGTTCCAGCTCGCCATCCTCAGCCGCCTGAAGATCATGGCCCGGCTGAACATCGCCGAGAAGCGGCTGCCGCAGGACGGCCGCATCAAGATGAAGGTCGGCGGCCGCGAGATCGACGTCCGCGTGTCCATCATCCCGATGGTCCACGGCGAGGGCGTCGTCATGCGTCTGCTCGACAAGGGCCGCATGGCGTTCAACCTGAAGAACTGCGGCATGCTGCCGGACATTTACGGCACGTTCAAGCAGCTCATCGACCGCCCGCACGGCATCGTGCTCGTCACCGGCCCCACCGGCTCGGGTAAGTCCACGACGCTGTACTCGGCGCTCAACGAAATCAAGGACGAATCGACCAAGATCATCACCGTCGAGGACCCGGTCGAGTACCAGCAGGAGGGCATCAGCCAGATCCAGACGCACACCAAGATCGGCCTCACGTTCGGCCACGCCCTCCGCAGCATCCTGCGGCACGACCCGGACGTCATCCTCGTCGGCGAAATCCGCGACCTGGAGACGGCCGAGATGGCCATCCAGGCGTCGCTGACGGGGCACATGGTGTTCAGCACGCTGCACACGAACGACGCCCCGAGCGCGTTCACCCGCATGATCGACATGGGGGTCGAGCCGTTCCTGGTGTCGAGTACGGTGGAAGGGGTGATGGCGCAGCGGCTGGTGCGCACCATCTGCCCGGACTGCAAGACGGCGTTCGAGCCGGACCTGGACGACCTGCCGATGGACTTCCCGCTCCGCAAGGGGGGCGTGAAGCCGAGCCCGGAAATCGCCATCCAGCAGGGGATGGTGGAGATGATGGGCGACGGCCCCGGCGAGGGGAAGCTGTGGAAGGGCGTGGGCTGCCGGGCGTGCCGGCAGGGCGGCTACCGCGGCCGGACCGGCATCCACGAGCTGATGGTGAACAACGAGGTGATCAAGGACCTGATCGTGCAGCGCGTCAACTCCGGGGTGATCCGCCTGGAGGCGCTGCGGAGCGGCATGATCACGCTGCGGCAGGACGGCTGGCGGAAGGTGCTCAACGGCACGACGACGGTGGACGAGGTGGGCCGCGTGACGGCGGGGGACATCAGCTGAGTCGTCAGTTGTCAGTTGTCAGTTGTCAGTCGGAAACCATCCGGCACGGCTGCTGACTGACAACTGACAAC
>JBGAQM010000366.1:0-6195 GCA_044220735.1 Urbifossiella sp. | reverse complement strand
CCGCAAGCGGCGGGTGGAAACCTCGCACCCTTCGGCTAGGATACTCTCAACAGGGGCGACCCCCCCCGGGGCCGCCCCGCGCCGTTCCGCCGGCCCCCTCTCTCGCCGGCGGCGTGAGGGGTCCGCGCCATGTCCAACCGCCGCACCGCCCTGTACGACCGCCACGTCGCGCTCAAGGCCCGCGTGGTGCCGTTCGCCGGCTGGGACATGCCCGTCCAGTACGCCGGCATCGCCGCCGAGCACAAGGCGGTGCGCACCGCCGCCGGCCTCTTCGACGTGTCCCACATGGCCCGCCTCAGCTTCGGCGGCCCCGACGCGCTCGCGCTGCTCGAAAAGGTGTTCACCAACTCCGTCGCCACGATGAAGGACGGCCAGGTCCGCTACGGCCTGGTGTGCAACGAGTCCGGCGGCATCCTCGACGACATTTTGGTCTACCGCTGGCCCTACGGCTTCGCCGCCGTTGTGAACGCCTCCAACCGCGCGAAGATTTGCGCGTGGCTGGAAGCGCACCGCGCGGGGCTGAACGTCGAGATTCAGGATCAGACCGACGAAACGGCGATGATCGCGCTGCAAGGCCCGAAATCGGTCGGCATCGTGGCCGGGCTGTTCGAGACCGACGTGGCCGCGCTGAAGTACTACTTCGCCACCCCGACGCGGTACCGCGACACCGGCTGCGTCGTGAGCCGCACCGGGTACACCGGCGAGGACGGCTTCGAGGTGATGCTCCCCAACGCCCTCGGCCCGACGCTGTGGGACGAACTGCTGGCCCGCGGCGGCGCCCCGTGCGGCCTCGGCGCCCGCGACACGCTGCGCCTCGAAGCCGCGATGCCGCTCTACGGCCACGAGCTGAACGAACAGACCGACCCCATCCGCGCCGGCCTCGGCTGGGCGGTGAAGCTCGACAAGGGCGACTTCGTCGGCCGCGACGCGCTGCGGAGCGTGTCCGGTCCGGTCCGCGTCGGGCTCGAACTCGAAGGCACCCGCGCCGCCCGCGAGGGCTGCCCGGTCCTGTCCGCGGACGCGGCGCCGGCGGGCACCGTGACGAGCGGCAGCTTCGCGCCGTGGCTCGGCAAGTCGATCGCGATGGGGTACGTGCCGCGCGAGCTCAGCGCGGCCGGCACCCGCCTGCTGGTGGACGCCCGCGGCACCCACCTGCCGGCCGTCGTGGTTTCGCTCCCGTTCTACCGCCGCCCGAAGGAGACCGCATGAGCGCCGCGAACCCGACCGACCGCCGGTATTCGACGAGCCACGAGTGGGCGAAGCCCGACGGCGACCTGGTGGTTGTGGGCATCACCGCGTTCGCGGTCGAGCAGTTGACGGAGCCGACGTTCCTGGAGCTGCCGCCGGTCGGCAAGGAGCTGACGGCCGGCGCCGCGTTCGGCGTGATCGAGTCGGTGAAGAGCACGTCGGACGTGAACGCCCCGGTCGCCGGCGTGGTGGTGGAGCGGAACGAGGTGCTGTTGGACGACAAGGCGGCGAACCGCAAGGCCGACCTGAGCCCGGTGAACGACGACCCGTTCGGCCGCGGCTGGATGCTGAAGCTGCGCCCCGCCGCCGGCGGGAGCCTCGACCACCTGCTGACGGCCGAGCAGTACGACGCCCAGCTCGCGGCCGAGGGGCACTAACCGGAGGGTGCGATGACCACCGCGACTGCCGCCCCACAGGGGGCCGCGCCGTCAACTCCGCCCGACGACTTCGCCGGGCTGGTGAAGTTCATGCTCACCCGCGCGCCCGGCCGACGGGTGACGGTCGAGCCGGTGACGTGGCAGGAGTACGAGCGGCTGATGGACGCCCGCGAGGAGGCCGGGCGGCGCATCCGGCTGACGTTCGACCAGGGGAGGCTGGAGATCATGCCCACGTCCCTGACGCACGAGCTGCTCAAGAAGATTCTCGCCATCCTGATCGAGGCGTGGCAGGAGGAGACGGGCGGCGAGTACATCCCCGGCGGGAACGTCACCGTCAAGTCGGAGGCGAAGGAGCGCGGGTTCGAGCCGGATGAGTGCTACTACGTCCAGAATTGGGCGCGGATGGTCGGCCGTCTGGAACTCGACCTGGAGACCGATCCGCCGCCGGACCTGGTGATCGAAGCCGAGGTAAGCCGCACCGCCACCGGCCGCCTGCCGGTCTTCGCCGGGCTGGGCGTGCCCGAGGTGTGGCGGTACGACGGCGACCGAATCATCGTCCTGCTCCTGACCCCTGCTGGAACGTACCAGGAGTCGGCTGCGAGTCGCGCCATTCCGACGTTCCCGTTCGCCGAGGTGCCGCGGTTCGTCTCGATGGCCGCGACCGACGGCTACGCCACGATCTGCCGCGCGTTCCGCGCCTGGGTCCGGTCGCTCCCGTCTGCCTGATCGAATCACCGTTCCGTCCCGGAGGCCGTTCGTGCCGTACCTGCTGAACACCGACGCCGACCGCGCCGCCATGCTGGCGAAGATCGGGGCGCAGTCGGTGGACAACCTGTTCGCCCCCATCCCGCCCGAGCTGCGCCTGACCCGCCCGCTCGACATCCCGGCGGCGCTCTGCGAGCAAGACCTCACCGCGCACGTGCAGAAGCTCGCGGCGAAGAACCAGCCCGCCGGCGAGCTCGTCTGCTTCCTCGGCGGCGGCGCCTACGACCACTTCGTCCCCTCCGTCGTGGACGCGGTCGCCGGCCGCAGCGAGTTCTACACCGCGTACACCCCGTACCAGGCCGAGGCCAGCCAGGGCACCCTGCAGGCGGTGTTCGAGTACCAGACGCTGATGTGCCAGCTCACCGGCCTCGACGTCGCCAACGCCTCGCTCTACGAGGCGGGTTCGGCCGTCGCCGAAGCCGTGCTGATGGCGCTGGGCGCCACCGGCCGGACCGGCGAGGTGCTCGTCGCCGGGAGCGTCCACCCGCAGTACGTGCAAACGCTCCGCACGCTCACCGAGAACCTCCCGTGCCGCGTCCGCGTGCTGCCCACGCCGCACGGCTTCCTCGACCCCGACGACGTGGCGAAGGCCGTCACCGATTCCACGGTGTGCGTCATCCTCCAGAGCCCAAACGTGTTCGGCTGCCTCGAAGAGAGCGCGGCCGTGGGCGCGGCCGCGAAGAAGGTCGGGGCGGTGTTCATCTCCGTGTTCGACCCGGTGTCCGTCGGCCTGCTGCGCCGGCCGGGCGACGACGGCGCCGACATCGCCGTCGCGGAGGGTCAGGGGCTCGGCGTGCCGCTCGGGTTCGGCGGGCCGTACCTGGGCATCCTGGCGTGCCGCGGCGAGAGCGAGTACCTGCGCAAGATTCCCGGCCGGCTCGTCGGCCAGACGACCGACCGCAACGGCAAGCGCTGCTGGGTGCTGACGCTGCAGACCCGCGAGCAGCACATCCGCCGCGAGAAGGCGACGAGCAACATCTGCACGAACCAGGGGCTGCTGGCCCTCCGCGCCGCGGTCCACCTCGTCGCCCTGGGGCCGAAGGGGTTGCGCGAGACGGCCGAGCTGTGCCTGCGGAAGGCGCACTACGCCGCGGCCGAGCTGGCGAAGGTCGGCGGGGTGCGGCTCGCGTTCGACCGGCCGTTCGTGAAGGAGTTCACGGTGCGGCTGTCGGCCGACGTGCCGGCGGTGCTGGCGGGCCTGCGCGGGGCCGGGTTCCTGGCCGGGCTGCCGCTCGGCGACTGGTTCCCCGACCTGCCCGACGCGGTGGCCGTGGCCGTGACCGAGAAGCGCACGAAGGCCGAGATCGACGCCCTGGCCGCGGCGCTCCGCGAGCAGCTGGCGACGCGCGCCTGACCCGGAGGGGAGGAGAATCGATGCCGTCCCCGTTCCCCGGCATGGACCCGTGGCTGGAGCGCCCGGTCGTGTTCCCCACGGTCCACGGCAACTTCATGAACTACGTCCAGGAGGAGTTGAACCGGCTCCTCCCGGCCGGGTTCGTGGCCACCACCGAGAACCGCGTGTACGTCGAGCCGGACGACCAGCAGCGGGTGCCCGACGTGGGCGTGTTCGGCCCGCCGGGCGCGGCGGCCGGGGCGACGGCCGTCCTCACCCGGTACGGGCTCGTACCGGCCGGGACCGACACGCGCTCCGACCCGGTCCGCGAGTCCGTCCTAAACATCCTGTCCGGCGACGACGACCGGCTCGTCACCGTGGTGGAGGTGCTCAGCCCGGGGAACAAGCGGGCGGGAGAGGCCGGGCGGGCGGCCTACCGCAACAAGCAGGGCGAGTGCCGGGTCGGCGGGGTGAACCTGGTCGAAATCGACCTGCTCCGCGGCGGGCGGCACACCACCGCCGTGGCCGAGCGGCGGCTGAGGGCGCTTGCCCCCGGCGGGTTCGACTACCACGTTTGTGTCACCGTCGCGGCCGACCCGCGGGAGTTCTACGTCGCCCCGTTCCGCCTTGCCGACCCGCTTCCAACGATCGGCATCCCGCTCGCCGCAGGGGTCGAGCCGGTGGCAATCAACCTCCAGGCCGTGTTCGACCGGTGCTACGACGCCGGCCGGTACGCAATGCTGGCGAAGTACGACCGCCGCGACCCCGACCCGCCGCTGACGGCCGAGCAGAAGGCGTGGGCCGACGCGATCCTGAAGGAGAAGGGGCTGCTGCCGTAACCGGCGGCCGCCGCAACAGGAACCCATGAACAACACCCAGTCCACCGAGCTCGTGTTCGAGCTGTCCCGGCCCGGCCGCCGCGGGCACCGCGTCCCCCCGTGCGACGTGCCGAGTGACACCCCGCTGTCGTCGCTCGTCCCCGAGCGCTTCCTCGCCGCGGGGCCGCCGCCGCTCCCCGAAGTGGGCGAGATCGACCTGATCCGCCACTTCACCAACCTGTCCACGCGGAACATGTGCATCGACACCCAGTTCTACCCGCTGGGCTCCTGCACCATGAAGTACAACCCGAAGCGGCACGAGCGGCTCGCGGCGCTGCCGGGCTTCGCCGACCTCCACCCGCTGCAGCCCGACGACACCGCCCAGGGGATGCTCGAACTGCTGTTCGAGATGCAGCAGTTCCTCGCCGAGATCAGCGGCCTGCCGGCGGTGTCGCTCCAGCCCGCGGCCGGGGCGCAGGGCGAACTCACGGCGCTGCTCGTCGCCGCCGCGTACTTCCGCGACAAGGGCCAGACGCACCGCAAGAAGGTGCTCGTCCCCGACTCGGCGCACGGCACCAACCCGGCGTCCGCCGCGCTCGCCGGCTTCGACACGATCACCGTGAAAAGCAACGCGAAGGGGCTCGTGGACCTGGAGGAGCTGAAGGCGAAGCTCGGCCCGGACACCGGCGTGTTCATGATCACGAACCCGAACACGCTCGGGCTGTTCGAGGTGCAGATCCGCCAGATCACGGACATGGTTCACGCCGCCGGCGGGCTGGTGTACCTGGACGGCGCGAACATGAACGCCATCCTCGGCGTCACCCGGCCGGGCGACTTCGGGGCGGACATGCAGCACTACAACGTGCACAAGACGTTCACCGGCCCGCACGGCGGCGGCGGCCCCGGCAGCGGCCCCATCGCCGTCCGCGACTTCCTGGCGCCGTACCTCCCGGCCCCGATCGTTGAGAAGGACGGCGACACGTTCCGCCTGAGCCGCGGGAGCGAGAACAGTATCGGCCGCGTTCGGTCGTTCTTCGGGAACGTCGGCATCCTGTTCCGCGGGTACTGCTACATCCGCACGCTCGGGCCGGACGGCCTCAAGGCGTGCAGCGAGACGGCGGTGCTGAACGCCAACTACCTGCGGGCGCGGGTGAGCGAGGCGTTCGACGTGCCGCACCCGGGGCCGTGCATGCACGAGTTCGTGGCGAGCGGCCGGTCGCTGCTGCGCGAGCGGAAGGTGCGGGCGATGGACGTGTGCAAGCGGCTCCTCGACTACGGGTTCCACGCCCCGACGGTGTACTTCCCGCTGGTCGTGCCCGAGGCGCTGATGATGGAGCCGACGGAGACCGAGAGCAAGGAGACGCTCGACGCCTTCGCCGACGTGCTGCTGACGATCAAGGGGGAGGACGCGGACCTGCTGCGCGGGGCGCCGCACACCCACGTGGTGAGCCGGCCCGACGAGGTGAAGGCGGCGAAGGAGCCGGTCCTGCGCTGGCGTGCGCCGGCGGCGTCCTGAGCGCGCGCGGAAGCCCGGGGACGGCCGTCCCCGGGCTTCTGGGCGGACTACTTCGGCAGCGGCTGCGGCAGGGTGCCGGGCACCGTCTTGGCGCCGCCGTTGGCCGGCGGGATCGCGGGCGGGGCGTTCGGCACGCCG
>JBGAQM010000365.1:0-6207 GCA_044220735.1 Urbifossiella sp. | reverse complement strand
GGTTGGAAACCGGCCCCACACCGGAGTCAGCGCGGGTTGCGGAGGTAGTACAGCCGGCCGTCCTCGGCGCCGATCACCAAATCCGGCACGCCGTTGCCGTCGAAGTCCACCGCCGCTGGGTGCGTGTCGTGCCCCTCGATGTTCCGCGCCGCCACGTCGCCCTTGTCCTCGAACATCCACCGGCCCGGCTCGGCCCGCACCTGCCGCAGCAGCCGGGCGTTCGCGCCGTTCGCCAGCACGTCGAGCTTCCCGTCGCCGTCCCAATCGACGACGCACAACTTGCGGCGGCCGCTGCGGCCCGCCGTGCCGGTCGTCAGCCGCAGCGGGTGCGTCTGGTCGTCGCACAGCACCCGCTGCGGCGGCAGCAGCACGAGCCGGCCGTCGCGGCGCTCGCGGCGGAAGAACGCCAGATACCCCTCGTGGTCGAGCATCACCAGATCGACGAGGCCGTCGCGGTCCCAGTCCACGGCCACGGGCGTGGTGCGCCACTGCGTCAGCAGCTCGGCGCCGCGGGGGCGGAGCCAGCCCCACGTCAGCGTCGGCTGCGGCGCCTGCCACGCGACCTCGATCGGCTGCGCGGCCGCCAGCTTCGGGGCCCGGCGGGTGCCGACGTTGCGGTACCACACGACCCTGCCCCAGATCGAATTCACGACCAGATCGGGGAGGCCGTCGCCGTCCCAGTCGGCGGCGGTGAGCGTGGTGTAGCCCCACTTCGCCTCGCACGGCCCCTGGATGGAGCCGTTCGGCCCCGCCTGGATGCGCACCACGCGGCCGTCGGCGTCGAGCCGGCGCGGGGCCGCCCAGCGCGGCCGCTCCACCCCCGGCCCGCTCAGGTTCTCCAGGAATTCCAGGTAGCCCGCCGTGTTGCCGACGATCAGGTCGGTGTCGCCGTCGCCGTCCCAGTCCACGGCCGCGGGCGCGGCGAGGGCGCCGACCTTCACCTCGTCGGCCTCCTGGCGGAAGTAGCGCGGCGGCAGGAACGCCGGCAGGCCGTCGGCCACGCGGCCGGTGTTCTCGACCCACGCCACGCGGCCGTCCTCGTCGCCGACGATGAGGTCCACGTCGCCATCGCCGTCCCAATCGATGGCGGTCGGCGTGATCATTTGCAGGTCCATCGTCAGCGGCGCGCCGGCGGCCGTCTTGAGGCGGCGGCCGGGGGCGTACTTCGGGGCGCGGCGCGTGCCGACGTTCTCGAAGTAGGTGAACCCGTCGAGGAACTCGCCGCAGAGCAAATCCAGGTCGCCGTCGCCGTCGAAGTCGGCGAGGTTGGGGCACGGCCAGCCGAACGTCTCGACGGGGCGGTCGCCGGCCATCAGCTTCACCGGCTCGGCGTAGACGGGCGCGGCGGTGGTGCCGGTGTTGCGGCGGACGTAGACGAAGCCGCGGAGCGGGCCGCGCGTCCACTTCCCGGTCTCGTCGTAGGCGTTGTCCCAGCCGTAGTCGGTCCAGTCGTCGGAGCCGATGACGAGGTCGAGGGCGCCGTCGCCGTCGTGGTCGGCGTAGCGCCAAAAGTTGCCGCGCACCTTGTTCGGGTGCGGGTTCGCCGCCGCCGGCAGCTTCATGCCTTTGTCGAGGCCGGTGGCGCGGAAGTCGGGGTACTCAACGCCCGGCGACAGCACACGCCCGTGGCTGACGAGTACGTTCTGAAGCCCCTTGCTGATACGCCTGCCCGGCTTGAACACGGGGAAGGCGCCGCCGGGGTTCTCGAACACGTAGACGCCGTTCGACGGCTTGTCGGGGCAGTTGACGACGAGGTCGAGGTCGCCGTCGCCGTCGAAGTCCATCGGCAGCGGCCAGGCCCAGAGGCCGACGCCGAGGTCGGTGACGAGGCCGGGGTGGTTGTACTTCAGGCGGTCGAGTTGCTGGGCGGCGGCGGCTGGTGCCGCGGCGAGGAGCGCGAGCGCGGCGAGAAGGTGGTGACGCATGGGGGCATCATCGCCCGCCGCAAGCGACAACTCAAGTGGTTCGGTCGCCGCTTGCGGCTTCGCGCTGTGAAACGCGAAGCCGCCGGCTTCGCGCTGTGAAACGCGAAGCCGCAAGCGGCAACCGGGCTTCCAGACTCAGTCGTCCACCCCGGTCCACACCGTCACGTCGAGGCGGCTGTTGAGGCTGCACTGGTTCGCGTCGGGCAGGTTCTGGTACGCCGTCGAACCCGCCGGCCCCAGGTGCGGCACCGCGGCCAGCGGCACCGCCGGGTACTCCCGGTAAATCGTCACGTCGTCGCGGCTCACGGCCGTCGGCAGTCCCGCGATCGGGATCGCCCGCGCCGCGAGCTCCCGCACCGGGGCGCCGGCCACGCCGTCCGGCGCCGCCAGCACCGTCACTTCCGTTCCCGTCCACGGCCCGCCGCCGACCCACTCCGGCTCGGCCTCCGCGAAGGCGTGGCCGACCGCGGCCTCGGCGCTCTGCCGGCTGCGGAACCGCTCGGCGAACATCGCCCCCATGTCCACCTCGCCGAGCCGCGCGTCGAGGTACGCCCGCGCCTCCTCGCGCACCGCCGCGACCACGCCCTCGGGGCCGGCCGCGGACGAGAAGCACGCCTGGAACAGCCCGCCGTGCTCCGGCTCCAGCGCCGCCTGCACCCGGGCCTCGATCGCCGCCTGGTCGGCGTCGGTCAGCACGCCCTCGAACCGGGCCACCGCGTCGTCGATGCCGAGGCACCCGGGCGGCATCAGCCGGCGCGGGCCGGGGATGAAGTCGGCCGCCGCCGGGCCGACCGGCCCGGCCACCTCGGCCAGCTTCTCGCGGCACCCGGCGATGTCGGCCAGTTGCAGCTCCAGCGGGTCGCGCACGGTCTGGTACAGCCGGGCCAGCGTGCGGTGGAGCACGGCCTGGTACCGCGCCCGCGGGAACAGCCGCAGCGCGTCGGCGATCTCGGCCGCGGCCGGCTTCCGCATCCCCTTCTGGAAGTGGGTGTACTGCACCAGGCACTCGTAGGCGGCGGTCGCCTTCAGGTCGGCGGCGGCGGCCTCGGCGTAGAACTTCTCGGCGAGCCGGTCGGTCGTCGCCAGGAACTGCCGCGTCGCCTCCTCGGCCCCGGCCAGGCGGAATTGCGGGTCCTCGACGAGCCCCGCGGCGACGGTCCGCAGGTGCAGCACCGCCTCGTTGGCGACGGCCAGCGCGGCCTCGTCCACGGCGGCCTCCGCGGCGGTCGGCTCGCGGTGCGCCGGCGCCGACGGCGGGCCGAACAGCTTCACCAGCCCGTCCACGGCGACGGCGACGCGGTCGGGCTCCGGCAGCCGGGCCAGCCAGCCCTTCGGCACCAGCGGCTCGGTCGCGGCGGCGATCAGGTCTTCGACCCGCGCCCCCGTGGCGGCCTCGGCGGCGGCCTGGAGCCGCGCCAGCACGGCGTCCGAGTCGAGGGCCAGCTGCGTCCACTGCGCCGCCGCCCACGTCGGGATCACCTCGCGGGCGCGCCGCACGTTCGGGACGAGCCACGCCGTCAGGACCTTCCGCGCCACCGTCGCGGTGGTGCGGCCCACGACCTCGGCCCGCGGCCAGTCGAACGCCGTCACCCCGAACGCCCCGACGGTCACCCCCGGGCGCGGGTCGGCCAGCTTCGCCGCGCGCTGCTCGTCGGCGGTCCGGCCGACGTTGGTGAACAGGTCGAGGCGGATCAACTCGGCGACCTGCGCGACCGCCTTGAACGCGGTGCCGGAGGGCTCCGGCGTCTGCCCCAGGCCGGGGACCGGGATGACGCGCGACCCGGGCTGGGCGGTGACGCCGGACTTCCGCGCCCCGGGGACGGGGATGCCGGGCGGCGTAGCCCGCGTCCCCACGCCGGAGGGCGCCGGCCGGGTGAGCAGCCCGCGGCCGACGACGCCGGTGGCCGGCGGGGTGGTGCGGGTGCCGTTGAACACCGCCCCCGCCGGGCCGGGCACGAGGAGCACCCGGGTGAACGGCGCGTCCTTCTCCTTGACCGGCCCGCCGCGGTCGTCGTAGTGGGCGGTGAACGTGCTGTCGGGGCGGCCGTAGTGGTTCAGCTCGGTGAGCGTGGCGTACGCGTTGCCGAGTGCCTGCGGCGGGGCCAGCGACGCGTCGGCCGGCGGCAGCAGCACCACGCCGACGACCTCCGGGTTCTCGTACCCCATCCGCTTGAGCCGCGTGCGGACGGCGTAGGCGACGTCGATGAGCATGCCGCCGCCGGTGCCGCCGCCGGCCCCGGCCACGACGTACACCCGCGGCCGGTTCGTCCGCCGCCGCAGCCCGGTCCGCTGCTCGGTGAGGTGCAGGCTGTCCGGGGCGAGCGCCGCGTCGAGCTCGGCGCCGACCTTCGCCATGACGGCGCGGTAGTGGTCCATGAACGCGAGCCGGCCGAACAGGCGGAGGCCCATCGTCTGCGGGGTGCGCGGGATGCGGTAGAGCAGCTGCGGGTCGAACCAGCCGTCGGTGAGGTTGCGGCCGTTGAGCCGCGGCTTCAGGTAGTGGCTGGCCCGGTTCAGCTTCGCGGGGACCAGCGCCTCCGCCGGCATGGCCGCGAGCCGGTCGTGCGGGCGGGCGCGGGCCGCGTCGTCGAGGGTGTCGGGGTCGGAGTCGATGGCGACGGTGCGGACGAGCGGGGTGAACTCGGCCGGGCCGTACCGCTCGGCCAGCTCGAACCGGAGCCGCTGCACGACGCGCAACCCGGCCTGCCCGACGCCGATGACGACGGCGGGCCGCAGGGGGCCGTCGCCGGTGACCTCGGGCGGGGCGGGGGTGATGAGGGCGGCGTGGTTGTCGGTCTCGGTCATGCCGCGCGGGGCGGGCGTCTCCAGGTCGAGGCCGTGGATGCCGGACCCGGGCTTCGGCCCGAGGTTGTCGGTCGAGTCGCCGGTCGGCGCGGCGCGGACGAAGCCGACGCTCTCCTCGCCGCCGAGCGCCTTCACGAACGCGCCCACGCTCGGCCAGCGATCCTCGGGCCGCTTCGCCAGCGCCCGCTGCAGCGCCGGCCGGTCGGCGGGCGGACTCGGCGCCAGGTCCGGCGGCAGCTGGAGGTGCTGCATGAGCAGCTGGCTCATGCTGGTGCCGTCGAACGGCCGCTGCCCGGTGAGCAGCTCCTGGTACACGCACGCCAGGCTGTACTGGTCGCAGAACCGCGACACCACCCCGTCGAACGTCTCGGGCGCCGCGTACACGGGCGTGATGCCGCCGGTGACGCTGGCCATGACGCCCTGCAAGTCCTTCACCTGCCCGAAGTCGGCGACCTTCACGTGGTTGTAGAGGAGGAACAGGTTCTGCGGCTTGATGTCGAGGTGCTGCAGCCCGAACTGGTCGTTCATCAGGTCGAGCACTTCCGCGGCCTCGCGCATGTAGCCGAGGAGCTCGTCGCGCGGGATGCCCTGGTGCCCCTTATCGCGGCACTCGCGGAAGCGGTCCCACAGGTTGCAGTCGGCGAGCTCCATCACGATCATCAGCTTGCCGTCGACGATGTCGTACCGGTCGAGGGCGAGGAGGTACGGGTGGCGTACCTGCTTGACCCGCTTGAGCGCCTTGAGCTCCTGCTCGGCGTAGCGGATGAGGTCGTTGTCCTGGCTGCGGAGGTCGCCGAAGATGACCTTCACGGCCTTGTTGATGCCGCCGGGCGCCTCACACTTCCACACCTCGCCGAACCCTCCCGAGCCGAGGCGGTCGAGGAGCTTGTACCCCGGGATGGGTTCGGACTGGCTCTCGATACGGACGGACATCGGCGGCCCCGGTGGCAGGCGCGGAAGGGGGTTGGACCGTCCGAAATCTAGAACAGGAATTTCCGGCCGGGGCGGAAGAACCGGCACGAAGTGTTAACCCGGGTTAACAGGGGGATGAGCTCGCGCCGCCCCCCTGCCCGTTCGAGCCGTCTGTGCCGGCGGCGGGAGTCGAACCCACAACCATCCGCTTAAAAGGCGGACGCTCTGCCGATTGAGCTACGCCAGCGGGGCAGTTCCGGGAGCTGGAATCGAACCAGCACTTTCCGCGTTCAGAGCGCGGCGTCTTACCGTTAGACGATCCCGGAGTGTGGGCGGAAACGGGGAGACGGACTCGAACCGTCATTTCCGGGGTCAAAGGCCGGCGGCCGACCGTTAGCCGATCCCCGTGCAGCAGCGGTGGCAGGAATCGAACCTGCAAATTGCGCTTTAACAGAGCGCCGCCTTACCGTTCGGCTCCACACCGCTGTGAAGTGGCCCCGCCAACGCACCGGGGCCGGGCGCCCCCGATCGGACGCCCGGCCCCGGGATGTCCCGCGTGGTCGTG
>JBGAQM010000364.1:0-6629 GCA_044220735.1 Urbifossiella sp. | reverse complement strand
GGTCGGGGTCATCGCGGGTACCCGGGGGTCGTCCCACCCATCATGTGTCCGCCCGGGCCGCGGCGCATACACTTTTTCGCGCACCGTTCACCCGACAGGCCCACCCCAAGACCCCGCCCGACGCCACTCGCCGCTCGTTCCTTGCCGCCTCCGCCGCGGCCCCGATCGCCGGCCTCGCCCGCGCGCAGCCGGCCGAGGCGCCGCTGTTCGCCTACGTCGGCACGTTCAGTTCGCCGCTGCGCGACGTGCTCCCGACGCAGGTCGATCTGCCGCCGGGGAACGGCCGCGGCATTCACGTCTTCCGCGTCAACCGCACCACCGGCGCGCTCACGCCCGCCGGCGTTCACGAGATGGGGACGAGCCCGAGCCACCTGGCGGTGAACGCCGCCGGCACGCGGATGTACTCCGCCAACGAGACCGACCGGCAGGGCGACCAGCGCGATGGCACCGTCACCGCGTTCGCCATCGACCGCGCCGACGGCAAGCTGACGCCGCTGAACACCGTGCGCTCCGGCGGCGCCGGGCCGACCTTCGTCAGCCTTCACCCGTCGGGGAAGTTCCTGCTCGTCGCCAACTACTTCGGCGGGTCGGTCGCGGTGCTGCCGGTGCTGGCCGACGGCAAGCTCGGCGCCGCGAGCGACGTGAAGGTCGATGACGGCAAGGTCGGCCCGACCCGCGCCCCGCATGCGCCGCCGGGCAGCTTCGCGTTCAGCGGCCACGACCGCACCCACGCGCACCAGATTCTCACCGACCCCGCCGGCCGCTTCGTGCTGCACGTCGATCTGGGGCTCGACAAGATTTACGTGTGGAAGTTCGACGCCGAGAAGGGCGTGCTGACGGCGAATGACCCGCCGGCGGTGGCGCTGCCGCCGGGCGACGGGCCGCGGCACGTCCACTTCCACCCGAACGGCCGCTGGCTCTACTCGGTGCAGGAAGAAGGCTCGACGGTCGTGCTGTTTGACTACGACGCGGCGGCGGGCCGACTGACCGCGCGGCAAACGATTTCGACGCTCCCGGCCGGGTTCGCGGGGAGCAACTTCTGCTCGGAAATCCTGGTGTCGGCCGACGGCCGGTTCGTGTACGTCGGCAACCGGCTGCACGACAGCATCGGCGTCTTCGCGGTGGGCGCGGACGGCACGCTGACGCACGCCGCCGACGAGTGGACGCGCGGCAACTACCCGCGCAGCTTCGCCTTCGACCCGTCGAACCGGTTCCTGTACTGCTGCAACCAGCGCGGCGACAACGTGGCGGTGTTCCGCGTGGACCGCGCGACCGGCGGGCTCGCGTTCACGGGGCAGTACACGCCGGTCGGCAACCCGTCGTGCGTGGTGTTCCTCGACACCGCCGCGGGGCGACCGTGACTCGCAGGTTGTCTGGGTTGCGGACGTGGTTGTTGGGCTCCATCAATCGTGGCTAACCCCCTCACCCCGCGTGCTTCGCCGCGACCCTCTCCCCCGAGGGGAGAGGGTGGGAGGCGGACGACTCCTGTCACGGGCGGGTAACCACACGCCTGCGTCCGCGGGTCGATGCCCGCCCGTGATGGCGGCCGACCACGCCCACCCTCTCCCCTCGGGGGAGAGGGTCGCGGCGAAGCACGCGGGGTGAGGGGGCGAACTACTTACGGGGAAGACCGGCACCACGCTCTCCCCGCACCGCTTCTGCGTTACCGCGAGCCGCACCGCCGCGCACTCGCCCCCCGCGGCGAAGCGTGGTACACTTCCCCTACCCGCCCCCACCCTCCTCACGAACCCGCTTCATGCCCCGGCTCGCGGCCGCCCTCGTCCTCGTCGCCCTGCCGGCCGCCGCGCGCGCCGACGACGCCGACTTCTTCGAGACGAAGGTCCGCCCCGTCCTCGCCGAGCACTGCTACTCGTGCCACTCCGCGGCCGCGAAGAAGAGCAAAGGCGGCCTCACCCTCGACACCCCCGACGGCATCCGCAAGGGCGGTGACACCGGGCCCGCGGTCGGGCGAAGGACGTGGGAAGTCTGTTGCTGAAGGCGGTCGAGTACCACCCCGCCGCGCCGGCGATGCCGCCCAAGGGGAAGCTCCCCGAGCGTGCCGTGAACGACCTGCGGGCGTGGGTGAAGGCGGGCGCCGCGCTGCCGGAAAAGAAGGCCCCGCAGGCCGGGCCGGCCGTGCGCGACCTGGCGGCGGGGAAGCAGTTCTGGTCGTTCCGGCCGCTCCGCGAGTACCCGCTCCCGACGACCTCGCAACGCGACTGGCCGGCCCGCCGGCACGATCACTTCATCCTCGCCAAGCTCGACGAGCAGAAGTTCCGCCCCGCGCCGCCGGCCGACCGCCGCACGCTCGCCCGGCGCGTGTCCTTCGACCTCATCGGCCTGCCACCAACGATCGAGCAGGTGGAAGCCTTCGCGGCCGACCAGTGGCCCGACGCCTACGAGCGGCTCGTGGACGAGCTCCTCGCATCGCCGCGGTTCGGCGAGAAGTGGGCGCGGCACTGGCTCGACGTGGCCCGCTACGCCGAGGACCACTCGACGAGCGAAAACACGTGCCGGCCGCCGCGGTTCCCGTACCGCTACCGCGACTGGGTCATCGCTGCGTTCAACGCCGACGTGCCGTTCGACGACTTCGTCCGCCGCCAGCTCGCCGCCGACCTGCTGCCGGGGTTGGAGCCCGCCGACCTCGCGGCGCTCGGGTTCCTCGGCCTGTCGCCGGTGTACCACAAGGAACCAAAGCTCGCCCCTGACGTGATCGCCGGCATCGTCGCCGACGAGTGGGACGAGCGGGTGGACGCCGTCACGCGCGGGTTCCTGGGCCTCACGGTGGCCTGCGCCCGCTGCCACGACCACAAGTTCGACCCGGTGACGGCCGAGGACTACTACGCCCTCGCCGGCGTGATGGCGAACACGCAGCTGGTCGAGCGGCCGCTGATCGCCGACCCGGACGCCGACACCGAGGCGATGAGCACGGTGCGGCTGCGGCTGTCGGAGGCGGGGATGAAGGCGGGATACGCGAAGGAGCTGCGCAACACCGCGATGAAGGAGGGCCGCGACCCGGCGCCGTTCGAGCGCGACGCGAAGAAGTACGACGCCGAGGTAACGGCGCTGAAGGAGCGCGAGAAGAAGCTCTACGACGGCCCGCTGGCGCCGGCCGTCCGCGACGCGGGGACGTGGGTGACGGCCGACGGCGAGGCGTGGACGAGCCTGACCTTCAAGCCGAAGGAGATGCGCGACCTGCCGGTGTTCGTGCGCGGCAACCCGATGAAGACGGGGCCGGCGCCGGTGCCGCGGCGGTTCCTGCGGGTGCTGTCGCCGGCCGAGCCCGAGCCGTTCCGCGCGGGGAGCGGCCGGCGCGAGCTGGCAGAGGCGATCGTGACCGACGCCCGCGGCCTGACGGCCCGCGTGTTCGTGAACCGCGTCTGGGGTTGGGTGATCGGCCGGCCGCTGGTCGCCACGCCGAGCAACTTCGGCGCCCTCGGCGACCCGCCGTCGCACGCCGACCTGCTCGACGACCTGGCGGCGCGGTTTGTCGCCAACGGCTGGTCGGTGAAGTGGCTCGTGCGCGAGTTGGTGCTGTCGGCGACGTATAGACAGGCGAGCCGGCACGACGACGAGGCCGCCCGCCGCGACGCCGACAACCGCTGGCTGTGGCGCGCCCACCGGAAGCGGCTCGAAGTGGAAGGGTGGCGCGACGCGATGCTCCAGGTGAGCGGCCGGCTCGACCTGCGCGGCGGCGGCCCGTCCGACGACCTCGACGGGCCGTTCGCGGTGCGCCGCACGGTCTACGGGAAGGTGAGCCGGCAGCGGGCGTCGGACGTGCACCGGCTGTTCGACCTGCCCGACCCGAAGGCCCACGGCGAGAAGCGCGAGCCGACGGTGACGCCGCTGCAACAGCTGTACTTCCTGAACAGCCCGTTCGTGCGGAGTGCCGCCGCCGGGGTGGCGCGGCCGGCGGCGCGGGACGCGGACGCGCCGCGCGACGTGGTGCGGCTGCTGTACCGCCGCGTGCTGCTGCGTGACCCGAGCGAAGCGGAGGTCGCGGCGGGGGTGGCGCTGGCCGGCGAGCCGGCGGCGTGGGACGTACTCGCCCAGGCGCTGCTGGCGAGTAACGAGTTCCTGTATTTGAACTGACGTGGGGCCGGTTTCCAACCGGCCGGCTCGGGGCTTGGAGTGCGGGAGCACGACGGCGTGTAGCCCCGGGTGGAACCCGGGGCGGCGTGGGCGGTGCCCGATGTGCGTCACCCCCACGAACCACGCCGACGCCCGCCCCGGGTTCCACCCGGGGCTACACGCCGACGCCCCCCGGCTACGAACCTGAGCCGAGCCGAGCCGGCCGGTTGGAAACCGGCCCCACACCGAACGGCCCCGCATGACCCCGCACGACCTCACCCGCCGCGCCGCCCTCCGCCAACTCGGCGGCAGCGTCGGCCTCCTCGGGCTGTCGAGCTTCCTCGGCGACGCCGTCGCCGCGCCGAAGGCGCCGCACTTCCGCCCGCGGGCGAAGCGGCTCATCGTCCTGTTCATGGCCGGTGGGCCGAGCCACCTCGACACGTTCGACCCCAAGCCCGAAATCGCCCGCCACGCCGGACAGCGGCCGCCCAGCGCCGACCTCCGCACCGAGCGCGTCACGAACGGCCTGATGCCGTCGCCGTTCGCGTTTCGGCCCGGCGGCCGCAGCGGCCTGCCGGTCAGCGACCTGCTTCCGAACCTTCGCAACTGCGCCGACGACCTGTGCGTGCTGCGGGCGGTTCACGCCGTCAACCCGAACCACTCGCCGGCCGCGAACTTCCTCGCCACCGGCCGCACGGACGCCGTTCACCCCGGCGTCGGCGCGTGGGTGAGCTACGGCCTCGGCGCCGAGACCGACGACCTTCCGGGGTTCGTGTCGTTCGGCAACGGCTTCGGGCAAGCCGGCTTCGAGCGCCCCGGCTACCTGCCGGGCGAGTATCAGGCGACGCGGGTGAGCACGCAGTCGCCCGACCCGGAGCGGATGATCCGCCACCTCCGCAACCCCGACCTCACGCCCGACCGCCAGCGCCGGCAACTCGACGCGATCCAGGCGCTCAACCGCGCCCACGCCGCCGACAACGGCCACGACCCGCAGCTCGAAGCGCGGGTGCGGGCGATGGAGACGGCGTTCCGCATGCAGGCCGCGGCCGGCGACGCCTTCGACGCCCGCCGCGAGCCCACGAAGGTGCGCGAGATGTACGGCCCCGGCGAGTTCGCCACCGCGTGCCTGCTCGCGCGGCGGCTCGTCGAGCGCGGGGTGCGGGTGGTGCAGGTGTCGAACGGCGGCTGGGACCACCACGCGCGGATCAACACCGAGTTGCAGAAGAAGTGCGGCGAGATCGACCGCCCGGTGGCGGCGCTGCTCCGCGACCTGAAGCAGCGCGGGCTGCTCGACGAGACGCTGGTGCTGTGGGGCGGCGAGTTCGGCCGCACGCCGGTGAGCGAGGCCGGCGACGGCCGCGACCACAACCACTACGGGTTCACGCTGTGCCTCGCCGGCGGCGGGGTGAAGGGCGGCATCGCCCACGGGGCGACGGACGAGTTCGGCTTCCGCGCCGTGGACGGCCGGGTGAGCGTCCACGACCTGCACGCGACGATCCTGCACCTGATGGGCCTGGACCACGAGAAGCTGACGTACCGCCACAGCGGCCGCGACTTCCGCCTGACGGACGTGAGCGGCGAGGTGATCCGCCCGATCCTGGCGTGTCGGGCGGTGAGCCCCAGCCGGCCGCGGCCGCCAGCGTGACCCGCGCGACGGCGGCGTGGGGCGGGTCGCCCGTCACAGCAACTCGGGGATCGGCCGGCCCTGGTCCAGCAGGTACGTCGGCCGGCCGCCGAAGTCCGGCAGCGACGCCGTAACGGGGTCGATCCCAAGGGTGTGGTAGATCGTTCCCACCACGTTCTGGAACGTCATCGTCCCGCTCACCGACCGCTCCGCCCGCGCGTCGGTCCGGCCGACGACCTGCCCCACCCTCATCCCGCCGCCGAACACGATCGCGCTGCCGGCGTCGGCCCAGTGCTCGCGGCCGGGGCCGGGGTACGTCACCTTCGGCGTCCGCCCGAACTCGCCGAGAACCACCACCAGCGTGTCGTCGAGCAGGCCGCGCTCCTCCAGGTCGGTCACCAGCGCCCATACGCTGCGGTCGAGCGCCGGCAGGCACATGCGGTACGACAGGAAGATGTCCGACTCGGCCCCGCTGTGGTGGTCCCAGCTGCCGACCTGCACCGTCACCACCCGCACCCCGGCCTCGACCAGGCGACGGGCGAGGATGAACGGCTTCACGTCCCAGTCGTAGACGAGCGACTTTACCGTCTGGTGCGTGTACTTGCCGCGGCCGTAGCGGTCGATGTTCCGCCGCGGCTCCTTCGACAGGTCGAAGGCGTCGCGGGCCTGCGGCGACGTGACCAACTCCAGCGCCCGCGCCTGGAAGCGGTCGAGCGCCGCCGCCTGACCCGTTGCGTCGAGTTCGCGGCGCATCCGGTCGAGGCCGGCGAGGACGGCCCGGCGGTCGTTCAGGGCGTCGAGCGAGCGCACCGGCCGGAGGTCGCCGAGGGCGTCGCCGAACGGGCGGAACGGGGCGTGCTGCGACCCGGCGAAGTACGGCCGCTCGTAGTCGAACCGGTCGTTCGCCTCCACGCGGTGGAGGCTGACGTAGGCC
>JBGAQM010000363.1:0-6238 GCA_044220735.1 Urbifossiella sp. | reverse complement strand
TCGACTGGCTTTATCCGATGCGCGGGAACAGCGGCTTCGGCTTCCCGTCCACGACTTCCGCCGTCACCCGCAGGTCGTCCGGCTGCGCCGACAGCACGGCGGTGTCGTCGTAGCAGACCTCGGCCCACGGCTTCGAAAAGTTAAAGCTCGTGTAGATAGCCTCGGCCGCGCGGGGGATGAACGGCTTCAGCAGGATGGCTGCAATCCGAAGACGCTGGGCGGTTTCGAAGAGGATTACCTTTGCCTTCTCCTTATCGGTCTTCACCAACTTCCACGGGGCATGGCGCTCGAGGTATTGATTGGTGGGCGTCAAGAAGTCTTGAACGATGCCCGTCAGCGCGGTGCTGTACCGGCAGTCCTCAACCGCCATCTTGACATACGCCGCCAGTTGGTCCAAGAACGGCATTAGCGGATCGAGCGCGGGGCCGTCGTCGCTGAGGAGGAGTTCCAGGAAAGATGGCGCTTCGGGAATCCAACCTGACTTCGGCTTACCTTGATCCATCAGCCACCCGTTCGGATCGATCGCCCATCCGGCGGTCCCATTTAGCACGCCTCCGTAGTTCTTGCTGATGAGCGTCAGCGCGCGACTGAGCATGTTCCCGAGGTTGTTCGCCAGCTCCGAGTTGTACACCTCTTCGTAGCGCTGGCCGCTGTAGTCGCCGTCCGACGGGTACGGGCACTCGCGCATGAAGAAGTAGCGGTAGGCGTCCGAACTCGACTTGGCGATCAGCTCCACCGGGTCCACGATGTTGCCGAGCGTCTTCCCCATCTTCTCGCCGTTGTTGTTCACGAACCCGTGGCTGAACACCAGCCGCGGCGCTTCGAGCCCGGCGGCCCACAGCATCGCCGGCCAGATGTGGGCGTGGAACCGCGTGATGTCCTTGCCGATGAAATGAACGTCGCACGGCCACAGCCGCGCGAATAGCTCGGGGTCGTCGGCGTAGCCGATGCCGGTGATGTACGTCAGCAGCGCGTCGAACCAGACGTAGATGGTGAAGTCCGGGTCGAACGGCAGCCGCACGCCCCACGCCTCGCCGAGCCGCGAGATGTTCAGGTCTTCGAGCCCCTCGGCCTCGATGAACCCGATCATCTCGTTGCGGCGGCTGTCCGGCTGCACGAACCCGGGGTTGTCCTTCAGGTACGCCAGTAGCCGGTCCTTGAACGAACTCAGGCGGAACAGCCAGCACGGCTCGGTCCGCTTCACCAGCGGCCGCTTGTGGTTCGGGCACAGGCCGGCGTTCTCGTCGTGGACCTTGTTGCTCTTGAACTCCTCGCACCCGGGGCAGAACCACCCCTCGTAGCTCCCCTTGTAGATGTGGCCGTTGTCGTACACCTGCTGCGCGAACTTGCGGGCGCAGGCCTTGTGCCGCTCGCTGCTCGTCTGCACGAACACGTCGTAGCTGATGTCGAGCGCGTCCCACACCTCGCGGAACTGGCGGGCCATGTCGTCGCAGTACGCCTGCGGCTCCAACCCCAGTTCCTTCGCGCGGTCGGCGACCTTCAGCGTGTTCTCGTCGTTCCCCATGAGGAAGAACACGTCGTACCCTTCCATCCGCCGGTAGCGGGCCTGCACGTCGGCGCCGACCTTCTCGAACGCCGTGCCGATGTGCGGCCGGCTGTTCGGGTAGTCGATCGCGGTCGTCTGGAACCACTTCGGGCGGTCGGCCATGTCACACGCTCCTCAAACGACAGAAGCCCGGGGACGGCCGTCCCCGGGCTTGAGACACCAGCCGGGCCGTCACGGTTCGACCGGCACGAACGAGCGGTGCTCCGCCCAGTCGGGCGGCGGGGCGAGTTCGTCGTCGCCGGTGCCGAGCTTGTTCATCACCCGCCGCAGGCACTGGCTGGCGAGGTCGTCGGGGAACGACTCCTCCAGCGCCCGGTAGGCGTCGGCCCACGCCCCGGCGATGAACAGGTCCACCGCCGCCTGCCACGTCGGCCGCTGGAAGTCCTGGATCGACGGCGTGTCGGTCGAGTACAGCTCGAACGCCGGCACCGGGTCGGGGAACCCCTTGGCGATAACCAGCCCGAGCGACCGCGTCCGCAGCTTCCCGCCGGCCCCGAGCCGGTCGGCCACCGGCTGGCTCACGATCACGCCCACGCCGAACGCCTTCGTCATCGACTCCAGCCGGAACGCCAGGTTCACCACCGGGCCGTACAGGTCCACGACCGCCAGGTCGTGCGACCCCAGCCGGCCGGCGAGGGTCGGGCCGTGCGTCACGCCCAGGCCGCACTTCATGTTCCGCTGCACCAGCCGGCTCCAGATGCGGAACGCCGCCTGGCACGTCGATTCCACCTGCCGGTCCTTCGGGTCGGGCCAGCCCCAGAACGCCAGCACCGCGTCGCCCCGGAACCCGCTCACCACGCCGCCGAAGTCCGTCACCGTGCTGCTCATCGTGTCGAGCGCGAGCGAAATCTTGTCCCACGCCCCGGCCAGGTCGTCCTTCGTGCGCCACACGTCGCTCGAGTACCCGCGCAGGTCGCAGAACAGGATCGTCACTTCCTTCACCTGCGGGGCGAGCACCGCCTCCAGCTTCTCCGGCTGCTCCATCAGCGGCCACAGCTCGCGGTGCCACGCCTGGCGGATGAAGCTGTTCTGCTTCGCCAGCCGGTTCATCCGCAGCGTCGTCTCGATCAGGCTGACGATCAGCTCGGCCGTCTTCTGGCACTGCTCCAGGTCGCGGACGAGCTTGTCCTGCCCGGGCTTGCCGAGCGCCGCCCAGTTGCCGGTGACGCGGCCGGACACGTACAGCGCGAACTTCGAGTCGTCCTGGAACGGGGTGCAGATGGCCCACGGCGTCTGGTTGGCGGTGGCCTGCGGGGCGGCGAGGGTCATCTCGTGGCCGCTGCCGGCCTCGGCCGTGTCCGCCGACCAGCAGTGCAGGCAACTGCGGCGGCTCTCGACGATCGCCTTGTACGCCAGCCGCCGCGACGGCACGAACCCGCCGGCGAGCACCGCCTTCGGACCGACGTTCGCCTCGACCACGGCCAGCCGCCGCTCCCCGGCCGGCGTCTCGGGCGGGATGCGCACGACGCCCGCGGCGTCGGCCTGCGGCAGCGCCTTCATCACCACCTGGAGCATCTGCCGGAACAGCCCCTGCTCGTTCACCGCCGCGCGGATCGTGCTCGGCAGTTGCTCCAGCGCCTTGAGCACGGCCGCGGGGCTGGCGAAGGCGATGTCCTCCAGCTGCGCCCGCGTCCGCTCCTCCTGCCGGGCCACGACGGTGCCGTCGATCGCCGGCGGCGGGCTGCTGTCGTTGTCGCCGTGGAGGACGAACTGCGTCTGCCCGATCCAGAACGACTCACCCGGCCCCACGTCCCAGCCGGTGACGTCGAGGAACCGGTCGCGGGCCTTCGGGTCGCGGACGACGATCTTGTTGACGGGGGCGTCCGGGTACTCGGGCATGACCGGCCCGCGGCGCTCGACGTGGAGCTTGCCGGCGTCGAACGTGACGTTGGCGTAGTACCGCGACACCTGGTCGTCCTGCGGGACGGCGAGGTCCATCTTGGCCTCGTCCCGGCCGAGGCGGTACTGCTTGCCGGCGGCGAGGGGGAAGCGGCGAGTGTACAGCGCCGCCTGGACCTTCGGCTTGTCCTTGGTCGCCTGGATGTTGGTGATCGCTTCCAGCTCAGCCATGACCCGCGAACTCCCACCCGCGGAGGCGGAACAGCCACACCCACAATAGTACGGCCGGCGCGACGGGCGTCCCGGGACGTGGGGCCGGTTTCCAGCCGGCCGTGTGCGGCCGGGCCGGTTCGAAACCGGCCCACGCCGTCAACCCGCGAACTCCCACCCGCGGAGGAGGCGGAACAGCCACACCCACAGCCCCAGCGCCAGCGCCGCGAGCGCGGCGACGAGCACCGACCCGGCCCACGTCAGCCGCCCCTTCAGCCGCTCGACCGGGGCCAGCGCCGTCTCCTCCGGCACCTGCGCCACGAACCCCCAGACCCGGCCGCGGGCGTCCTCGTACCGGCTGTGGGCGTACGGGCGGAACGTGAGCGTGTGCGACAGCAGATGCGCCCCGCCGGCCGGCGTGCCGAGGGACACCGGGTCCACGTACTTGTCGGGGCCGTCGGCCATGCCCGCGTCGATCGACGCCCACGGGACCAGGTCGTCCGGGTGGCGGCCGAGCTCCGGGGCGCGGCGGCGGGCCAGGGCGGTCAGGTTCTCGGGGTCGCGGTGGACGTTCCGGGCGGCGTCGGCCTCCAGGGCGGCCATGCCGTCCTCGTGCCACACCCACGCCCCGCGGTCGTTGACGACGAACGCGTCCAGCGCCTTGGCGATCTCCTGCCGGTCGGCCAGCAGGTGGTCCGGCATGTCGATCAGGTTGCGGAGGTGCTGGTTCACGTCGAGCCCGACCGACAGCAGCGCCACGACGCGGCCGTCGGCCGACCACACCGGCGACACCACGTCGAGCCGCCAGCTCCCGTCGCGGCGCGACTGGTACGTGTGCGACAGGTGCGTGCGGCGGACGACGGGGTGCGGCCGGTCCTGCTCGTCGAACCGGTTCCCGGCGGCGGTGAAGTAGTCGCGGAACGACCACTCGGTCCGGTAGTTCGGCCGCTGCTGCGGGTCGGCGCGGTCGACGGCGGACGGCACGCCGGCCTTCTCCCGCGCGAGCGTGAACCCGCGCGCCGGGCCGCCGGCCGGGGTGTCGCCGGCCACGAGCAGGAGCGCCGCCGTGCGCCCCTCGACCGCCGGCCACCGCCTCTGCGCGTCCGTGTGGACGTGCGCGACGAACTCGTCGAACGCCGCCCGGTCGGGGACGAGGTCGTGGGCGCGGGCCGCGTCGCCCCCGGCGGCCGCGGCGGCCGTCGCGGCCGCCGTCAGCCGGTCGCGGAGTTACGGCTTCACCCGCCCGTGCTCCTCCACGAACGCGACGTGGTCCTGCAGCGCCCGTTCGACCGCGCCCTTGCCGTACCACGCGGTGCGGGTGAGGCTGCCGTCGATCTCGCGGCCGACCTCCTCGGTCGTGTTCCGGTACACCCCGTCGGCGGCGACGGCGCTGACGGTGGCGATGAGCCCGACGAACAGGAACGTGGCGACCGCCCCGACCGCGAGCGGCCCGCGGACCTGCCGCCACCACGCCCGCGTCTTCAGCAACTCGACCACCTCGCCGGCGTCGCGCGGCCGCGCCGCCGGGTCGGTCGCCAGGCACCGGTCGATGACGTCGGCCAGGAGCGAATCCACGAGCGGCCGGTGGGCGACGGGCGGCTTCGCGGCCGTCACCCCGTCGCGGTACGCGGTCAGCTTCGTGGCGAGGTGCTCGGTCCCGCGGATCGACTTGAGGATGTGGTCCTCGCGCCGCGGCGGCACGCCGACGAGCAGCTCGTACATCAGGGCGCCGAGGGCGTACACGTCCCACGAGCTGTCGGGGCGGGCGTTCTTCAGCGCGGCGTCGGCCTGGTCCGGCGGCATGTAGAAGAACGTGCCCAGGGCGGGCGTGTCGTCGGTGGCGAGGTGCGCCTGGCCGAAGTCGGCGATGAGCGGCTGCGGCGGCCGGCCGGGGTCGGCGCGGTGGAGGAGGACGTTGTTCGGCTTCAGGTCGCAGTGGTAGATGCCGCGGCGGTGGACGGCGGCGAGCGCCTCGGCGACGCGGGTGAACACCCGCACCGCCTCCGCGACCGGGACGACCGCCTCGCCCGGCCGGGCGGTCGCCTTCGCCTCCGTCACCACGCCGGCGAGGGAGCCGGCGTTGGCCAGCGGCATGACGTAGTGCGGCGGCTGGGACGCGTTCCCCTTGCGGACCGCCTTCACGGTGACGATGCCGCCCGTCCCCTCGAGCGCCAGCAGGTGCTTGACCTCGCCGAGCATGGCCTCCCACCGGTCGTCGCCGGCGGTGAGGAACTTGACGGCGACGTGCTCGCCGGTGTGGAAGTTTTGCCCCTCCCACACCGACCCGAACGCCCCCGTGCCGATCCGCTCCAGCAGCTTGTACTCGCCGACGTCGATCCGGTCGCGGTTGTCTTCGATCCAGCGCTCGAGGGCGACGAGCGCCAGGCCCGACGGCAGCGCGCCCCCCTCCGGCCGCGGGCACCCGGCCGCGGTGACGGTGAGGAGCGCGGCCTGCCAGCCGACGGACACGGGCGGGCGGTCGTCCTCCGCCGGCGGGCGAACAACGGTCATGGTGTCGCCCGACGGGGCGGGCGGGTCGGGTGCGGCGGGGGGCGGTGGCATCCGCGGACTCGGGGGGGCGGGTTCTCCGGTCCAGTGTACCCCGCGCCGCCCGGGGCATCA
>JBGAQM010000362.1:0-6241 GCA_044220735.1 Urbifossiella sp. | reverse complement strand
ATCCAGATCAGCCGCCGGCCGATCCCGCCGAGCCTGCCGGACGCCTTCCCGAAGCTCGTCTCCGGGCTGGCGATCTGGACGAACATGGCCGAGCGCGCCCCGCGGGTGGCGCAGTTCTCGGTCTTCGTCTCCGGGCTCTCGAACGGCGTGGCGACGCAGCAGGCGGCGCCGGGCGCCGGGGCCAACGCGCCGCCCCCGCTGGTGACCCGCAAGACGCTGCGGCTCGACTTCATCCGCCCGACCGACGACAACCGGCCGGAGCCGACCGACATCCGCCCGGACACGCGGAACGGCCCGTCCGAGACGTGGGTGTACCGCGCCAGCGGGCGCCTCGCCCAGGGGCGGCCGGCGCCGATGCCGATGCCGGTGCCGCAGAACTGAACCGCGACCCGGTGACGTGAACGGCGCGAAAGCCCGGGGGCGGCCGCCCCCGGGCTTTCAGCATTCCCGCACGATCACCTCGCCCCCCGGCTCCCAGTCGAACACCACCACGTCCTCCCCGACCGCCAGCCGCGGCACCGGCAGCCCCAGCAGCTCGCGCGGCCGCACCGCCGCCATGTCCACGGCCTCCGCCAGCGACACGCCCGCGTCGCGGACCAGCGTGCCGACGCAGCGGTCGGTGAAGTGGCCGCTGCCCGCGAGGTACGGCGTGCCGGCCAGCACCACCTTCCCCGACGGCAGCACCTCCAGGTCGGTGCCCCACTCGCGGTAGCGGCCCAGCGGCATCCCCGCCAGGCTGCTCGCGTCGCACGTCACGAGCGTCCGCGCCACGCCCTTCGCCCGCACCAGGCACTTCACGACCGCCGCCGGCAGGTGGTGCCCGTCGGGGATGACGCTCATCCACAGCCGGTCGTCGGCGAGCTGGTCCCAGATGTAGTTCGGGTGCCGCGGCAGCAGTGCGTGGGCGCCGTTGCCGAGGTGCGTGCTCGTCCGCGCCCCCGCGGCCGCGGCGGCACGCAACTGCTCGGTCGTGGCCGCGGTGTGGCCGATCGCCACCACCACGCCGGCGGCGCTCAGGTGCTCGACGAACGGGATCGCGCCCGGGCGCTCCGGCGCGACCGTGACCATGAGGATGCGCCCGTCGGCGGCGTCCTGGAGGCGGCGGAACTCGTCCCAGTCGGGGTCGCGGACGTGTACCCGCGGGTGGGCGCCGCGCGGGCCGTCCTCGCCCGACAGGTACGGGCCTTCGAGGTGGTAGCCGGGGATCGCCCGCGCCAGGTCCGGGTCGGCGGCGCGGGCCGCGGCGAGGGTGGCGAACCCGTGGCGCAGCGCGTCGAAGCCCGCGGTGATGAGCGTGGGGAGGAAGCCGCCGATGCCGTGCCGCCGGCACTCCGCGGCCACCCTGCGGACGCCGTCGGCCGTCAGCGTGGGGGCGACGAAGCCGACGCCGAGGGCGCCGTTGATCTGCGGGTCGAAGAAGCTCGGCGCCACCCAGCACGTCGGGGCAGCGGTCGAGGGGCGGACCGCCGCGATGCGGCCGCCGGCGAGGGTGAGTTCGAGCGGCTCGCCGGTGGCGTAGTGGCGGGCGTGCATTGGGGAACCCGGGAGGTTTGGGGGGCGGGTCGGCGCCGCGGCGCGGAGACGCAAGCGGCAACGTAACCAGCCGAGCGAACGCTTGGCGGCTTCGCGTTTCGAAGCGCGAAGCCGCAAGCGGCAACGTATCCACCCGAGTTGCCGCTCACGGCGTCGCGCCGCGGCGGCCCGCCGTTTCACGTCCGCCCTCAACTCGTTGTACGCCCCGCGGCGCAAATCCCGCGCCGCCAACGCCCCCGGATTGGACTTCGCCCCGGGTGTGAATTACGGTTCAGACGACTCACTCCGGTCCGTCCGCCCCGGCGCCCGGCTTCCCCCCAGGTGGCCCGCGATGAATTGGATGCGCGAACCCGACACCGAACCGATCCCGGGTTACCGGCTCGTCGAGCCGATCGGCACCGGCGGGTTCGGCGAGGTGTGGAAGTGCGTCGCCCCGGGCGGCATCGACAAGGCCATCAAGTTCGTCTACGGCAACCTCAACTCGCTCGACGGCGACGACGCCCGCGCCCTCCAGGAGTTCAAGGCGCTCGAGCGCGTGAAGGAGGCCCGCCACCCGTTCCTCCTCTCCATCGAGCAGATCCGCGAGATCGGCGGCGAACTCCTGATCGTCATGGAGCTCGCCGACCGCAACCTGCACGACGTGCTGTGCGAGTACCAGGCGGCCGGCCGCCCCGGCATCCCGCGCGACGTCCTCCTCGGCTACCTCGACGACGCCGCCGTCGGCCTCGACCACCTCATCGAGAAGCACAACCTCCAGCACCTCGACGTGAAGCCGAAGAACCTGTTCACCGTCGCCGACCGGGTGAAGGTCGCCGACTTCGGCCTCGTCAAGCAGCTCGAGCGCTCCAGCAGCTCCGGCCTGATGGGCGGCGTGACGCCGGTGTACGCCGCGCCGGAGACGTACTCCAACAAGGTGAGCCGGCACTCGGACCAGTACAGCCTGGCCGTCGTGTACTGCGAGCTGATCTCGGGGAAGAAGCCGTTCAACGGCCGGAACATCCGCCAGCTCGCGCTCCAGCACATGACGGAGCCGCCGGACCTCAGCGCCATCCCCGAGTTCGACCGGCCGGCGGTGGCGCGGGCGCTGGCCAAGAACCCCGACGAGCGCTTCCCGACGTGCACGGCGTTCATCCGGGCGCTGTCCGGCGCGACCCGCTCCGGCGAGAGCAGCGGCGGCACCGGCCCGGCGGTCACCGACCCGGCCGCGTGGGCCAAGGCCCGCAAGACGGCGCACGACGTGGACCTGACCCCCCGCGCCACGTCGCGCGGCGGCGTCGCCGTGCTCGAGCGCCCGTCGAAGAAGGCCGCCCCCGACCGGCCCGGCCGTCACCGACCCCGCCTCGTGGGCGAAGGCCCGCAAGACGGCCCACGACGTGGACCTGACCCCCCGCGCCACGTCGCGCGGCGGGGCCGCCGTACTCGACCGCCCCGCGTCGCGGAAGGCCGCCCCCGTCGCGGAGATCGACGAGGACCACCTGCTGTCCGCGTCGGTGCCGATGAAGGAGGTCGGCGTCCTGCGGCCGACGGTGCTCATCGGCGTCGGCAGCTTCGGCCGGCGGGCGCTGCAGGAAATCCGCTGCCGCCTCATCGACCGCCTCGGCGACGTGGGGCAGGTGCCGGCGTTCCGCTTCCTGTACGTGGACTGCGACCCCGACGCCGCCGCGAAGGCCGTGGCCGCGCCGCCCGACGTGGCGCTCTCGCCCGACGAGGTGTTCCCGGTCCCGCTCCAGCCGGTGACCGGCTACCGCCGCCGGCAGCTCGACCAGATTCTCGACTGGCTGCCGCGCGAGAAGCTGTACTCGATCCCGCGCACGCTCCAGGTGGGCGGGCAGCGGGCGCTCGGCCGGCTGGCGTTCTGCGACAACTACCTCCGGTTCGTCACCCGGATGCGCCGCGAGCTGCAGATCGCCACGCACCCCGAGTCGATCACGCAGTCGGCCGACCAGACCGGCCTGCTGGCGCGCGACGGGGCGCCGCGGGTGTACGTGTTCGCCAGCGGCACCGGCGGGTCGGGCGGGATGCTGCCCGACCTCGGGTACGCCGTGCGGCGGGTGCTGGCGCGGATGAACGCGCCCGACGCGCCGGTGACGGCGTTCGTGTACGCCGCGGCCCCGACCGACCCCGGCAGCCCCGACCACGAGCTCGCCAACGTCTTCGCCACGCTCACCGAGCTGAACCACTTCGCCGACCCCGAGGTGTCGTTCGTCGCGCACTACGGCGGCCCCGAGGGGCCGAAGGTCGAGGGGACCGGCCTGCCGTTCTCGGCGACGTACCTGCTGCCGATGACCGACCGCACCGGGCAGGCGTTCCGCGACTGCGTGTCGCACCTCGCCGGGTACGTCAGCCACGACCTGACGACGCCGCTCGGGGCCGCCCTCGAGCAGGTCCGGTCGGCCCCGCAGCCGTTCGGCCGCACCCCGTTCCGCGGGTTCGGCACCTACGGCGTGTGGTTCCCGCGCGGGCTGCTCCTCCGCACCGCGGCGGCGAAAATCTGCCTGCGCCTCCTCCGCGCGTGGGGCGCCGACGTCCACCCGGCCGACCCGGCGATGATCGACCTGGCCGTGACGCAGGTGATGGGCGACCCGCGGCTGCGGCCCGAGGCCGTGCAGCGGCAGCTCGAGGACGCCGCCCCGCGCGGCCCGGAAGGCCCGCCCGCCGACCAGGTCGAGTGCTGGCTGCACGGGCTCGAAGGGCAGATCGAGGCCGCCGCCCGGCGGTCGGAGGCCGGCAAGTGGGCCGGCGGGGCGTGGGAGCAGGCCCGCGAGTTCATCGGCGTGCGGCCCGCGTCCGACGCCGACAGCACCGTCCGCCGCGGCCGGCTGAGCAAGGCCCTCGACGAGGGCGTCCGCCGCGTCGCCGAGGCGTGGGGGAACGAGTTCGCCGAGCAGACCCGCTCGCTGGAGGAGCACCCCGGCAACCGCCTCGCCGGCGTCGAGGCGGCGCTGAAGCGGCTCGTCGGCCTGTGCGACGACGCCGCCGCCGCCCTCGACAAGAAGCTCGACGCCTTCGGCCTGAAGGTGCGGCAGTCGCGCGCCGACGTGCAGTCGGCGATGGACGCGTGCAAGGCCGGGAGCGGCGCGTTCAGCTTCTTCGGCGGCCGCGGCAACCGCAGCATGCGGCACTTCCTCGAGCAACTCCGCCGGTACGCCGGCCTGCGGATGCAGGAGGACTTGCTGGACGCCACCGGCCGGTTCTACCGCGCCCTCCGCGGGCAGGTGGAGGCGCGGCTGCGGGCGCTGGCGTACTGCCGGTCGCGGCTCGACCAGCTCGTCGCCGGCATGGAGTCGCCGCTGTCGCACCTGCCGGTCGGCAACGACACGCCGGTGGCCGTGCCCGAGGACGCGATGAACCAGACGATCCACCCCACGAACACCCTCCAGGTGGTGCTGCCGAGCGGCGACAACCACATGGACCGGTCCGCCGCCCGCGTCGTGAAGTCGCTCAAGCCGGGCGACCTGCTGAAGCTCGAGCACGCCCTCCAGAAGCTGGTGCTCGAGCCGCGGAAGGGGCTGCTCAGCCTGTGCGGCATCAACGCCGACCTGACGCGGACGCTGCTGGCCCCGATGGTCGAGCAGACGACGGCGTTCCTGGGCGACCTGCTGCCGGTGACGGACGTGACGGAGGTGGAGGTGCAGGCGTGCCGCGCCCGGAACGTGGACGCGGCCGACCGGGTGCGCGACTACCACGACAAGGCCCAGCCGCCGGCCGAGAGCGCCGCCGAGCAGCGGACGTTCGTGATCGTGCCGGACAGCGAGGCCGGCAAGTCGTTCGCCGAGGTGGTGAAGCGGGCGGTGAGCGCGGCGCAGACGATCCCGGTGTCCGGGGCGGCGACGGACCTGATGTTCTGCCGCGAGCAGGGGTGCCTGAAGCCGGGCGAGCTGGCGGGGATGCTGGCGGGCTGCCAGCCGGCGTACTACCAGGCGCTGGCCAGCCCGCACACCAACCCGCACGCCCGGTTCGACGTGACCGACTGGATGCCGATCGGGGAATAACCACGCGGCGAGCCGGGGGCGTGAGCCCCCGGATTCTCGGCTCCGGGCTCAGGAATTCGGGGGCTCACGGTCAGCGCCGGCGGTCGAGCGCGACTGCCGCCGCGACGCCAGCGAGGCCGCCGAACGTGCCGCCCATCATCACCGCGACCGGCACCACGAGGTCGCCCGCCACGTCGGCCAGCACCCGCCGCCCGTCCGCCTTCACGCCGCCCGCCAGTACGCCCGCGCCCGCCGCGCCGAGCGCGACGCCGGCGGCGATGACGGCGTAGTAGGTGCGGGCGCGGAGGCGATTCACCGGGCGTCCGCCTTCGGCTCCCACCGGGCCACCCAGTCGGCCCACGGGTACGGCCGCACCAGCTCCCCGAACGGCCCCGCCGCGATCGCCTCGGCCGTCCGGTCCTGGTCGCCGAGCCGCGCCGCGGCGCCCATGTCGAACAGCCCGCGCAGCGCCGCCAGCAGCGCCGCCCGCTCCCGCTCCGCCAGCGCCCCCAGCCACCCGGTCGCGGCCACCTCGGCGGCGATCACCCCGTCGCGGTTCTCGAACGCCACCGCCACCGGCGCCCCCGCCAGCCCCGCGGCGCTCAGCTCGATCACCACCCGCTGCGCCCCGAACCGCACCGCCGCCACGCCCACCGCGCGGCCGCCCCAGTCGGCGCTCGCGGCCAGCACGCCCACCAGCTCGCGCTCCGCGAACCGGTGGACGCCCTCGGCCGCGT
>JBGAQM010000361.1:0-6245 GCA_044220735.1 Urbifossiella sp. | reverse complement strand
CTCCGACCCCTCACGGGGCCGGCCTTTGAGCGAGCGTTACACGCTCACCCGCTCCGGCGGGCACGTCCCCGCGGGCGCCTCGTAGGTGCGGCCGGACGGCGTGGCGCCGCTGGCGTGCGTGCGCAGGGCGAGCTGGTACAGCCTCTGCCCGTTCGCCGTCGGGTACTCGCCGGTGATGCACGCCCGGCACAGCTTCTCGGCCGGAAGGTCGATGCAGCGGGCGATCGACTCGGCGGGGAGGTAGAACAGGCTGTCGGCCCCGAGTTCGGCCGCCATCGCGTCCTGCTCGGCCACCGACGGCACCAGCCCGGCCATGAACTGCGGCGCGAACAGCTCCTTCACCGTGCTCATGTCGATGCCGTAGAAGCACGGCGCCAGGATCGGCGGGCACGCGACGCGGACGTGGACCTCCTTCGCCCCGCCCTGCTCGCGGACGTGCCGCAACAGGCTCTGCAGCGTCGTACCGCGGACGATCGAGTCTTCCACGAGGAGCACCCGCTTGCCGCCCATCACCTCGCGCAGCGGGGTGAACTTCTGCTTCACCTTGTCGGACCGCTGCGACCCGCCCTCGATGAACGTCCGGCCGATGTACCGGTTGCGGATCAGCCCCTCGACGCTCGGGATGCCGAGCGCGAACGCCATCGCGTCGGCCGCGGCCTTGCCCGTGTCCGGCACCGGCACGACGACCGTGTCGCCCGGGTCGAGCGGCACCCGGCCCAGGGCGAGTTCCTGCTTCGCCAGTTCTTGCCCGAGCCGCGCCCGGCTGAGGTACACGCTGCGGTCGTCCAGCGTGCTGGCCACGTTGGCGAAGTAGATCCACTCGAAGAAGCAGTGACTCGGCCGCCGCGGCTCGGCGAACCGGTGGGTCGTCAGCTTGCCGTCGCGGATCAGGATCATCTCGCCGGGGGCGAGCGACTGGATGTTGCGGAAGCCGAGGTTTTGCAGGGCCACGCTCTCGCTCGCGGCCCCGAACATCGTCCCCTCGACGGAGTACGTCATCGGCCGCAGGCCGGTCGGGTCGCGGAGCACGACCATGTCGCCCAGCGCGTTCAGGAACACGATGTTGTACGCGCCGTCGAACTTGGTGCTGAGGCGGCGGAACACGTCCACGAGGTCGGGGCGGTCGTCGCCGCGGACCTCGTGGGCGATGTAGTGCATGATGACTTCGGTGTCGTTCTGCTTGGCGAGGTGGTAGCTGTGGTTCTTCAGCAGCTGCTCGCGCAGCTCGGCGAAGTTCGTGAGCTGGCCGTTGAACCCGAACGCGAACCACTTCCACATGCAGCCGTGCCGCCGCTCGAACGGCTGGGCGTACCGGCGGTTGGTCGGCCCGCAGGTGGCGTACCGGGTGTGGCCGATGGCCGCCCGCCCCGAGTGCTCGCGCAGGATTTCGGCGAACTTCGTCGGGTTGTTGACCCGGAACGCCTCGTTGACCGTGCCGATCTCCTTGTACGTGGAGACCAGCTGTTCCCGCTTCGGGTTGTAGGTGCTCATCCCGGCGGCGAGCTGGCCGCGGTTCTGGAGGTCGAGCAGCAGCCGCGGCATCAGTTTGGAGGCGTGGTCCGGGTGGCCGCCCCAGACCGGGTGGGTCTCGTCCACCGGTCCCGGCAGGCGGTAGAGGGCGGCGACGCCGCATTCGTGGTTCAACTCGGCCATGTCACCGCCGGGTGAGAGACGTGCCACCGGACGCGAGCCCCGCCCCGTCACTATAGAGCACCCCGCGGAGGCGGGACACCCGGACGGGGCGAACGACGGTCGCGGGGGCCGTGACGAGCTCGTGACAATCGCGCGGTCCGGTTCCGTAGTCTGGACAGGGAGTGCTCGCCCGACCCGTGTTGGAGGGATGCGATGGTCCGCTCGATTCGCGCGGTGGTGACGACGGCAACCCTGGCGGCGGCAGCGGTTTTCGCGGGCGGGTCCGCGGCCGACGAGCCGAAGGGCGGCGGAAAGTCGGTGCCGCCGGGGGTGCCGCTGACGGTAACGATCACGGGGAAGGCGAAGTACACCTTCGACCCCGCGCCGCTGACGCCGGAGGCGTACAAGAAGGCGATCGAGGACGCGGCGAAGCCGGGGAAGAAGGGGCTGGGCGGGTTCGGCGGCAAGGCACTCCCGGCCCCGCCGGCGGTGGACCTGACGGTCGAGTTGAAGAACACGTCCGACAAGGCGGTGTCGGTGTGGAAGTCGGGAGACCCGGTGATCCTGACGCTAAACCTGTCCGGCGCGGGGTCGTTCAACCTGGACCCGCCGATCGCCATGACGCTGGAGTTTCGCATCCCGGAGGAGCTGAAGCTGGAGGCCGGAAAGAGTCACACGTTCGCGGTAAAGCAGCTGAAGAGCGGCTCGCGCGGCGTCACGCACTACAGCTACTGGACCGGCCCCGGTGAGTACGATCTGACCGCGACGTTGCGAACCGGCGTGCAGCCGGTGCCGAAGGGGGCGACGGAGAACGACGGGTTCGGCATGGTGACGCTGACGAGCCCGGCGTTCAAGCTGACGGTGGAGGGGAAGTAGCCGGCGGGTTGCCGTGTTCGTCGAGCCCGTAGCTGGCGAACACCTCGGCCGGCGTCAACCAGACGAGCTTGCCGTCCCGCGTCTGGCTCACGGGGCGGCCGAGTCTCGCGTGTTCCAACCGGATCTCACGGAACGCCCGTGCGAGATCCGCGTTGATCCGGTCGTGGTCGATCAGTTCCGGCGTAGGCATGGTGGCGGTATCAGCCATCGCTCGCACTCCTCACGAACAAATCCCATCGCTCCGGGTCCGCTACCGACTCGTAGTCGCTGTTGTTGAATGCCAGGATCCGCGGGTGATCCACGCTGTTATCATACACCGTCCACGTTGTCACGATCGAGCGGTACAGGTCGAGGAAGTTGCGGACGCTTCGGGAGTACCGTCGGCGGATCGTGTCGTCGGGAATGTGGTGCCCGCCGGAACGAACTCGTTCGGCGACGCGGCGAATGGCTGCGTCCGGGCCGTCGAGCCAGAAGTAGAGCAGGTGAGACGTGTACCCGGCCGCCTTGAGTGCTTCGAGACGGGGGGCGTAGGTCCGTGCCGCGAGCGTCGTCTCGAACGCGAAACTCCGTCGCGCCGCGGCCAACTCGTCCAGATGTTCGAGCATGATCCGGGCCGCCTTCACGGACTCCGATTCCACGTCGAAGGCGTTCAGACCACGGGCGATCGTGTCGGCGTTCACGAACACGGGGATGCGAAGAGCGCCGGTCAGAATTGGGAACGACGACGATGTCTTGCCCGCGCCGTTGATGCCGGCGAGAACGGCGACCGTGGGCGACGTGGTCGTAATCATGTTGGCATCCTACCCGAACCGTCGCTGCCGCATCTGGAGGTAGTCGAGCAGCGCCTTGTCGAAGCCCACGGACGTGTCGATCGGGACGTAGTCGATGTTCGCCCCGGCGCACTCCTTCCGGTACGTCTCGCGTAGCTCGCGCACGGCGCTCAGGTAGTCGTCGCGGATACCGGCGGCGTCCACCTCCAGATGCCGATCCGGGCCTTCCACGTCGGCGAAGTCCACCAGCCCCGTCAGCGGGAAGTTCGCCTCCAGCTCGTCGAGGACGTGGAACAAGATCACCTCGTGGCCGCTGTACCGCAGCCGGTACAGGCTCCGCAGCACCGGCTCCGGGTCGGCGAGGAGGTCGCTGAACACCATCACCAGGCTCTTGCCGCGTAGCATCGGGGCCAGTTGCATCAGGCTGCCGGCCACGTCCGTGTCGCCGGTCGGCTTCAGGTTGGCGAGCACCGACAGGATCGTGCCGAGCTGCGACCGCTTGCTTTTCGGGGGGACCACGGTGGCGAGCTTGGTGTCGAACGCGACCAGGCCGACGGGGTCTTGCTGAAGGATCATCAGGTAGCCGAGCGCGGCGGCGAGGCATACGCAGTAGTCGAACTTGGTCAGCGTGTCGTCGGCGGAACCCGGCGAGTTGCGGTCGAGGCGCACGCCGGCGGCCTTCGCGGCGGCGCGGCCGTTCCAGTCCATCGACCGCGACAGGTCCATGACGAGGTAGCCCGTCATGTTCGTCTCGGCCTGGTACTTCTTGACGTAGTACCGGCCGGTCTTCGCGTAGACGTTCCAGTCGAGCGTCTTGAGGTCGTCGCCGGGGGTGTACTTGCGGTGCTCGGAGAACTCGACGGAGAACCCGTGGAACGGGCTGGCGTGGAGCCCGGTGAGGAACCCCTGCACGATGAACTTGGCCCGGAGGTCCAGCCGCGACACCTGGCGGATGACCTCCGGGCGGAGGTACTTCTCGGCGCTGCTCATGCGGGGATTGTACCCGCCGGTCAGTCCTTCTTCCCCTTCACCCGCTTGTACTCGCCCTCGACGACCGGCCTGACGTTGTCGATGTTATCGCCCACCAGGTCGGAGAGTTCGGCGGCGTCGCCGGTCGCCTTCCACTTGAACTTGAACTCGAACCCGACCGGCGGCTTGCTCGGGAAGTTCCCCTTCTCCTCGACGTCCTTGATCTCCGCCCGCACCACGCCGTCCTTGACCGTGAACTTGCACCCCACCACGGCGCCGTTGTCGCCGTTCATCGCGGTCAGCTTGAACAAGCCCTTCTTGGCGTCGGTGAAGTCGAACTTCAGTTCCAACCCGCCGGCCTCGCGGGTCCAGACGCCAGCGGGGCCGTCGGCCTTCTTGTCCTTGGCGTCCTGGGCGGGGGAGCCGCCGGCGGCGACGAGGACCGCGCCGAAGGCGAAGGTGGTGAACAGGCGGAACATCGGGTCGCCTCCGTGAAGGGAAACGCGGAACGGCATCGTCGGCAGCGTATGGACGCCGGTCCGCGGCGGACATTCCGGCGCGACCGTTACCCCGCGGCGGGTTTGCGCAGCTTCGCGCGCGATCGGACGGGTTCGGGTTGTCCGAGGTCGTCCGGGGTTGTCGCGGCCGCCGATTCTCCCGGTACCACCGCCTCTCCGGGGGACCGTTCATGCGCCGCACCGCCCTGCTGGTCGCCGCCGTTTGCGCGACCGCTACGACCGGCACCGCCGGCGACTTCTCCGACCCGATCTTCGCCGCGCCCGTCCGCTCCACCACCGCCACCGTCGTGCCGCGCGGCGGCCCGCTGGTGGCGCCGGTCATCCGCCCGAGCGGCACAACGCACCACGGCGCGCCGGAGTTCGAGCTGATCCCGGCGGGGTGGGAACGCGAGCCGTTCTTCACCCGCGACCCGGGTCGCTACACGTCGAACGCCTGCGACTCGCCGGCGCAGTGCTCGGCCGTCGGGTTCGCGTCGATCGACTTCCTCCTGTGGGCGACGCAGGGGCCGGCCGCGCCGGCGGTCGTAACGACCGGGCCGGCGCTGCTCGGCCCCGCCCTCGCCGGCGCGCCGGGGGTGCCGGGCACGGTCGTGCTGTTCGGCGGCTCGCGGGTGGTGAACGACCTGCGGCCCGGCTTCCGGTTCGACTTCTTCCTGCCGGTCGCGGCCGACGGCAAGTGGGGCGTCGGGACGCGGTTCGAGATGCTCGGCGCGTCGGCGGACTCGTTCGCCGCGGTCGCCGACGGCACCACCGTGATCAACCTGCCGGGGACAACGGGCATCCTTCCCGTGCCGCTGCCGATCGGCTTCCCGGGGCTGACCGCCGGTACCGTGACCGCCTCGACGCACACCAACTTCCTCGGCGGCGACATCCACCTGCGTCGCAACCTGTGGGCCGGCGACGCGGTGCGGCTCGACGGCCTCGTCGGCTACCGCTACATGCACCTCGGCGACCGGATCGCGTCGTCGTGGGACACGTTCGGTGCCACCGCCCCGCCACCGTTCGGCGGGCGGGTGATGGCCGACGACGGCGTCCGCACGCGGAACGACTTCAACGGCGGCCTCCTCGGGCTGGCCCCGTCGGCGAACTTCGGGCGGCTCTCGGTGACGGGCCGACTGGCGGTCGCGCTCGGCGGCACGAGCAGCGAGCGCGACGTGACCCGGACGCGCGTCGTGGTACCGGGGCTGACGAACGGCGGGCTGCTGGGACTGACGCCGGTGACGGTGCTTAACGTCGCGGCGAACGACGGGCAGAGCGATTTCGCGGTGGCGCCGGAGGCCGGGCTGAAATTCGGCTGGCGGGCGACGGACTCGCTGCACCTGACGGCCGGGTACTCGTTCCAGTACTGGAGCCGGGTCCGGCGGGCGCAGGAGCACTTCGACCAGGCCGGCTTCACGGCCAACGGCACGACCGACTTTTGGGCGCAGGGGCTGTCGCTGGGCGCGGAGTTGCGGTACTAAACGACGCGGCCCCGGGTGGC
>JBGAQM010000360.1:0-6324 GCA_044220735.1 Urbifossiella sp. | reverse complement strand
CCGAACCGGTTCGCCGCCGCATCGTCCTCGACCTGCCGAATCACCGCCGCGTGATGCCGCACGAGAGGGTCGCCCGCGTCCGGCACCCGCCACCCGACCGCCCGGCACTCCCGGTAGTGCTCCACGCACCGGAGCACCCGGGCCGTCACCTGCGTCGCGTTCGCCGGGCTCGGCTCCAACCCCTTCGGAACCTTCGGACACGTCCCGCACGGCGGGTCGGTGCCCGCCGGCCGCACCACCGGCAGCCCCGTGCGTTTGGGCCGCCGCTCCACGTTGCCCCGGTCGTCGTACAGCCACCGCTGGCAGTCCGCACAATCGCGGGTGGCGACCTCCGGGTGGGCCGTCAGGAGCCAGACGGCCCGGGCGAGTTTCCCTCCGGGTCCTTCTCCCCCTCCGGCCACTGGAGACCCAGGACGTAGTTGAGGACCAGATTGAAAAACGGCGGATGCAGCCGGGCCGCGTCCGCCGCCGTGATCCGGGCCGGCTTCGCGCCCTCGGCGTCCGGGGCGAACGACACGACCTGCTCGCCAATCAGCGTGCAGGCCGCCTCGTGCTTCTCGGCCGCCCCGAGCGCCTCGGTGTACCGCAGCCGCACCAGCGGCACGGCCGGCCGGTACGTGAGCACGCCGCCCGGGTGGACGCCGGGCAGGCGGGCGATTTTCGCCTTGAAGGTGAACCCGTCCGACGGAACGAAGATGCTCTCCAAGCGGGCCTCCGGGGTCAGGGGGTGCTGTCCAACGTGACGCTGAGTTCGTCGTTGGCCGTGGTCGTGCCGCGGGCGACGCCGACGAGCGGCGTGACGACCTCGCCGCGGCCGTTGACCGTCGGCGACGCCGCGGCGTACTGCACGTAGGTGGACGTGAACTGGCAGCTCACCGTGCCGTTCGTGAACGTCGCGACGCTCGCCACGCCGGCGCCGGTCGAGTCGAGCTGCGGCTGGTAGGCGGTCGGCGTGTCGCCGTACGGGACGTTCACCGTCCAGGTGATCGTGCGGTCGGTCGGCTGGACGCTGACGAGCGTCGCGCTGTTCAGGAACCGCTCGGCGTCGATCGCGTTGTCGACGACGAGGGTGAAGTCGGTGATCTTCTTCTCGCCGAGGGCGGCCAGGTAGAAGAGCAGGTCCTCGAACACGAACGGGGCGGTCGTCGTGTCGATCGCCCCGGCCGGGTAGGTCGACGCGTCGGCCTGCGTCTCGGTCTGGGCGATGATGTCGAGCGTCAGCTCGAGCGCCTGCCCGGCCCGGCCGACGAACGTCGCCCGGGTCACGCCGCAGCCGGCGTACTTGAACAGGTCGAGCGAGCCGGACCCGCGCTTCACCCAGCAGTCGAACGTCGGCAGCGTCTCGGCGAGGGCGTACGTCGTCGAGACGGCGGCCGCCCCGAGGATCTTCGGCAGCAGGTACGCCAGCTCGACCGGCGTCGGCGTGAGCGTGATCGACCCGCCGACCCGCTTGACGCTCAGCCGCGAGCGGGCGGCCATCCGGGTGCGGGTCCCCTTGAACCCGTTGGTGTCGACGAACCCGCGGCTCAGCCGCAGCGACTCGGACGAGAAGTCCAGGTGCTTCGGGCTGGTCGGCAGGCTGTCCGCCACGCAGAGTTTCGTCCCGACCCCGTACACGCCGGCCATGTGTCACCTCTCATGTCCCGAAGCCGCGGACCTCGCGCGTCTCGAAGTTGAGCGTCAGCACGCCCTGCAGGTGGTCGGTCACCGCCGGGTCGACGTCGCCGACCACGCCGGGGACCACCTCGCACGTCTGTACCTCCGGCACGCCCGGCAGCCGCTGGCCGGAAAACGCCCGGAAGATCGCCTGGATCCACCCGTGCCAGTCAGGGTCGGCCGCCTCGCTGCGAGCCGAGTTGCCGACCACGCCGACCAGCACCGGCTTGATCAGCCCGTCCGTCTGCGTGTTCCGGCTGACGTTACTCGGCACCTGCTGGAACGCGGTGACGACCGCGCACGGCAGGGTGACCGACTCGAGGAACGGCACCCGCCGGCGGACGCAGCCGCCGTCCAGGTCCGGCAGCCCGAGCAGGGCGATCCGCCCCTGGACGGCGTCGAGGATCCGGTCGTACACCGCGGCCGCGCCGTCGGTGATGAGCCGATAATCCAGGTTCGACACGACCGCCTCGGTCAGCAGGACCGAGTCCACCTTGAACCAGAAGGGCCCGGTCGCCCCGAGGTCAACCGTCAGCGATCCGGGGCCGGTCCGCGAGCCGGCCGACACCCACGCCGCGCCGCCGAGTTCACCCGTGACCGGCTGGTAACTCAGCGTGTTCGTCGCGCCGGCGTCCCCGCCGGAGATCGTGGCAGACACGAAGCCGCCCGTCTCCAGGTCCGTCACTACCAGCGTTGGCGCGGTCAGCGGCATTACTTCTCCAACGGCTCGCCGAGCCACCCTTCGACCAACTGCTTCAGCTTGTCCAGTAAGCGGCGACCGAACCCCAGGAACGGCCGGGCCGGGATCGTGACCTTGCGGACCAGGGCGTACTGGACCTTGCCCGTTTTCGACTCGACCAGGACGCCGCCCCGTTTGCCGATCTTCGCGAACAGCGGTTGCGAAAATCGCCGCGGCGATCCGGCCCGCTGAGCTTCGCGCGTCTTGGGAATGGCGAGGAACTTGCCCGCCTTCGGAACAACCACGCCGCCGGCCTGATGAATGCCGGCGTAAAGCAGATTGGTCCCGACGGTGATGGAGACATTCGTCACGCGCTCCACGTGCCCCTTGCCGGCGGCCGTGACCGACGCCATCAGCACGCCCGTATCCCGGAGCGGCAGGTTCCCGCCGCGGGGCCGCTGAAACAGGAGCGGCCGCCACGCCTTGCCGTCCGGGTCGGCCGACCGGATGAAGTTCTCCTTGACGTCCGCGACGATCGCCGTCTTGCAGATCGCGACGAGGCCCCGCGGGTCGCGGTTCGCGCCGCGGTCCAGGTTCGCCCCGAGCGTGTTGATGTCGATCGTGCTCACGAGTCCGCCTTTCCGGGCCACCAGCCGGCCGCCGGGGCTTCCTCGGTGTTGAGGTAGACGCCGCCGGGGACCGGACCGCGACTCACGTCGAATCGATCAATCTGGACGGCACCAGCGATCGACGCCGTGTATGACGTCGTCGCCTTCCACCGCACGTTCTGAAGTTTCATGTGTCGGATTCGCCACGGCGTCTCATGCGCGGCATTGATGAACCAGCCGAACAGCCCGCCGCCGTGAGCCCCGCCGTCGAAGGCGATCTCACCGACCGTGATGCCTGGCACAAGGGCCACGGCCCAGGAGTACTGACCCGTACCCGCATCCGACGCGCACCGCTGAACGCGGTAGTATTCCGCGTCCTGGGACGGTTGAATCAGGAACGGCGACTGGTTCGTCTTGCCGAGCACGACGCACGCCTCGGCCGTCGAGTCGATTCCGGTCCAACCAATCCCGCCATCGACCCGCACGCCGATCAGTTTCGACCCGCGCGAATTCTGATGCGTCCAGAACGCCGGTACTCCAGCCACACCGTGATCAGCCGAGCGAAGCGTCCCGCCGACCCAACGACAGCCATAGCAGTGCTCATAGCCACCCTCTTCCCCGGCGTGCTTGGCCTCGTCGACGTCGGGATTGAACACATCGCACTCGTGGCAGGTCGAGAGCGCGACGCCGTAGTTATTGCCGTCGGTGGTCTGGAAGGCGTCCCGGACATATGGGCTGACGATCCGCGACCGCCAGCCGTAGACCATCTCGACCGCTCGCTCGCGGGCGCCGTTGCAGATCGGCCGGACGAGGCTCGAGTCCTGGCAGAACTGCACCGCCATGCCCATGACTTCTTCGGAGTCACGGAGCACGTTAACGTCGCTGTATACACCCTTGTGAACGGGCAGCGGGAACACGTGCGTCTTGGACGCCTCGTAGCTCTCCCGGAGCCGGCCACGAAGAATCACCTTCACGCCGTCCTGCCGCAGCACCTCAGCCATCTCGCCGCGGTAGTAGAAGTTGGTGATCTGGTTCCACAGCCCGTCGGCATTGCCCGTCGCAAGGTAGTACCGCTTGGTCGTCAGCAGGAGAATCTGGCCGGGGACAACCGTCATCCCCGCGGCGACGGTCAGGCGGTCCACGCCGGCTGCCGCGTCGCCGGCGAGGGCAACGTCGTTGTCCGCGATCGTCGCCGTGGTCCGCTGACTCAGATAGTTCTGGCCGCGGGCACCGAACACGAACAGCGGGAGCACGTCCTCGCAGGCCCGGCCGTCGAACACCGCGTCATCGCGGGAGATGAACGCGCGGAGCCCGGTCGCGTCGATCCGAGAATCAACCCGGTACGTGCCGCCGGTCGTGACCTGGACGGCGCCGTCCGTGCCGGCGGCGGCGATCGCAGCCCGGATCGCGGCCGTGCAGTCGACCCCGGTGCCAGGCGAGCAGTAGTCGCTGAGGTCGATCACGCGGGCCTCAGAACGTGGGATAGCCCGGCGGCGTGCCGGAGCCGTAGAGTTGCTGCACCTCGGCCAACGTCAGAGCGCGGTTCCAGAGGCCGACCTCGTCCAGTTGCCCGTTGAGGTAGGTCGGACCGGCGGCGAAGTAGCCGAGCGTGATGTTGGCCGTCAGCGTCGGGACTACTAGCGTCGCCGTGCCGTCCACGGCCCCGTTCTTGTAGAGCTTCGTGTTGTTCGCCCCGGTGGCCCACGTCGCCACGTAGTGCGTCCAGGTGGCGTTGGCGAGAGCCCCGGTCTCAATGATCAGAGTCGTCAACGACGACGCATGGTATCCAAGCAGGTAGACCTGTGTGGCATTGATCGCCAGCCCCATCGACTCGACGCCGCTCGTCCCGACCTCAACCATTCCGGCCAGCGTGCCGGCAGCCCCGTTCCGCTTCACCCAGCACGAGATCGAGCCCGCCGAGTTCATCGACAGGCCGACGGCCGAGGTCTTGGTGAGCTTCTGCGATGATGCCGAGGCGAACGTGCCCGCGTTGTTGAGCTTGCCTGCCGTGAACGTGACCGCATTCGTGTTCGTGAGCGAGTTGGCCCCGTGGCTGTCGTTCACGTCCTCAAGCTTGTAGTAACTGACCAGGTCCGTCAGCAGCGGGGACGCGGCGGCCCCGCCGCCCGGCTGGGCGAACGTCAACCCGAAGCCCAGCCCGAACGCCGGCATCAGCGTACCCCGTGGATCCCGGTGGCCGTCGTCCCCGTGCTCCACAGTCGCGAGATGCCGTACGGGTAGTACGCCCCCGCGTTGACCGCGATCGTGACGGCCGTCGAGCCGTCGGTCGGCGTGAACTTCACGTTGCCAGCGACGCCCACGTGGAAACCGCGATACGGCTCAGTCAGGTCAACGGAGTCGCTCTTCTCGGCGTCGATCGACTTCAGGCCGGGCGACCAGTCGGGGCCGCGCTGCGGGTAGCTCAGGTTCGCCATGTCACCACACCGTGTCTCGGGTGAACGTGTCGTCGGTCGTGTCCAGCGTCCCGTACCCGTACCCGCCGGACGTCGAGTCCGGCGACTGGAGCGCCCCGCCCGCGACCACCGCGACCGTCTCCAGTTCTGAGCGGCGGTCCAGCTTGGCGAGCATCTGCTTCTCGGCGTCGGAGAAGTACGCCTCGCCCTTGACGCCGACCCACCACAAAGCGAGGTCGCGATTGAACTCCTCGCGGCGGTCCCAGGCGTCGATCTGGGCGAGCGTGAACCCGCGGTTGAGCAGGGCGCCGCGGACCTCGTTGTAACCGGCCGCGTTGCACTGCGTGATCAGCGCCGTCCAGTACCCCTCGATCGAATTGAGGTCCGCCCGCTTGAGCATCGCGGCGAGCGTCGTCTGGACGTCGGTGTCGGTCACGTAGTAGGCCACGGGTCAGCGGCTCACTTTCGCTTGCGGTGGGCGGGGTGCTCGGCGGGCGGCGGGGCCGGAGGCGTGGTCACCTCGGGCGGCGGCTCGGGTGCAGCGGGCGGCGACGCGTCCTCGGCCACCAGGTTCGGCGGGACCTCATTTGTCGCCCGCAGGGCCTTCATCTCGTCGAGCTCGTCTCGGAGTCGCCCGGCCTCGGCCTTCGCCGCGGCGGCGACCTCACGGATACCCTCGACGTCCCGGCAGAGCTCGTCGTGCCGCTTCTGCGTAGCGGCGATTTCGTTCCCCAATTCGTTCAGGGCCTCGGCCACCCGGCGTTCCAGTGGCAGCCTTGGAAACACACGCGGCGTCTCGCCGCCCCTGACCGGCTCGACCGCGCCGATTTCGAGCAGGTACGGCAAGTCCCGCCCCTCGAACGCGCCCTCATCGATGACCTGGCCACGACAGTGGCCGTCGACCCGTTCGTGCAGAATCCTGACTGGCATGGTTCACCCCTTCAACGCCGCGGCCGGCCGGGGTGCC
>JBGAQM010000359.1:0-6387 GCA_044220735.1 Urbifossiella sp. | reverse complement strand
CCCGTGCGAGTGCCAGCGGCCGTCCTGTCCGAACACGCCGTTGGGGGAGACGGACCGGCCGTAAAGTTCCTTGCCGGCCTTCTCGTCGAGGCAGACGAGGACGGTGGGCCACTCGGGGTCCCTGTCATCGCCGCGGTTGATGATGTCGTTGGCGCCGACCCAGACGAGGCCGCCGGAAACGACGGGGTCGCCGGTGACGCGGCTCGTGAAGCCGCCGCGGGGGCTGACCGCGGCCGTCCAGCGGACGTTCCGGCCCGGCTTCACGAGTTTGCCGGCGTCGTCGTGCGCAGGGAACTGCCACCACGTCGGCGGGTTCTTCTCGGGGCTGACGCCGTTGCGCGAGCCGTCGCGGCCGAACTGCGGCCAGTCGCCGCCCGCGGCCGGGGCGACGACGAGCAGCAGGATCGCGAGCGTGAACAAGCGGTGCATGTCAGTAGCCCGGCGAGCCGAGGGCCGTCAGGCCCCGGGTGCGTACCCATGACGGCCACATCGGACGTGATACAACTTGCGTGACTCACCCGGGGCCTGACGGCCCTCGGCTCGCCGCGTTGGTCGGCGCCGGCCGTCATCGCTTCTGACTCACCCACCACGTTCGCCACGCCGCCTGTGCTTGCGACCGTGCCCCGGGCCCGGCGTCCGTCGGCGGGCCGTGGTCCACGCCCGTCAGGCTGCGCAGGCCCGCCCGCGCCGCCCGCACCACCCGGTCGTCCTCGTCGTTCACCCGGTCGATCAGGTCCGGGACGTGGGCCTTGTCGTCGCGCATCGCCGCGGCCAGCACCGCCCCGCGCCGCACCTCCGGGTCGGGGCTCGTCATCAGCCCCTTCAGCGTCGCCGCCGACATCCGCGCCAGCCGCTCCGCCAGCGCCTCCCGCGCCGCCTTCTTGGCGTCGCCGTCGAGGCGGTGGACCGCCGCCGCCATCCCGATCGTGTAGTCGCCCCCCTTCGCGTCGCGGGCCGCCGCCAGCGCCTTCACCAGCCCCGGCCCGTTCGCGCCGATCAGGTCGGTCGCCACCTTCCCGGCCGCACCCGCCGGCAGCGGCGCCGCCGCCGGCAGCGGCAGCGGGTTCACCGGCGTCGCCGGCCCCTTCGTCATCGGCGCGACCTCGGGGGTGGCGCTCGCGGCGCCGGCCCGCAGTTCGCTCCCGCCGGCGTCGCCGCGGACCCGCCGCGACAGGTCGCGCGCCAGGTTCGCCTTGCACAGGAACAGCACCGCGAACGACGTGTCCACGTCGACCCCGTACTCGGCGGACCAGGTGCCGTCGGCCGCCTGCCCGGCGACGAGGTAGTCGGACCCGCCGGCGTACCAGTCCACGCCGCCGATCCGGTCCACGCCGTACAGCACGCCGACGCGCTCGAGCGACCACAGGAAGTAGAGGTTGTGGAGGTCCCGCCCGCCGCCGCGGAGTGCGGCCCCGAGGAACCCGAAGCCGCGGCCGGCGGCCGCGTCGCGGGCGTCGGCCGGGCGCTTCGGCCCGACCGGGCCTTTCCCCTCCGGCCGCGGCGGCGGGTTGAAGAACGGGTCGTTCGTCTTCGGCGTGGGCTCGGCCTTCGGCGCGTCCGTCTTCGCCCGCTTCTCCTCGCGCCGGCCGATGGCCGTGGCCATGCCGAGGAGGCCGGCGCACGTCATTTGTGGGGAGCCGGGCGTGCCGGTGTTGTCAAACCCGTACGTCCAGCTGCCGTCCGGCCCCTGGGTGGCGAGGAACCGCCGCTCGATCATGTCGAGGGCGCCGTCGGCGGGGAGCCCGTACTTGCGGCAGACCCACGTGGCGAGGACGCCGAACTGGGTGTTGGAGTTGTCGCCGCCCTCGGCCTTGGCCGGGCCGCGGGCGTTCACCAGCGCCGTCATGTACTCCTGAACCAGCGGGTGCAGCTTCGCCGGGGCGCCGTCCTTCCCGGCGACCAACTCCGCGCCCTTGAGGCCGGCGCGGAGGCGCTGCTCGTCGGCCGCGGGGACGGGGGTGGGCACGCACCCGTAGCTCCACCCGCCGCGGCTCGTCTGGCCGACCAGCAGGCGGGCGCCGAGCATCTGAATGAGCGGCACGTCGGCCGGGTCTTCGAGCCGGTCGAGGAACAGCAAACTCAGGCTAATCTGGTACGTCTGGCCCTCGCGGTAGGCCTGCTCGCGGACGGACGCGGCGATGGCCTTGATGGTGGGGTCGGCGGCCGGGACGTTCGACTCCAGCAGGGCGATGCCGGCGAGCGCCGCGGGGCCGATGCCGTGGCCGCCGGCGTTCACCGGGTTGGGGCCGGCGCCGTCCTTGAACCGCACCTTGAGCGCGGCCGTGCCCTTGGCGATGGCGGCGTCGATGCGCTCCTGCGGGGCGGCGGCGGCCGCCGCCGCGGTGGCGACGAACACGGCGGCGGCGCGGGCGAACGGCGGCATGAGAAGACCCCGGCGGACGTGGGGAGGCACCGCGATTGTACCACCTCCCGCCGGGCGAAGGGACTGCCGTTTTCGCCCCGCGGCGGGTAAGCTGGGCGGCATGAAAGCCGTCTACCCCGCCCTCCTACTGCTCGTCGCCGCGTCCGCCGTCCCGGCCCGGCCGCCGGCCGACCCGAAGAGAGAACCCGTGGACACGTCGTTCCTGAAGCGCTACGCCGAGACCCGCGGCTTCCTCCTCGGCCGGCCGACGAAGCCGAAGGTGACGCCCGACGGCAAGCACGTCCTGTTCCTCCGCGCCGACCCGACGACGAGGCGGCAGAGCTTGTTCGAGTTCGAACTGGCGACGGCGAAGACGCGCGAGGTGCTGAGCGCCGAGACGATCCTGAAGGGCGGGGCCGAGGTGTTGACGCCGGAGGAGAAGGCCCGCCGCGAGCGCCAGCGCGTCAGCGCCGGCGGGTTCGCCGACTTCCACCTCAGCCCCGACGGCGCGTTCGTGCTGGTGAAGCTTGGGAACTCGCTGTACGTGCTCGACCGCGCGACCGGCGCCGTCCGCGAGTTGAAGGCCGGCGGCGACGGCCCGATCGTGGACCCGAAGTGGTCGCCGGACGGCAAGCTCGTCGGCTACGTCCGCGGGTTCGACGTGGCGTGTTACGACCTGGCCGCGGACAGGGAGTTCGCGGTGACGACGGGCGGCACGGTGGTGAAGACGCACGGCCTGGCCGAGTTCGTGGCGCAGGAGGAGATGGGCCGGCACAGCGGCTTCTGGTGGTCGCCGGACTCGAAGAGCATCGCGTACACGGAGGCCGACCACACCGGCGTGGAGCAGTGGTGGGTGGCCGACCCGTTGAAGCCGGAGGTGCCGCCGGCGCCTCAGTTCTACCCGCGGCCGGGGAAGAAGAACGTGGCCGTGCGGCTCGGCGTGAAGCCGGTGGCCGGCGGCGACACGGTGTGGGTCGAGTGGGACCGGGCGAAGTACGAGTACCTCGCGGCCGTGCGGTGGGGGAAGGGCGCTGGCGAGAAGGCGGACTTCCTCGTCATCCTCCAGGACCGCACCCAGCAACGCCTGACGGTGACCCGGGTGGACCCGGCGAGCGGCCGCGCGGCGGCGCTGTTCGAGGAGGCCGACGCGGCTTGGGTCAACATTCCGGGCGAGGTTCCGCTGCCGGTTTCGCACGGGCTCCTCTGGGTCGGCACCGCACCCGACGGGCAACCGGAAGTGCAGCTCCGGGACGGCGAGACCGGGAAGGTCGTGGCCGTGCCGGTCAAGGGGGCGGAAAAAGTCGTCGGCGTCGTCGGGGCGTTCACCCGCCCGGCGGACGGCGAAACGAACATCCGCTTCCCCAGCACCTGCGTCGCGCTGACCGCCCCGAACCCGACCCAGCAACAGGTCCGCGTCGTGACGAGCGACGACCGCCTGCGCATCCACTTCCCGCAGGCCGAGCCGTGGTCGCGGTACACGACGGAACCCGGGATGCATACCGCCGCGTTCGGCCCGGCCGGGGACCACGCGATCACCTCGACCACGCTCAAGCAGATGCCGCGGACGCGGGTCTTCGACGCCGCGAAGAAGGAGCGCGGCGAACTGCCGTCGGTCGCGGCCGAGCCGCCGTTCACGCCGAACGTGACGGTGGGCAAGGTCGGCGACTTCTGGACGGCGGTGGTGCGGCCGCGGAACTTCGACCACGCCAAGACGTACCCCGTGATCCTCGACGTGTACGGCGGGCCGCGCCACCTCCACGTCGTGCAGGCGATGCGGAACTGGCTCGTGCCGCAGTGGCTCGCCGACCAGGGGTTCGTGGTCGTGGCCGTGGACAACCGCGGCACCCCCGGCCGCGGCCGCGACTGGGAGCGGGCCGTGTACCAGAAGTTCGGCACCGTCCCGCTCGACGACCAGGTAAAGGGGTTGCAGGGCTTGTTCGAGACGTACCCGGAACTGGACCGCGAGCGGGTCGGCGTCGTGGGGTGGTCGTTCGGCGGGTACATGGCGGCGAACGGCGTGCTGCGGCGGCCGGACGTGTTCAAGGCGGCCGTGGCCGGCGCCCCCGTCACCGACTGGGAGGACTACGACACGCACTACACGGAGCGCTACATGGGGCTGCTGCCGGCGAGCGCCGCGGCGTACCGCGAGGCGTCGCTGCTGCCGCTGGCGGAAAAGCTGGACCGACCGCTGCTGCTGGTCCACGGCACGGCCGACGACAACGTGTACTACCGGCACACGCTGCGGCTGAGCGACGCCCTGTTCCGCGCCGGCCGGCCGTTCGAGGCGCTGGCCCTGCCGGGGGTGACGCACATGTCCGGCGCCGACCCGGTGGTGATGGAGCGGCTGTGGAGCCGCACCGCCGGCTTCTTCCGCACCCACCTCGGAACGCCGCGGTGAGCACGAAGTCCGTCGGTCTGGTGCTCGGGAAGGGGTGACGGTACGCTGTCGAGGAGGAAGCATGTCCGCCACACTGACCCCGCCGCCACGCCCCCCGAGCCGCCCGGCCGCACTCCGCTGGACGACCGACTTATTTCACGACGTCTGCGACGCGGGGTACTTCGAGGGCCGGAACGTCATCCTCGTGGACGGGGAGATCATCGAGACGCCGCCCCCGAACCCCGCCCACAACTACGGGGTGACGGTGACGGCCGAGCGACTCGCCCCACTGTTTCGACCCGGGCACACTCTCCGCAACCAAATGGCACTCGTCTTGGGGTTGTGGACCGACCCGGTTCCCGACCTGGCGTTCGTGCCCGGTACGGCCCGCGACTACCTGAACCGTCAGGCCACGACAGCCGCACTGGTTATCGAGGTGTCCGACACGACGCTCGCCTACGACACCACGGAGAAGGCCGAGTTGTACGCCACCGGTGGCATCGCGGACTACTGGGTGCTCGACGTGAACAACGGCCGGTTGCTCGTCTTCCGCGACCCTCGGACGCTATCAACCACGCCGCCAGTGACCGCGTACCAGACGACTCTCTCACTCGGTCGGGGTGACACCGTCTCGCCACTCGCGCTATCCGGAGTATCGGTCGCAGTCGCCGATCTGCTGCCGTGAGGCGTCACACGCCGGCGTTCTCCTCCAGCCTGCCGAGGCGCCAGGCGCGCCGCTCGTTCCACCGCCAGAACCACAGCGCGAACGCCACCAGCCCCGCCGTCGTCAGCAGCAGCGTCAGCGCGAGCCCCGCGTTCGACCACGCCTCCAGCGGGCCGTGCAGCATCGGGGCGTCCGCCGGCACCGGCCCCATCAGCGCCCGCCGCATCCCCTCCAGCCAGTAGGTCGTCGGCAGGCTCATGCCGATCCACTGGATCCAGTCGGGCAGCTGGCCGATCGGGAACACCACGCCGCTCAGCAGGTACACCACGCCCGAAATCCCCTCGCTGAGGAACATGCCGTTCCGCGAGAGGTTCAGGCACGCCCCCGCCAGGATCATCCCGGCCGCCCACAGCATCACCACGCCGATCCCCAAAAACACCGCCAGCCACAACCAGTCGATCCCGGTCTTGCCGAGGTTCTCCCGCATGTCGGCGAACAGCAGCAGCCCGACGGCGATGTTCAGCACGGCACCGACCGTCCCCTCCGCGACGCGTGCCAGACCGCGGCCGGCGAAGTACGTCTGGAAGTGGGCCGGGCTGAGGAACACGTACTTCAGCATGCGGTACCGCTCGCGGTCGGTCACCACCGCGTAGCTGAGCCCGAACGAGACCGTGCCGACGAGCCCGAAGCAGGCGTTCGACACGTACAGGTACGGCAGGAACAGGTGGAAGCCGTCCGGCGCCTTGCCCCCGAACGTGGCGCGGGCGGCGTAGAACATGCACACCAGCATCAGCGAGCCGGTGACGGGCTTGATCACCATGTAGATGGCGAACAGCCACGGGCTCGCCCAGTTGGTCTCGAGCTGCCACCCGAGCCAGGCGGCGAGGCGGAGGGTGCGGAGTTGTTCGATCATCAGGGTTGTTCGTGAGTGGCTCGGGGCTTCGCCGCTTGCGGGTTCGCGTTGTGAAGCGCGAAGCCGCAAGC
>JBGAQM010000358.1:0-6485 GCA_044220735.1 Urbifossiella sp. | reverse complement strand
CCCGCCCGCATTCGGCCCCGCGGCGCGCCGATTCGGGAACCAGTCGGCCCGCCGGGGCGTCGAACCAGAATCCCCTCGGCCCGGACGCTGCGCTCGCTCACACCCAGGACCCGCCGATGCCCCTGACCCGCCTCCTCCCGACCGGCCGGTTCGTCCTCGTCGCCGGCCTGGCCGTCCTCGCCGTCGCCCTGTTCCCGGACATCGCCTCCGCCCAGGACGACGCGAAGCCGAAGGACAACATCGTCTTCCACATGATCAAGTCGGTCGGCTGGGTGTTCGGCCCGCTGCTCCTGAGCCTGTCCATCATCCTCGTCGCCCTGTGCGTGCTCCTCATCCTCGACCTGCGGATGCTCAACGCCATCCCGCCCGGGTTCGTGGACGAGTTCACCGACACGGTGAACAAGCGGAAGTTCAAGGAGGCGTTCGACCTGGCGCGGAACGACCCGTCGTTCCTGGGCCGGGTGCTGACGGCCGGCATGGGCCGGCTGCAGTACGGCATCGAGGACGCCCGCGAGACGGCGATGAACGCCCTGGAGGCGATCAAGAGCGACAAGGACCAGAAGAACAACTACACGGCCGTGATCGCGTCGCTCGGGCCGATGCTCGGGCTGGTCGGCACGGTGTACGGCATGATCGAGAGCTTCATGGTGCTCGGCAGCAGCACCGGCACCCCGAACGCCAGCGCACTCGCGGAAGGTATCTCGCACGCCCTCGTGGTGACGCTGTTCGGGATCGGCGTGTCGGTGCCGGCCATCTTCTTCAACGCCTTCTTCAAGAACCGGATCACGAAGATCACGATGGACACGGCGCACATCGCCGAGGACCTGCTGACGCAGATGTACCACAACTCGAAGAAGGGCGGCCCCGTGCCCGGCCCGACGGCCCCGCCGGGCGCCCCCGGCGCGCCGACCGCCACCGGCGCGCCGATGCCGCCGCGGCAGTAAGAGAGCGGACAGCGGACAGAGGTCAGTAAGACCGGAACCCGCTGTCCGCTGTCCGCTGTCCTCTGACTTCCGTCCTCTGTCCTCTGGTCCCCCATGAGTCACGGCGGCGGCGACGACAAGTGCGACCCGAACCTGATCCCGCTGCTGGACCTGGTCCTGCAGCTGGTCATGTTCTTCATGGTCTGCGCCAACTTCGTCATGGAGCAGGTGAGCGAGGCGATCCGGCTGCCGGAGGCGGTCGTCGCCAAGCCGGTCGAGAAGACCGAGGAGTACATCATCTTCCTGAACGTGGACAAGGACGGGAAGGTGATCCTCGCCGGCCTCGACGCCCGCGGCGACAAGAAGGAAGACAACATCCTCACCAACCAGATCCAGGTGCAGTCGTACATGAAGGGGCGGCACACCGAGGACATGCGCCGCAAGCCGAAGGAAGGGCAGGCCGGCCCGACGCCGTCGCTGGTCATCGTCCGCGCCGACAAGGAGGCGCAGTTCGAGAAGGTGTACGCGGTGATGAAGGCGTGCCGCCAGGCCGGGTACGAGCGCGCCCAGCTGCGCGCCATCCGGTTCGGCGGCAAGCTCGAGAAGGCGGAGTAGGTTCGCACCGCACCGCCGCGAGCGGCTGACCCCCCCCCGGGAACGCACCCCAATGGCCGGCAAGCACAAGAACGTGACCGAGGACGTGTCGGTCGAGTTGCCGATCACGCCCATGCTCGACATGAGCTTCCAGCTCATGGCGTTCTTCATCTTCACGTTCAAGCCGGCCCCGTCCGAGGGGCAGATCGCCATGTCGCTGCCGCAGGTCGAGGGCGGCGACACCGCCGCCCCCAGCGCGACCGACGACAAGCCGGTCACGTTCGTCGTCACCGTGGCGAACGGGGAGAACGGCACCATCGGCAACATGATCATCCGCGAGAAGGACGGCCCGCCCGGCGGCGACGCCATCGGCGCCAACCTGGAGCGGTACCGGTCCGAACTCAGCAAGCGCCGCGGCGACCTGAAGGGGCGGCCGAGCAAGGTGACGCTGGAGATCGGCAACACCGTCCTGCACGAGTACGTCGTCCGCCTCCTCGACATCGCCCGGCAGATCGGCTTCGAGGACATCGCCCCCGTCCCCGCCGACTCGACCAAGCGCTGACCCGCCGCTTGCGGCGCGGCAAGCCGCACGCGGCAACTCGGGTAGTTCCGTTGCCGCTTGCGGCTTCGCGCTTCCCAACGCGAAGCCGCACGCGGCAACGGAACTACCCGGGCGAACACCTGCGGTTTCGAGTCGCGGAGCGAGAGACTCACCTCGCGCCGCTCGCCCGAACGTGAGAAAGCGCCGCGCGGCCGGAACTTCCGCCCCCGTCGGCCGTCAAACGGTGTGGAGGATTCGCTCGCATGTCGCTCGGCCGGTCCGGCCCCGCCGCACAACTTGTTACCCGGTTTGCCCTTGCGGCCGGTGTCGTGATCGCCTGCGCGGCCGGCTGCTTCGCCCAGGCCCCCGGCGACCCGCCCGACGACGCCCCGCCCCTGCCGCCGCAGGACGCCAAGCGGTTCGCCGAACTGAAGTGGCAGCCGAAGGGCGGCGCGTTCGCCGTGCCCAACCCCGACCGGGCCATCTTCCAGGGGCGCTACGACGCCAAGGCCAAGGCCGTCACCGGCGGCATCGAGGACGACCGGCCGCTCGCGTCCGAGAAGCAGAACCCCGACGAGGCCGCCGCCTGGGTCGAGGTCGTCACCCACGCCCACGGCCTCGCCGCCGCCGACCTGGAGAAGCACGCCGCCAACGACCTGACGCCCGACGACCTCACCCACCCGCAGCGGCGCTACTTCCGGCTGCAACTGGTCCGGTTCGACGGGACGCTCACGAAGGTCCGCCGCGTCAACCCCACGAAGGCGCTCGCCGAGGGCGGCCCGGCGGCGATCTACGAGGGCTGGCTCGTCCCGGTGGACGAGCCGCCGTCGAACGCGCTGCGGGTCGTGTTCACCGACCTGCCGACGGGGTTCCCGGTGCCGCCGGCCCCGGCCGCGGGCGACCCGGCCGGCGAGTGGCTGACGACCGACCGGTGGGTCACGTTCGCCGGGTTCTTCTTCAAGCTCGTCGCCGACGTCGGCGCCCCGCGGGCGCCGCTGCTGATCGGCAAGTCGGTGACGCCGCTCCCCGGCCCGCCGGCTGAGGCCGCCGACGTCGCGCTGAACACCCGCTACCGGGCGTACAAGCTGGTCCGCGACGACGCCCCGCAGCACTCGGACGACGCCGGGGCGTGGACCCGGGCGGTGCTCCACGCCCGCAAGTTCGAGCCCGCCGCGCTGAGTGCCGCCGCCCGCCGGAACGTGTCGTTCGCCGACCTGTTCCTCGACGGCCGCCGCGACTACCAGTTCCAGCTGGTCGAGGTCAAGGGCCGGCTGGTCCGGGTGAAGGCGATGGAGCGGAGCAAGGCGCTGATCGACGCGGGGGTGGCCGAGCTGTACCAGGCGTGGGTGATCCCGCACAACGAGCCGCGCGGCAACCCGGTCTGCGTGGTCATCACCGAACTCCCCGAGGGCGTGCAGCCGGCCAACCGGATGAACTACAACGTCGTCGTGGTCGGCTACTTCTTCAAGCTGTTCCACTACGAGTCGGCCGAGCCGAGCAAGACCGACCCGAACCGGTTCGAGTGGAAGAAGGCGCCGCTGCTGATCGCCCGCGGGCTGAGCGTGCTGCCCGAGCCCGACGGCCCCGGGGTGTGGGCGTCGTGGTTCATCCCGATCATCGTCGGCGGGGTGGTGGGCCTGGCCCTCACCGCCGTCGTGCTGAGCCGGTGGTTCCGCGCCGGCGACGAGCGCGCCCGGGCCGAGTTCGAGAACGCCCGGGTGAAGAACCCGTTCACCGAGTGACGTCGTGGGGCCGGCCCCACAAAGACGCGTGACGCGCCCGAAGTGCCGTGATACACTAGTTCCAACGTCCCGCCCGCCCGAGGAGACGACCGTGAGCACGCCGACCGACCCGAAACCGCCCGCGCCCGCCAAGCCCGCGCCCGCCGGCGGCCCGGCCGTCATCCGCCGCGTCGGCGGGGTGGAGGAGTCCGCCCACGACCGGCTCGTCAACCGCCACCTCCCCGCGTGGGTGGTCAGCGGCCTCGTCCACCTCGGCATCATCGGCCTGGCCTTCCTGATCTTCGGGTTCCGGTCGCCCGAGCAGCGGCAGCCGGAGAAGATCCTCGCGGCCACGGTCGAGAGCCCGCCGACGGAGGAGACCAAGGACCTGACCATCGAGGACATCGGGTTCGACCAGCACGAGGCGGCCATCCCCGACATCGAGCGGGAGACGGACAAGACGTCGGTCGGCGTCGTCACCGACGACCCGGTGGGCGTGCCGGACGCCAAGTCGAACGACTCGAACGCGCTGGCCGCGGTCGGGCTGCCGTCGGCCGACCTGACCACGCCCGGGGCGGTGGGCGACACCGGCAGCGCGGTGACGGGCACCGGCGGGGCGGGCGGGCTGGCCAACGCCGAGTTCGCCGGCCGCAGCGGCGGCACCAAGAGCCGACTGCTGAAGGAGGGCGGCGGCAACTCCGAGAGCGAGGTGGCCGTGGCCATGGGGCTGCGGTGGCTCGCCAACCAGCAGAAGCCGGCCGGGTACTGGGAGTTCGACCCCACCGACCCGAAGATGAAGACGAAGGACTGGGCCACCTCGACCGGGCTGGCGCTGCTCCCGTTCCTGGCCGCCGGCCAGACGCACAAGTCGGGCGGGCCGTACGCCAAGGTCCTGTCCGAGGGCGTGACCTGGCTGAAGAACGACCTGAACCTGTCCACCGGCCGGTTCAACCACGGCAGCCCGCAGTACATGTACGGCCACGCCATCGCCACCATGGCGCTGTGCGAGGCGTACGGCATGACCAAGGACCAGGTCCTCCAGCCGTACGCCCAGTCGGCCATCAACTACATCGTCCGCGCCCAGGGCGCCGACGGCAGCTGGGGCTACCAGTCCGGGGCCACCGGCGACACGTCGATCGTCGGCTGGCAGATCCAGGCGCTGCGGGCCGCCCAGCTGACCAAGAACATCACCGTCCCGGACGCGTCCGTCAAGAAGGCCGTGGACTTCCTGAACAAGGTGTCGTCCGGCGGGTCGAACAAGCCGCACTACGGGTACACCGCCCCGAACGGCCGGGCCGGCACCGCCCTCACCGCCGTCGGCCTGCTGTGCCGGTACTACGTGGACGGGTGGGGGCCGAACAACGCCGGCCTCGCCGAGGGGACGGTCGGCCTGTTCGGCAACCCGAAGATCGACGCGGTGAACACCGTGACCCGGACCGACCGGACGCGGGCGCCGCGGCTGAAGGAGCAGGTGAAGGCGAACAAGGCCGTGCCCGAGATGTACTACTACTACTACGCCACCCAGGTCGTTCACTTCTACGGCGGCCCGGAGTGGCAGGAGTGGAACGAGGGGCCGAAGGACGCGACCGGCAAGCGCCTCGGCGGCATGCGCGACTGGCTCGTGGCCGTGCAGAACAAGGACGGCGTGCTCCGCGGCAGCTGGAACTCCGACCCCGGCACCATCGGCAGCCACTGCGGCCGCGTCGGCACGACCTGCCTGTGCCTGCTGACCCTCGAGGTGTACTACCGCCACCTGCCGCTGTACAAGCGCAACCAGGGCGCCGCCGACTGACCTCGCGGCGGAGTGACGCGAACCTGGAACGCCCGGGGGACAACCCCCGGGCGTTTTGCGTTTGGTCCGTCGTGGGGCCGGCTTCCAGCCGGCCTGACTCGGCCGGCTGGAAGCCGACTGAACGCAAACGCCTGGGGAATGTCCCCGGGCGTTCGCGGTTTTCGGGTTCGCGTCCGACTCAGCGCCACCGCCAGCCGGGGTACCGGTAGGCCGGGTAGTACCCGTACCCCACGACGGCCGGGGCGGCCGGCATGACCACGGTGCCGGTCGCGGCCGGGACGACCACGGTGCCGGTCGCGGCCGGGACGATCACGGTCGGCGCGACCGGGACGACGACCGGGGCCGCCGGCACCACGTACTGCGGCGCGGCGTAGTAGCCGGGGTACGTCGGGGCGTACACCACGCCGCGGCGGACGACGTACTGGGCGTCGGCCGTGGCGGCGGCGGCCGCGAGCGCGGCGAGGGACAGAACGGCGGTTCGCATGCGATCCTCCTGAACGGGGTGCTCGGCGGGTCGGGATCGACTCGAAAAAACGGACGGTTGCAACGCCCGTGCCCGAACCGGCGCCGGCCGGTCAGGCCTTGTACTTCTTGGTGGAGCGGGCCTTGTGCTTGCGCGTCTTGCGCCGCCGCTTGTTGGCGGTCCGCAGTTCCTTCCGCTTGTGCTGAATCCCCACGGCAGTCTCCGGTCGTTCGGTGTCTCGGGAACGAGACGGATTAGTGTACGAACCGCGGCCCCGCGCGGCGGCGCGTCACGCCAGGATCGGGCGTCGGATTATTGGTGGGGCCGGCGTCCCGCCGGCCGGTGCGACAGGCCGGCCCCACCGAATTGAGGTGGGCGCGTCACGCCAGGATCGGGCGGATCACCTCGCCGCTCACGTCCGTCAGCCGGAAGTCGCGGCCGCTGTGGCGGT
>JBGAQM010000357.1:0-6425 GCA_044220735.1 Urbifossiella sp. | reverse complement strand
CGGCGGTACGCCTCGGCCGCCGAACTGGCCGACGACCTCGGTCGGTTCCTGGCCGGCACGCCCGTCCGGGCGCGGCGGGCCGGCCCCGCCGAGCGGCTCGTCCGCGCGGCGCGCCGGCACCCAGCGGCGGCGACCGCGGCCGTACTCGCGATCGCCCTGGCCGGCGTTCTCGTCTGGTCCGGCTACGCCCGGCTCGAACACGCGGTCGAACTCCGCGAGGCCGAGCGCACCACCGCGGTGGAGCGCTTCCACGGCCGGCTGGCCGCCGTCCGCGCCCGGCGGACGGGCCCACTGTACTCGGGGTGGGCGGCCGAGAGCCTGGCCGACCTCCGCGAGCTGGCCGCCACCCCGCCCGCCGCCGACCACCTGGCCGACCTTCGGACCGAAGCCGTCGCCGCCCTCGCCGCCACGGACCTGCGGCCGGTCGGCGTGATCGAAGTCGGCTTCCCCGCGTACTGCGCGGCGTACTCCCCCGACGGCACGGCGCTGGCCGTCGGCGGGTGGCGCGCCGGGCCGGACGGGCTCGGGCGGGTGTTGGTGGCCGATCTCGCCGGCGGGCGGCGGGTGCTGACGTTCCCGCTGGAAACGAACTGGGACGCGGAGCAGAACCGGGCGGACGGCTGCCGGTCGGTCGAGTTCAGCCCGGACGGCCGGTGGCTCCTGACGGGAACCCGGGCCGGCCGGCTGGTTCGCTGGGACCTCCGCGACCCGTCCACCCCGCCGGTCGTGTGGGCCGCCCACGCCGCCGACACCGTCCCCCCGCCGCGCCGGTCGGTGAACGTCCTCGCCTTCGCCGACGGCGGGCGCACCCTGTACTCATCGACGTCCGTCACCGTGCGCGGCTGGGACGCGGCCGGCGGCTGGGCGGCGACCGGCGTGTGGCGGGGTGCGACCGCCCCGACGGGGCTCCGTGTACTCCCGGCCGACCTGGTGTTCGAGTTCGACGTCGGGACCGGCGAGATGCGCCTGGCCCGACCCGGGGCCGACGGCCGCCCGGTCGGGCCGCACGGCCCGGCCGTCTTCGGGTCCGGGTTCGCCCTGGCACCGGGCGGGCGGCTGACCGCGTTCATCACGGGCGTGGGTCACGAGCTGGCGCTCGTCCCGTTCACGCCCGGCGCCGTCCCGCAGCCGTTCGTCGTCCCGGGCCGACCGCGGAACGTGCAGGTCCCGGTGTACGACGCCGAGTTCAACGCCGACGCCTCGGTGCTGGCGACCGCCGGCGAGCACGACCGCCGGGTCCGCCTCTGGGACGTGGCCGGCGGCGCCCTGGCCGCGGACCGGGTGGTCGGGGAGGGGAGCGGCCGGCTCACGTTCGCCCCCGACGGCCGCACCCTCGGGGTGGTCGAGGGCGACCGGGTGGTGGTGTACGAGGTCACCGGGCGGGTCCGGGAGACGGTCGGCGCCGGCCCGTGGGACGAACTCATGGGCTACGCCGCTACCCCCGACGGGCGGACGGTGACGACGTTCCACCGCACCGAGGGTCATCTCAGTGAGGTGGCCGTGTGGACGGACCCGGGGGTGAGCGCGGCGACCCGGGTGGTGCCGGACACGCTCAGCGAGGCCCGCCTCGCCGACGCCGCTCCCGACGGGCGGGCGGTGGCCCACGTGCAGGTGGTCGGCCGGGGCGAGAAGGTCCTGACCGACCACTTCGGGGGCGTGGACACCGACCGGGTGACCGACCTGCGGTTCGGCCCGGACGGTCGGCTGTGGGCGACGGACGCGAACCGGGTTCGGGCCTGGACGCTGCCCGGCTGGGGGGAGGCCCGCCCGCTCGAGAACGACCCGACCGCGGCCGCCGGCGGGGTCGTCTTCCGGGCCGTCGCCCCCGGCCGGACGACGACACTGGTCGGCCGGCGGGACGGCCGAGTCTACCAACTCCCCGCCGGCCGGGCGTCTCATCCGTTCCCGGCTCCGGTCACCGCGCTCGCCCTGGCCGGTGACGAGACGCGCGGCGTGGTCGGCGGGGAGGGCGGCGAGGTGGTCGTGCTCGACCTCACGGGCGGGGCGGTCCGGCCGATCCCGCACGCTCACCGCGACGCGGTTCGCGCAGCCGCGTTCGCACCGGGAGACTGGCTGGTCACCGGGTCGGCCGACGGGACGGCGAAGTTCTGGGCGGCGGACGGCACGCCCCTCCTCGCGCTCCACACGGGCGGGGGCGTGCGGAAGCTCGCGCTGAGCGCCGACGGCACCCGGCTGACCATGCTCGTCGACGGCGAGCGGGCGGTCCGGCGGTGGCGGCTGGACCGACTGCGGGCCGAGTTGGGCGCGCTCGGCCTGGACTGGCCGGGGTCGTGAGGGTGACGCACGCCGACGGTCGCGGCCCTGCTCGTCGCGCGGGTCGTGGCGGGGTGATGCTGGGCGAACGGGACTGGCGGTGGGCGGCGCGTTCGTGCCGGCGGCCGTCGGCCTCCTCGCGGGCTTCGCCGCCCCCCGCTACTCGGTCGGTTCGAGACGGAGCCTGTGCGTCGGCATCGCCGGCGGGGTGAAGGTGGGGCCTTGGTCATTCCGGCGTCGTTCTCGCCACGTGACCTGCTCCCGCGACCCCGTGAGGTGGCCGCGGGAGAATCAGTCCTGGCTCGCGGGCGGGCCGCTCATCGTCTGGAGCTTGGCACGGAGGGTGGTGCGCGAGATGCCCAGCAACTCGCTGGCGTGGACCTGGTTGCCGCTCACGTGCGCGAGCACGTCCGCGAGCACGGCACGGTCCACTTCGGCCAAGACGCGCCGGTAGATGTCGAGTGAGCCGGCCGCGATCAAGTCGCGGACCAACCGCCGCACGTCGGCGAGACCGTCACCGGTGGTGGGGGCGACTGACGCACCCCCGCCGCGCAGGGCCGCCGGGAGCGACTCCGGGGTGAGTTCGTCGCCGGCGGCGTGGATGGCGGCGAACCCGACCACGTTCTGCAACTCGCGGACGTTCCCCGGCCACGGGTAGCGCTCGAGCACCGCGAGCGCCGCCGCGGACACGCCGCCGAGCGACTTGCCGAGGCGGTCGGCGGCGCGGCGGAGGAAGTGACCGGCCAGCAGCGGGATGTCGCCGACGCGCTCGCGGAGCGGCGGCAGGGTGAGGACGAACCCGTTGAGCCGGTACAGCAGGTCGCGGCGGAACCGGCCGGCCGCGGCCATCGCGTCGAGGTCCTGGTTCGTCGCCGCGATGACGCGCACGTCCGTCGCCACGGCCCGGCTGCCGCCGACGCGGTCGAACCGCCGCTCCTGGAGGACGCGGAGCAGCTTCGCCTGCGCCGCGAGGCTCATGTCGCCGACCTCGTCGAGGAACAGGGTGCCGCCGTCGGCCTGCTCGAACTTGCCGACGCGCTGCCGGTCGGCGCCGGTGAAGGCGCCCTTCTCGTGGCCGAACAGCTCGCTCTCCAGCAGGGTCTCGGGGATGGCCGCGCAGTTGATCGCCAGGAACGGCCCCTCCGCGCGCGTGCTGTGCTGGTACACGGCGCGGGCGACCAACTCCTTGCCGGTGCCGCTCTCGCCGAGGATCAGGACGGTCACGTCTTCGGGGGCGAGGCGGCCGATCGCCTTGTACACCTCCTGCATCGCCGGGCTGCGGCCGACGATCTCGTCGCCGGTCTCGCCGTCGCCGTCGAGCACGGCCGGGACGCTGCGCATCCGCCGCAGCGCGACGGCCCGGCCGACGACCTCGCGGAGTTGGCTCAGGTCCACGGGCTTGAGGAGGTACTCGAACGCCCCGCGCTTCACCGCCTCGATGGCCGTCTCGGTGGCGGCGTACGCGGTGATGACCACGACGGGCAGGCGCGGGTCGGCCTCGCGGACGAGCGAGAGGGCTTCGAGCCCGGTCATGTCCGGGAGGCGCACGTCGAGCACGACGACGTCGGGCCGGTGGGCGCGCACCGCGTCGACGCCCTGCCGGCCGGTCTGGGCGGTGACGACCTCCAGGTCGTCGGCGCCGAGGCCGGCTTCGAGCGAGTACAGCAGGGCGGGCTCGTCGTCCACGATCAGCAGCTTCGGCACGGCTCCTCCCGTTCGGCCGGGGCGCACGCCCCGTCGGGTTGAAAGCACACCACGGCTCGCGCCCCGGCCTACCGCCCCGCGTCCGGCGGCCGCGGCAGACGCAAGGTGAACACGGCCCCGCCGCCGGGCCGGGCGGCGGCGCGGATCGCACCCCCGTGCGACTCGACGATCCGCCGGCAGATCGACAGCCCGAGGCCGACGCCGGTCGGCTTGGTGCTGACGAACGGGTCGAAGATGCGCTCGCCGAGGTCGGCCGGCGGGCCGCCGCCGCGGTCCTCGACGCACAACTCGACGCCGCCGCCGACGTCGACCGCGGTCACGCGCACCTCGCCGCCGCCGGGTTGGGCGTCGAGGGCGTTGTACACGAGGTTGTAGAGCACCTGCCGGAGCTGGTTCGGGTCGGCGTGGGCGGCGGGGGCGGCGGCCAGGTCCACGTCGAGCGTCACCGCTTGCAGCCCGGCCCGGCCCCGGAGCGACGCCACCGCCCCTTCCACGACCGGCCCCAGATCGACGACCTGCTTGACCGGCGCCGGCGGGCGCGCGAAGTCGAGGAACCCGGACACAATCCCTTCCAGCCGGTCGATCTCGCCCTCGATGACGGCCAGGTCGCGCGGGCGGAACGGCGCCGCGCGGTGCGGGTCGGCCGCGGCCTGCACCAGCAGCTTGATCGCCATGAGCGGGTTCCGGACCTCGTGGGCCACGCCCGCGGCCATCTGCCCGACCAGCGCCAGTTGCTCGGCCCGCAGCGCGTCGCGCTCCACCTGCCGGAGGCGGTCGAGAACGGCGGTCACCGACACCTCGACGGCCTCGGCCGGGTCTCCGTCCGCGCCGCCGACGCCGACGACGGAGCGGAGCCGGGCGGCGGCCCCGCGCAGCCGGCCCTCGGTCTGCTCGATCGACCGCCGCAGGCCGGTGGTGAGCACCCACCCGCCGAGGAGCCCGCCGCCGGCCCCGCACAGGCCGAGCGCCAGGAGCCCGACGGTGAGGCGGTCGGCGAGCTCGCGGGTGGCGCGGCTGGTGCCGGCGAGGGTGTCCTCGTTCAGCCGGCGGTACTCGCGGGCCGGGCCGAGGATTTCGCCCTCGGGGAGCTCGGCGGCGGTCGCGACGCGCCCGCGCGTGTCCGGCGCCCGCGGGTGCCGCGCCGCCTCGGCCGCCGCGCCGGCGAGCCGCCCGTACCCGGCGCGGACGCGGGCCATGAGCTCGCGTTCGCGGTCGGTGAGCGCCCACGCCTCGGCCTCGCCGAGCGCCTCCCAGCCCCGAGACTCCAGGCCGGGCACGGCCTCCAGGTGGGCGGGGTCGCCGGTGATCAGGTAGCGGTCGAGCGAGGCGTCGATCTCGCGCACCGTGCTCTCCAGCCGCTGCCCCGTCACCACGCTGGCGACGTTCTCCTCGAGTGCCGTCGAGAGCTGCCGCTGGATGCTCCTCAAGTACCACGCCGACCCGACCGCGGTGACCAGCAGCAGGACGCTGAGCGCAAGAACCGGCAGCAGGAGGCGAGGGACGAGGCGGGGCTTCACGCCGGCTCCTTCGTGTTCAGTCGGTGAACAGTGTTGTGCAGGCGTCGGACACCGCCGGGCCGAACGGGCCGGACAGTGTCCGACCGGTGATGATAGCGACTCCGGCCGTCACCACGTCCTCATGCCGGTGGTAGCGGCGGTAGGGCCGCCCCCGCCGCGACTGGCACGCCCCGACCGGTCACGAGTCGCTGTGATTGCCGCGGCGCCCGGCGGATTCGCGCCCGCCCCGGCCGCCGGCGCGCGAGGACGTAACTGCAATCCCTACTCCGCTGGTCCGGCGGGCGGCATCCCGTTTGCCAAGCCTTTCGCAACCACCGTGCCGCCGCAGCACGCCCCGCTTCACACCGGTTCGCGGACCTCAGCGTACTCCCCACGTTCACCCCGTTCCGCGGCGCCGGCCCGGCGGCGGTCCCCCAGGTCGCGGTGTTTGACGGCTAGACCGACGTCCGGGTGCGGAGTGTCTTCGCGTTCGAGGTCTCGTTCACCGGCGGCGTCGGCGTGTCGGCCGGGGACGCGACCGGCGACGGACGCGCCGACATCCTGGTGTCGGCCGGCGGCCCGCGGGTGTCGCTGTTCAGCGGCGCGGGCGGGTCCGTGGTGGCAAACTCCTTCGCGTACAGCGACCAACTCCGCAACGGCGTGTAGGCGACGCTCGCCGACTCGGACGGCAACGGCACCCTCGACATCGTCACCTCCGACGGCGCGAGTCCGAAGGCGTTCGACGCCCGCACGATGGCCCGACTCGCCTCCCCCGCCGTGCGGCGGGCTCGTGACCGGCGCGCCGCAGGACTCGGTCGCCCCGACCGTGGCGATCACGACCACCGCGCCGGACCCGACGAGCACCTCGCCCGTCCCGTTCACGGTGACGTCCGGCGAGGCGGTCAACGGGTTCTGCTCGGCCGGCGTGACGGTGACGACCGGCACCGTCAC
>JBGAQM010000356.1:0-6495 GCA_044220735.1 Urbifossiella sp. | reverse complement strand
CGGGGTCGAAAAGCCCGCCGGGGCTCGCGCCCCGGCCTGACGCGCCACCGACCGATCATTCGGACGCGATTTCGGTTGCCACGTGCGCCCGGGCCGATTAACGTGGAACGCGGCGGCTCATATCCACCTGGCTCGCCCAGGCCGCCGCGCATTCTCTCCCGAGGTCGTCATGCATTCCCCTCCCGTGTCTCGCGGTCGGCGTGGGTTCACGCTGATCGAGTTGCTCGTCGTCATCGCCATCATCGCCATCCTGATCGGCCTGCTACTGCCCGCGGTGCAGAAGGTCCGCGAGGCGGCGGCGCGGATCAAGTGCGGCAACAACCTGAAGCAGTGGGCGCTCGCCATGCACGGGTTCCACGACACCCGCGGCCAGTTCCCGCTCGGGTCGATCGGCAACCCGCGGCAGTCGTGGGTCATGTACCTCTGGCCGTACATCGAACAGACCGCGCTGTCGAGCAAGAACGACCTGAACCAGCACTTCTACCTCGCCCCCGGCACCGTCGGCGGCACCATGAACGGCCTGTGCGGGCAGCGGGTGTCGCTCTACTACTGCCCGAGCGACAGCGGCGTGGACCTCACCAACGGCACCTACCAGCGGACCCGCGGGAACTACGTCGTGAACTGGGGGAACACCGCCTACGAGGTCACCGGGGCGTCCCCGAAGGCGCCGTTCTGGCACCAGGCCAACCTCTACCGCGTGCCCGGCGTCACGCGGATGGCGAGCATCACCGACGGCACGTCGAACACCCTCATGCTGTCCGAGTACCTGATGGCCAAGAGCGCCGACGACAACGACTGGCGCGGCGACATCCACAACGACGACGGCGTGTTCCGGTTCCACACCATCCGCACGCCGAACACGACGGTGCAGGACATCGTGGCGTCGGGGTGGTTCCAGCCGACCGGCGACCCGCTGATGCCGGCGGTGGCCGGCGCCCAGCAGCAGAACGCCGCCCGCAGCCGCCACACCGGCGGGGTGAACGCGGCCCTGTGCGACGGCACCATCCGCTTCTACCGCAACGGCATCGACCTGACGGCCTGGCAGCGGCTCGGCACGATGGACGGCGGGGAGGTCCCCACCAATGACTGACCGCGCCCGCCCGGCCGTCGCGTGCTGGACCGCCGGGCTGCTGGCCGTGCTCGTCGCCGGGTGCTCCGACGGCCCGAAGACGGCGACCGTGTCCGGGGTCGTCAAGGTGGACGGCCGCGAGCCCGACAAGGGGGCGATCATCTTCGTCCCGGCCGACGGCAAGGGCCAGCCGACCGGGGCCGACATCACGCCCGGCGGCAAGTACACCGCCAAGGTGCAGCTCGGCACGATGAAGGTGGAGGTGCGGGTGTCGAAGGTGGTCGGCAAGAAGGCGCTCTACGGCAAGGACGGCCCCACCCGCGACATCTTCGAGGAGGTGTTGCCGGAGCGGTACAACAACAAAACCGAGCTCACCTTCGACGTGACCGGCGACGTGACGAAGAACTGGGAACTGCCGTAAGTGAACTGACTCAGGCGGCTTGCCGAGGAAGCCGCGAGCAGCGGCAAGTTGATTTGTTGCCGCTCGGCTTCGCGCTTCCCGACGCGAAGCCGCGAGCGTTCGCCCGGGTCGTTCCGCTGCCGCGAGCCGCCTCGCGCCGCGGCACAATTTCACCCCCCGCCGCACCCGCGCCGGAAAAGTCGCCGCCGCCCCCCGCGGCGGTTGACTCCCGTCGGGAGTTGCTCCTACAGTTCGTGCGGACACCCGTCTAACGCCCCCTCCGGCGTGCCGGCCGCCCCCGGCTCTTTCACCTCCGCCCCGACGACCGCGCCGGCCCACGCCGGCGGGAAAGGAACCGCCATGTCCGCGCTCGAACTCTCGAAGCTGGAAGCCCGCGAGGTGCCGGCCACACTCGCGGTGTTCAACACGTCCGTCCTCACCGTGACGGGCGACGGCGCCGCCAACGTCATCACCGTGGCCGCCGACGCCGCCGGGAACCTCACCGTCACCGACAACGGCGCCCCGGTGTTCGTCCGCGTCACGTTCGGCAGCGCCACGACGGCCGCGCTGGCGACCGTGAACGTGGACGGCCGCGGCGGCGACGACACCATCGTGCTCGACCGCTCGCTGAACGTGCTGGACGCGACCGGCCGGCTCGCCGCGGCCCCGGGCGGCACCCTCGCCGGCGGCGGCGGCAACGACACCATCCGCAGCTTCACCGGCGGGTTCGTCGGCGGGGTGATCGGCGCCCCGATCGTCGGCAACCTGGTGATGCTCGGCGGCGCCGGGAACGACTTCCTCGACAGCGGCTTCGGCAACGACGTGATGTTCGGCGGCGCCGGGAACGACACCCTCCGCTGGCTCCCGGGCACCCTCATCGACGCGTTCGACGGCGGCGGCGGCACCGACACCGCGGTCGTCGTCGGCAACGGCAACAACCAGGGCGACGCCTTCGTGCTGAGCGCCACCGGTCCCGGCGCGGCGCGGTTCATGCGGACGAACCTGGTGCCGTTCTTCATCGACATCACCACCACCGAGAGCGTGGTGATGCAGACCGGCAGCGGCGACGACACCGTCACCGTGAACGACCTGACGGGCACCGGCATCCGCAGCGTCACGGCCGACGGCGGGGACGGCAACGACGTGCTCAACGGCGCCGCGACCGGCGTGAACCTGGTGCTGATCGGCGGCGCCGGCGACGACAGGCTGACCGGCGGCCGCGGCGGCGACGTGCTCGACGGCGGGGCCGGCAACGACGCCCTCGCCGGCGGGAAGGGGCTCGACGTGCTCAGCGGCGGCGAGGGGAACGACACGCTCGACGACGGCGTGACGGACGGCAAGGCCGACGTGCTGATCGGCGGGAGCGGGGCGGACGTGTTCGTGCGGCGGAAGCGGGTGTCGCCGCCGCTGTTCCCGCAGTTCGACGAGGTGGTAACGGACCTCACCGCGGACGACGCCGTGCGCGTGGTGGCGTGACGGTGTGGGGCCGGTTTCCAACCGGCCCCACGACGGACGGCCTCCGACCCGGGCCGCGATTGGTTGTGGCCCGCGCCCGCCGCGCGGGTTACGATGCCACCCCCGCCCGCCACCCGCCCGGACGCCCGCCATGAAGCGCCTCGCACTCCTCGCACTCCTCGCACTCGCCGGCCCCGCCCCGGCCCAGGACCGCACCCCCGTCCGCCTCGTCGCCGAGGGCGAAGACTTCACCCCGAAGTCGCCCGGCTGGAAGGTCGTACCGTACCGCGAGAACTACTACGCCGGCACGTTCGCCGTCACCTTCCTGTCGCGGATGGCGTGCCTCGGCGCGCCCGAGCAACTCCCCGCCGGCACGCCGGCCGTCGCCGAACAGGTGGTGACCGTTCCCTACGCCGACAGCTTCGAGCTGCTGGCGCGGTACGAGCAGCCGCTGGACTTCAGCGTCGAGTTCGCCGTGGAGGTCGAGCAGGCCGGGAAGGTGATCGGCCGCTTCCCGTGCGGCCGGCTCACCGACCCGCGCATCTGGGCGTTCAACGACCACAAGCGGGTGCCGTTCGAGCGCTACGGGTGGAGCGGCACCGACAACATCGTCTGGCAGCACCCCGGCGCCGTGAAGCTCGACGCCGGCCCGGCCACGCTGCGCCTGATCGCGTCCGCGCAGACGGAGAACGGCAAGCCGCGTGCGAACGCGGCGAAGCGCCACGTGGACGTACTGTGCCTGACGAACGACCGCGCCGGCATGGAGGCGCAGAAGAAGGCCCGCTACCTCGAGTACGACGGCTGGCTCGTGCAGGACGGCGACGTGTTCGTGCGCTTCACCAACCCCGCCGACGCGCCGGCCCCGGTGGTGCCGGTCGTGGCCCCGTTCGACCAGGGACAGCACTCGCCGTACTACGTCCACGTCCGCGACTGGCCCACCACGCACGTCCTCAGGTCCGGCCGCGTCACCACGCCGACCAAGTACGCCGTCCACGGCCCGCGCTCGACCGCGGCGAAGGCGTCCGAGCTAGCCCCGCTGCTGGACCACACCAAGTTCGCCGGCGACGCGAAGGCGCCGAAGCTGGCCGTCCCCGACGCCGAGTACCTGAAGCCCGGCGAGCAGTCCGGCTGGGTGCCGCTCGGGCCGTGCCTCGACGCGCTGAACGACTCACAGTGGTTCCCGCAGGCGAAGTACCTGGGCAAGGGGCCGGACGGCGTCTACCTGCGGATCGAGTTCGCCGTGCCCGACGGCGGCAAGCTGAAGACGGTGAAGGACGTCACCGTGAAGGGGCCGGCCGCGAACCTGTCGCCGGCGTGTTTCGACGTGCCGGGCGTCGTGAACCCGAACGCCGAACTCACGCGCGTCCGCGCCGAGCGCTACTGGCCGGCGGCGATCCGCACGCAGAAGGAAGTGCTCGACTGGCTCAACGCCGAGGTGGCGAAGTTTCCCAAGCGCGGCTCCGTGCCGAAACGGTTCCTCGCCTACAACCTGCTCGGCTTCAGCGGCGCGCTGACCGCCTTCCCCGAGGCGAAGCAGCTCGCCGCGGCGCTCGGCGACAACACGGCGGTCAACCACGGCGGCCAGCCGCGGGCGCTCGTCGCCCACTGGACGGACCCGAAGGTGGACGCGCTCAAGAAGCAGGAGGCGGCGCGGAAGGGCGGCCTGTCGGACGTGAAGATCGTCAGCTACGGCGACGAGATTCACCTGCCGCCGCTGCCGCTGACGGACGCCGAGTTCGGCGCGTGGCTGACTGGCCGCGGCGTGAAGTACGACGGCGCGGTGAAGTTCGTGCCGGGGGAGAAGTCGCACCCGCTGTACTATTACTCGCAGCTCGCGGCCCGCGAGAAGGGCGGCGCGATGTTCGCCGCCGGCACCGCGTACCTGAAGTCGAAGGGCGTGCTCACCGGCGCCAACTACTCGCCGCACGCGAACTTCCTGGTCACCGAGATCGACTACGTCCGCACGTTCAAGTTGAAGGCGATGAGCATGCCGTGGGCGGAGGACTACGCCTGGCAGATCGCCGAGTTCAGCCCGCAGGTGGTCGGCTACCTCGCCAGCGCCCTCCGCTGCGGGGCGAAGTACGACGACCTGCCGATCCACATGTACGTGATGCCGCACTCGCCGGGGCAGGTGCCGGGCGAGTTCCGCCGCAGCTTCTACACCGCCGTCGGCCACGGGGCGAAGATGGTGAACTACTTCTGCGCCAGCCCATCAGCCGTCGGGTCCACGGAGAACTACGTCGATTCCTACGACCTGCCGATGTGGCGGCAGATTCACGCCTGCACCCACGACGCCGGCACGTTCGAGGACTACGTGATGGACGGCAAGGTCCGCCCGGCGAAGGTCGGGCTCCTGCTGTCGAGCGTGGACGACCTGATTACCGGCGTCAACAACTTCAGCCTGGCGCTGCACAACAACGAGCGGAAGGCGCTCTACTACGCCCTGCGCCACGCCAACGTGCCGGTCGACTTCGTGACCGAGGACGACGTGATCGACGGCCGGGCGAAGGACTACAAGCTCATCTACGTGACGCAGCAGTACGTCCACTCGCGCTGCGTCGACGCGCTTCAGAAGTGGTGCGAGGCGGGCGGCACGGTCGTGGCGATGTGTGGCGGCGGGATGAAGGACGAGTTCCAGCGCGAGAACCCCGCCGCGGCGCGGCTGTACGGCGCCGCCGGCGCGAAGATCGACGCCGACCCAGAGCTCGTGTCGCGCTACCTGCGGAAGGAGAACACGCCGTTCTTCGCCAAGCACGACCTGCCGCGGTACGAGCCGTTCGACACGGTGATCCTTCAGCCGTCCGTCATCGGGGGGGGCGGCAGCTTTCCGCCGGCGGCGGCGGCGGTGGTCGCGTGGCGGCAGCCGCTGAAGCTCGCCGGCGGGGCCGAGCGGGGGACGTTCCGTGACGGCTCGCCGGCGGTCGTCGCCAGGGGTCACGGCACGGGTGAAGCCGTGCTGTTCGGCTTCCTCCCCGGGCAGGCGTACCTCAAGGCCGCGCTGCCGCTCCGGCCGGTGGACCGCGGCGCCGGCCCGGACAGCTTCGCTCACTTCCTCCCGACCGAGACGAACCACTTGCTCCGGCACCACCTCGTCGAACGGTTCCTGTCCGCGCCGGACCTCGGGTTCCGCCCCGTGGTCGTGTCCGCGCCGCTGGTCGAGAGCACGGTGATCGACTCGCCGGCGAAGGTGGCCGTGACGCTCGTCAACTGGGCGCCGACGCCGCAGAAGTCGGTGACGGTGACGGTCCGCGGCGTGCCCCGGGCCGCGGCCGTACGGAGCGTCGAGCGCGGGGCGCTGAAGCACGAGATTCGCAACGGCGACCTGGTGGTCGAACTGCCGCTCGACGCCGCCGACATGCTCCTGATCGACCGCTGAACTTCATCCGCCCCAAAGTCCACCCGCCGCGGCGGGTGGGCTTGATCCCACCCCTCACCTCACCGGCCCACCATGAAGCTCAACTACCTCGTGGCGCTGGCCGCCACCGCCGCCGTGCCGGCGACCGCCGGCACCGCCCAGCCGCCGGCGCCGCCGTTCGCGTACCTGCCGTGTACCGCGTACCACGTCCTCCCA
>JBGAQM010000355.1:0-6490 GCA_044220735.1 Urbifossiella sp. | reverse complement strand
AAGCCGCAAGCGGCGAAGCCCCGAGCCCCGACGCGGAAACTCGGGTAGACCCGGCAACCCCGCCCCGTTATACGCCCGCCATTCGCGCGGGATGCAGCGGGGAGGACCGGCCGTGGCGGACGACGCGGAGCTGGTCGTCGAGACCCAGCACCTGACGAAGATCTACCAGAACCGGCAGATCGCCCTCAACGACGCCACGCTCACCGTGGCGCCCGGCTGCGTCCTCGGCCTGCTCGGCCCGAACGGCGCCGGCAAGACCACCTTCTTGCGCCTCATCCTCGGCCTGCACCGCCCGACCGCCGGGTGGGCGAAGGTGTTCGGCCGCGTCATGACCCCGAACGCCGCCGACCTCCGCCGCCGCATCGGCTACATCCCCACGAACCCGCAGTTCCCGAAGGGGATGACGCCGATCACCTACCTGGACTACATCGCCAGGCTGTTCGGCCTCCCCGCCGACGTCCGCAAGCCGAAGCTCGCCACCCTCATCCGCGCCGTCGACCTGCTGCCGCACTCGGGCGACTCCATCGCCCACTTCAGCGCCGGCATGACCGCGCGCCTCGCCGTCGCGGCGAGCCTCCTGAACGACCCCGACCTCCTCATCTGGGACGAACCCACGCACGGCCTCGACATCGAAGCCCGGCGGTCGATGCTCGAACTCATCAAGACGCTCGCCGCAGAAAAGACGCTGATCCTCAGCAGCCACAACCTGACGGACGTGGACGAGGTGTGCAACCATGCCGCGGTGCTGAACAAGGGCCAACTCATCTTCACGGGCACGCTGCAAGACCTGAAGGGCCGCATCCGCCGCAACCACTACGAGCTCGACATCGACGGCGAGCAGAAGGCCATCACGAAGTGCGCGGCGGCGCTGCGGAACCTCGCCGACTTCAAGCAGGTGCTGCTGCGGCAGCGGCGGCTGGAGATCAAGCTGACGGACGAGGTGCCGAACGCGCCGCTGCTGGCCCAGCTGTTCGGGGTGCTGTCCGACAGCAAGGTGACGGTCATCTCCGTGCGCACGCTGGGGATGCAGACCGAGCAGGCGTACCTGGACCTGGTGGAGCGCGAGGAGAGCCGCGGGTTCGCCCGGCTGTACAAGGACGAAGCCGCCTGAGAGTCTTCACGTCCGCGAGTCGTCAAGTCGTCAAGTCTCCCGCCGCCGGGGTCAAGTCTCCCGCCGCCGGGCTGACTTGACGACTTGACGACTTGACGACTCCGGAGCCGGAAATGGAACAGACTCCCCCCGTGGTCACCGTCCGGTTCAACCGGTTCCTGCCGTACTGGGCGGTGTTCCAGACCGACATGCGCCAGACGTTCCGCGGCTGGACGTACCGGCTATGGCTGCTCGTCACCGTCCTCGCGGCGGCCGGCTTCCTGCTGTACCGCGTCGGCGTCCACAACGAGGCCGGCATCGTCCGCTCGGCCGCGGCCCAGTCCGGCGACCTGTTCCGCCTCGTCGTCGTCGGCAGCCTGGCGCTGGTGGTGGTGCTGGCGGTGTCGGCCGTCGGCGCCGAGCGCGGCACCGTCGCCGACTCGGTGCTCAGCCGCGGCATCAGCCGGCACCAGTACTTCCTGGCGAAGTGGCACGCGCGGCTGGTCGTGGTGGTGAGCACGTTCGCGGCGCTGGGCGTCGCCGTGCTGATCGCGAGCTACTTCCTGTTCAAGTCCGACGCCGAGAGCGACCTGACAGCCGCCGGCGGGCTGACCGCGGTGGCGGTGGTGGCCGCGGCGCTGGCGGTGATCGTGTCGTGGGGCGTGACGATCGGGGCGCTGACGAACGGCACGGTGCTGGGCATCACGGTGTTCTGGGTGGTGCTGTACGGGGCGGGGTTCGCGCTGTCGTGGCTGCCGGAGCCGTGGCCGAGCCCGGAGCGCTACCTGGACCGCCTGCGGTTCGTGCTGCGGGGCGAGTATCAGTCGGCGGGGCTGTCGAACCTGATGCTCGGCGCCGTCGGCCTGAGCGCGCTGGCGGCGGCGGTTGGCGTGGTCGGCTTCTCCCGGCGCGACGTGTAAGGAGGCGCGGCATGGACGAGCAGGCCGAGCTGAGGGCGCGGATCGAGGCGCTGCCGGACGACGCGCAGTGGTCGCTGGCGTGGCAGATACTCAAGCGATTCGGCTACGAGACGCCGGAGGAGCAGGCCGCGGCGCAGGCCAGGTGGAACGCCGAGGCGCGGGCCGAGATCGACGCCGTCTTGGCGTGGGAGAAGGCGAACGGCGTGCGGCCGGGGGAGTACCGTGCTGCGGGGTGACATCCACGAGGTCGATTTCGGCCCAGGCGTCGGTCGGGAGCCGACCGGGCTTCACCCCGCATTGATCGTGTCGAACGACACGCTCAACGTCGCCCCCTTCGCACTCATCGTGCTCCCCGGTGTCCCGACGACGCCGCTGTCCTCTCACCGCTCGATCGGGGTTCAGGTCACGGCCGCCGAGAGCGGCCTCACGGCCGACACCACCTTCCTCTGCTACCGGATCAGCAGCGTCGATCCGTCTCGGGTGAAGCCGGGGCCGGTCGGCGCCCTCCCGCCCGCCCGGATGGCCGACATCGACCGCATCCTGTTGAGCCTACTCGGCCTCAACACGCCGCCCCCACCCGGCCCGCCGGCGGTCCCGCGCCCCTGACCCCGTGATACGATGGTGTCACCCGCGGGAGGGGGCCGCATGATCGTCGTGATGATGGGCGTGTCGGGGACCGGCAAGAGCACCGTCGGCAAGCTCCTCGCCGACGAACTCGGGTGGTCGTTCGTCGAGGGCGACGACTACCACCCGGCCGCGAACGTCGCCAGGATGAAGGCCGGCGTGCCGCTCACCGACGCCGATCGCGCCCCGTGGCTCGCCGCCCTGCGCGACCGCATGGACGCGGCGCTGGCGCGTGGCGAGAACGTCGTGCTGGCGTGCTCGGCGCTCAAACACGCCTACCAGGACTACCTCGAAGCACACGACCCGGCCCACATCCACCTCGTCTGGCTGCACGGCTCCGAGGAGTTGATCCGCGAGAGGCTGGCAGCGCGGTCGGGGCACTTCATGAGCCCGACGCTCCTCCACAGCCAGTTCCAGACGCTCGAACCGCCGACGGACGCCGTCCGCGTGGACGTGGCCGACCCGCCGGCCGCGATCGTGGCGCAGGTGCGGCGGGCGCTGGGCGTCTGACGCGACGGCGTGGTATGCTGGCGGCCACCCGTCCCGGAGGCGCCCGCCATGACCCGTCGCGAAGCCCTTCAACTCTCCGCCGCCCTCGCCGTGCCCGGTGCCGCCGCCGCCCAGGAGCCGACGCCCGACGACCGCATCCACGCCTACCTCGCCGCCCGCGTCGCCGAGATCAGCCGCAACGAACTCGACGGCGCCGCCACGAAGGACGCCTGGCTCGCCAAGCGCCCCGAGCTGCGCCGCCGCTTCCTCGACGCCCTCGGCCTCGACCCCGCGCTGCCGCGCACCGACCTGAAAGCCGCCGTCACCGGCACCGTGGACCGGGGCGCCGTCGCCGTCGAACTCGTCCACTTCCAGAGCAAGCCGGGCCTGTACGTCACCGGCAACCTGTACCGGCCCGCGAACGCCGCCGGCCGCAAGCCGGCAATCCTGTACGTGTGCGGCCACTCGGGCCGCGGCCGCGACGGCAACAAGACGGCCTTCCAGGACCACGGCATGTGGTTCGCCTCGAACGGCTACGTCTGCCTCGTCGTGGACACGCTGCAACTCGGCGAGGTAGCCGGCAAGCACCACGGCACCTACAACCTCGACCGCTTCTGGTGGCACTCCCGCGGCTACACCCCCGCCGGCGTCGAGTGCCTGAACGGCATTCGCGCCATCGACTACCTCGTCAGCCGCCCCGACGTGGACGCCGAGAAGATCGGCGTGACCGGCATCAGCGGCGGCGGGGCGACGACGGTGTGGGTCGCGGCGGCGGACGAGCGGGTGAAGGTGGCCGTGCCCGTGTCCGGGATGAGCGACCTCCAGAGCTACGTGACGAACCGCGTCATCAACGGCCACTGCGACTGCATGTTCGCGTACAACCTGCCCCGCTGGGAGTGGACGACGATCCTGGCGCTGTTCGCCCCGAAGCCGCTGCTGTTCGCCAACTCCGACAACGACCCCATCTTCCCGATGGACGGCAACCGCCGCATCGTCGCCCGGCTGCGGAAGTGCTACGAGATGCTCGACGCCGGGCGGAACGTGGACGAGTACGTGTCGAAGGGCGGGCACGACTACCGCCCGGACCTGCGGCAGGCGATCTTCCAGTTCTTCGAGACGCACCTGAAGCGGACCGACCGGAAGGTGACGGACGAGGTGTTCGCCGTGATTCCGGGCGAGCGACTGCGCGTGTTCCCGACCGACGCCGACGTGCCGCGCGACGCGATCAACGCGACGGTGGACGAGACGTTCGTGCCGGTCGAACCGCGGACGCTGCCTCTCGACGAGGGCTCCTTCCGCAACGTGAAGTACTGGGGCTTGCGGCGCGCCCGCGAGCGATGGTTCGGGCAGCTGGCGACGCCGGTGCCGGCGGCCCGACTGGCGTTCGGCGACGACGACACTCCCGGCACCCGCCGCGAGGCCGCGACCGAGCCGGGCCTCGTCGTGTCCGGTTTGTTGCTGTCGATCCACAGCAACGGCACCGGGACGACGCTGGCCGTCGTCAACCCCGGCGAGGACGCGGTCGAGCTGTCGAAGCGCCAGCCGCCGCGCGACACCTCCCCGCGCCACCTGATCGCCGTCTACCCGCGCGGCGTCGGCCCGACGGCGTGGACGCGGCGGAACCCGCCGAACACGGTGGAGCGGTCGCTGGCGCTGCTCGGCGACACGGCCGACGCCGGCCGCATCCGCGACGTGGCGATGGTGCTGGCGGGTCAGCCGGAACGCGTGAAGCTGGTCGGCCGCGGCCCGGCGGGGGTGATCGCGGCGTACGCGGCGCTGCTCGTTCCGGAGAAGGTGAGCGAGGTGCTGATCCTGGACCCGCCAACGAGCCACCGCGACGGCCCGCACCTGCTCGGCGTGATGCGCGTGTGGGACATCCCCGCGGCGCTGGGCGTGCTGGCCCCGGACGTGGAGTTGCGGCTGACCGGCGAGCGCGCCCGCGACCGGGCGTTCGACCACACTGCGGCGCTGTTCCGCGCCGCCGGCGCGGAGGCGAAGCTGCGGCGCGACTGAGGCTTCGGGGTTGAAACACGACACGCCGTGACTTATAGTCCACATGGCATCAAGTTTACAGGACACGGCCAATGCATCCCCGTCCCCGCCCCGGAGCTACCCGATCGCCCGGGCTGTTCGACTCGATACCCGATCCAAACGGTGAAGGGGAGCGCCCCGTCGGCAAGCGTGTGGCTGGCGGTGAACCGACGACCGACCTCGTGTTCTCGGCCCACGTCGGGAACAACGCAGACCTGTTTCCCCAGATTCTTCACCTTCATGTCCCGAGGGGTTCTCGGGTCGCCGATGTCACCTTCGGACTCGGGGCGTTCTGGCGGAACGTCCCGCCGGCGGACTACACCGTACTCGCCTCCGACATCGACGTGAAGGCCGACGACCTACCGGCTGCGTGGGCCGGACGGGTTCACACCGGCGTTGACTGCCGCGCCCTCCCGTACGAGGACGCCGCGCTCGACGCCGTGGTGCTCGACCCGCCGTACATGGAGGGGTTGTATCGTAAGGCTGAGGATCATCTGGCCGGGTCCGGCACCCACGCCAGCTTCCGCAAGGCCTACTCCAACGGGAAGGTGACTGACGGCGGTCCGAAGTGGCACGATGCGGTCGTGGACCTCTACTCCCGGGCAGGCAGAGAGGCGTACCGCGTACTCCGCGCGGGCGGCGTGCTGATCGTGAAGTGTCAGGACGAGGTGAGCGCCAACAAACAGCGGCTCACGCACGTCGAACTCATTACAGGTTACGAATCGCTCGGGTTCTACACGAAGGACTTGTTCGTCGTCGTCCGCACGAACCGGGCTGGTGTCAGCCGGCTCAAAAAGCAGGAGCACGCCCGCAAGAATCACTCGTACTTCCTGGTCTTTGTCAAGACCCGGGTGAAAGTGTCGTCGAGCGTCGTTCTTCGACCAACCGGTCCAGCAGAGTGAAGGGGTCGGCGGCCACCGCCGACGGGAGCGGCCACTCGACCGGGACGAGGGTCTTGAGCAGGTATTGGTTGACCTCTGGAGTGTACTTCTCACTCCGCGGCAGGTCGCGGTTGAGCATGAACCCGAAATCCCATCGCTCCCGGAAGGCGAACAGGCCGAGCGCCAGGATGTCGAACTCGCCGACCTTGAGATTCGTCGTCTTGACCCGCTGTCCGTCTGGTAACTCGATCTCACGGTTGTCGCTGGCGTCGCACTGGACGCTCCCCTTGAACGCGGCAGCCGGGTCGGTCCTCAGCCACGCTGTCCGGTACAACTCGCACTCCACCCATTTGTTTTTCTTCCGCTTCTGACCGGCGGCGAGCGGCATGGGCTTCTTGATGATTTTCGGCATCCAGACGCCGGGCTGGGTCTGCATCTTGACGCTGTTTGTCTGG
>JBGAQM010000354.1:0-6496 GCA_044220735.1 Urbifossiella sp. | reverse complement strand
GTCCTCTGGCTTCTGTCCTCTGCCCTCTTCTGCCAATGGACCCGATCATCTCCCCCGACACCCGCCGCGACGAGCGCCTGCCGCCGCGGCAGGTGCTGACCCGCAAGTGGCCCGTGTTGCACGCCGGTCCGGTGCCGCCGTTCGACCCCGCGACGTGGGACCTGACCGTCTTCCCGATCCCACTCGTGGACAAGATCAAGCGGTTCAGCTGGGCCGAGTTCTCGGCACTGCCGCGCGTCGCGGTCTTCGCCGACATGCACTGCGTCACCCGCTGGTCGAAGCTCGACAACCTGTGGGAAGGCGTTCCGACGACGGAGTTGTTGAAGCACGTTACGGTAAGCCCGGCGGCGAAGTTCGTGATGGTCCACGGCGAGTACGGGTTCAGTACGAACCTGCCGGTCGAGGACTTCTTCGCCGACGACGCGCTGTTCGCGCTGCGGCACGACGGCGCCGACCTGACGCCCGACCACGGCTACCCGGTGCGGCTGGTGATCCCGCGGCTGTACGCCTGGAAGAGCGCGAAGTGGGTGCGCGGCATCGAGTTCATGACGGACGACCGGCCCGGCTTCTGGGAGAGGCCGGAGCACGGGGGCTACCACATGCGCGGCGACCCTTGGGTGACCGACGAGAGCGGCGACGGGCAGCGCTTCGGCGGCCGCTAGTTCAGATCAACTCCCGAATCACTTCGCCCTTCCCGACCAGCGGAATCGGCCGGCCGGAGCCGTCGGCCGGGGCGGTCCGCGGGTCGATGCCGAGGACGTGGTAGACGGTCGCCAGCACGTCGCCGGGGCCGAGCGGCCGCTCCCGGGGATGCTCGGCGCGGGCGTCGCTCGCCCCGACGACCCGCCCGTGCCGCAGGCCGCCGCCGGCCAGCAGCACCGAGTACACGAACGGGTAGTGGTCGCGCCCGCCTGTCCCGTTGATTCGCGGCGTCCGACCGAACTCGCCCATCGCCACGACCAGCGTCGAGTCGAGTCGGCCGCGGGCGGCCAGGTCGTCGAGCAGGGCCGACAGCGCCCGGTCGAGGTGGGGGCCCTTGATCCGCGTCCCCGCCTCGGCCGTCAGGTTCCCGCCGGACGGGCCGTGTAGGTCCCACTCGGTGTGCTCGAAATCCTCCACGACGACGAACGTCACGCCGGCCTCGACCAGCCGGCGGGCCATGAGGCACGACTGGCCGACCCGGGTGCGGCCGTAGCGGTCGCGGAGGCGGTCGTCCTCGCGGCCGAGGTCGAACGCGGCGCGCGCGTCCGCGCCGAGGACGAGGTCGTAGGCCGCCCGCCGGAAACCGTCCATCGCGGCGGCGGTACCACTCGCGTCGAGGTCGCGGCGCATCCGGTCGAACACCCCCGTCAGCCGGCGCCGGTCGGCGACGACGTCCGCGGTCACGCCGGCGGGGAGGCGGAGGTTCGGGCCGCGGAAGTCCGGGGCATTGGGGTCGGCGCAGGGGAAGCAGGCGTAGCCCGGCCCGAGGTACGCCGGCCCGCCGTACCCGGTCTCGCGCGGGATGCCGACGTAGGCCGGCATCCCCAGCCGGTTCGGCCCGCGGAACCGGGCCGCGACGGCCCCCACTGCCGGCCGGTGGTTCACCCCGAACTGAAGGTTGTCCGGGTGCGTCCCGGTCATCACCCAGTGGTACCCGTGGTGGTGCCCGCCGGTCGCGTGGCGCACCGACCGCACGACGCTGAGCCGGTCCGCCCGCGCCGCCAGTCCCGGGAACAGTTCGGTGAAGCGGACGCCGGGGATCGCGGTCGGGATGCTGGCGAACGGGCCGCGGAACTCGACCGGGGCGTCGGGCTTCGGGTCGAACGTGTCGAGTTGCGCCGGCCCGCCGCTCAGGAATACGAGGATGACGGCCGTCTCGCGGGGCCGCGCGAGGTCGGCCGCGCGGGCGCGGAGCAGGCCCGGGAGCGCGAGTCCGCCCAGCCCGAGCGACCCGGCCGTGAGGAACGAGCGGCGGCTTGTGGTTTGAACCTGGATCACGGCTCGGCCTCCTGTCCTGCCCCAAGCGTAACGGCCCTCTCACGCCCGGTCAATCGTTCGCGTCGCCCGGCACGCGGGATGCAATCCCGCCCCGGGTCCAGCTCTATAATGCCCCGACGATTCAGGAGACCGCCCCGACATGGCGACCGCGGCGACCAGCCCGCCGGCGGCGACTGACGGACTCACACAACTCCCCCGGGCGCTCTACGGCGCGGACGGCTGGGTCAACCTGCGCGCCGCGCTGGGCGCGGGTCGCAGCGGCACCATCGACGGCGCCTGGGGCTCGGCCGCCGCCCTCGCCGTCGCGGCCCTCGTAGCCGACTCTACGTCCACCGTGCTCGCGGTGGTCCCGTCGCCCGCCGACCTCGACTCGTGGGTCGAAGACCTGGCGTCGTTTGCCGGCGCCCGCCCCGCGGTGTTTGACGCCTGGGAGACGTGGCCGCCGCCGACCCAAAAGGGGAAGCTCGACCCGGCCACGACCGCGCGGCTGCGGCTGCTGCAACAGTTCGCCCTCGACCCGCCTCGCCTCGTGGTCTGCACCGTCGCCGCGCTGCTCCAGCCGGTGCCGCCGCGCGCGGACCTGGCGGCACGGGGCAAGAAGCTCGCCGCCGGCGAGGTGATCGACCCGGACGAGTTGGTGGCGTGGCTGGTGACGAACGGCTACAAGCGCGTGGAAGCCGTGGAGTACCCCGGCGAGTTCGGCCGCCGCGGCGGCATCCTCGACATCTTCCCGCCCGACAGCCCCGACCCCGTCCGCCTCGAATTCTTCGGCGACGAGCTGGAGTCGCTCCGCACCTTCTCCGCCGGGTCGCAGCGTAGCCTCGACACGCGGCCGGCGCTCACCCTGCTGCCGGTCGGCGGCGCCACGGGGAGCCGTCCCGAACAGGGCTTCTTCACCGACCACCTGCCCGCCGGCTCGATCGCCGCGCTGGTCGAGCCCGGCGACCTGAAGGAGCAGGCCAAACTGTTCTTCGAGCGCGTCGGCGACACGGCCGGGCTGTTCACCGTGGACGGCGCCTTCGCCAACCTCCTGCGGCTGCCGACGGTCGCGGTGTCGGCGATGCCGCGGCCGAGTGTCGAGGCGTCGGTTCACCTGCGGGTCGAGTCGGTCGAGCGGTTCAGCGGCAACGTGCAGCGCGTCCGCGACGAGCTCGACGCGATCGCCGCGGACGACGGCAGCCGGGTGATGATCGCCTGCCAGACGGACGCCGAGTGCCACCGCCTCACCGACGTGCTGAAGGCCGGCCGGCTGGCCGAGTCGCATCGGCTGAAGCTGGTGACGGGTCACGTCCGCGCCGGCTTCCGGCTGGTCGAGGCGGGCGTGGTGGTGCTCGGCAGTCACGAGCTGTTCCACAAGGACCAGCAGCCACACGGCGTGAAGGCGCCCGCTGCGAAGGGGTCGAGCCGCCGCGTCGAAGGGCGGGCGATCGACACCTTCCTCGAACTCAACGACGGCGATTATGTGGTGCATGTGGCCCACGGCATCGGCCGCTTCCGCGGCATGGTCATGTTGGACCGGACGGCCGAGGCAACGGACAGCGAAGCCGCCGCGCAAGAGGAGAACCTCGTTCTGGAGTTCCGCGACGGGGTGATGCTGTACGTCCCGGCGTCGCGGATCGACCTGGTCCAGAAGTACGTCGGCGGGCAATCGACCGAGCCGGAGCTGTCCAAGCTCGGCGGCAGCGCGTGGGGGCGGAAGAAGGAGCGGGTCGGCGAGGCGGTCCGCGACATGGCCGCGGACATGATCCAACTCCAGGCGACGCGTCAGGCCGTCGCCGCCGAGGCGCTGCCGCCGGACAGCGAGTGGCAGGCCGAGTTCGAGGCCGCGTTCCCCTACCAGGAGACGCCCGACCAACTCGCCGCGATTCAGGAGACGAAGGGCGACCTGACCAAGCCGAAGCCCATGGACCGCCTCATCTGCGGCGACGTGGGCTACGGCAAGACGGAGGTCGCCATCCGCGCCGCGTTCAAGGCCGTGGACGGCGGCAAGCAGGTCGCCATCTTGGTGCCGACGACGGTACTCGCCGAACAGCACTACCGCACGTTCACGCAGCGGTTCGCCGAGTACCCGTTCGCCGTCGGCGTGGTCAACCGGTTCAAGTCGCACGGCTCCACGAAGGACGCCCTCAAGCGGCTCGCGGCCGGCGAGATCGACGTGATCGTCGGCACGCACCGGCTCCTGTCGAAGGACGTGAAGTTCAAGGACCTGGGCCTCGTCGTCATCGACGAGGAGCAGCGGTTCGGCGTCGAGCACAAGGAGCGGCTGAAGAAGCTCCGCGCCACCGTCCACGTCCTGACGATGACCGCGACGCCGATCCCGCGGACGCTCCACTCGGCGCTCCTGGGCATCCGCGAGATCTCGAATCTCGAAACGCCGCCGCCCGAGCGCCAGCCGGTCGAGACGCGCATCATCCGCTGGGACGATCAACTGCTGCGCCACGCCATCCTGCGCGAGATGACCCGCGGCGGGCAGGTGTACTTCGTCCACAACCGCGTCTTCGACATCCACGAGGTCGCGGCAAAGGTGCAGGCGCTCGTACCCGAGTCCAGGATCGTCGTCGGCCACGGCCAGATGGGCGCCGACGAACTCGAATCGGCGATGGTGAAGTTCGTCCGCAAGGAGGCGGACATCCTGGTGGCGACGACGATTATCGAGAGCGGCCTCGACATCCCGAACGCCAACACGATGATCATCGACGACGCCGACATCTACGGCCTCGCCGACCTGCACCAGCTGCGCGGCCGGGTGGGGCGGTCGCGGAACCGGGCGTACGCGTACCTGATCGTGAACCCGCTCAAGCTGGTGACGCCGAACGCGCAGAAGCGGCTGAAGGCGATTGAGGAGTTCACCGAGCTCGGCGCCGGGTTCAAGATCGCCATGCGCGACCTGGAAATCCGCGGCGCCGGCAACATCCTCGGCGCCGAGCAGAGCGGCCACATCGCGGCCATCGGCTACGAGCTGTACTGCCAGCTCCTCGAAAACGCGGTGCGGGCGCTGAAGCAGCAGCCGCCGAAGGAAGCCGTGGAGGTGAACGTCGATCTGCCGTGGCCGGCGTTCCTGCCGCGCGACTACGTGCCGGGTCAGAAGCTTCGGATCGAGGTGTACCGCCGCCTCGCCCGCCTGCGCGACCCGGAGAAACTGGCCGACTTCCGCCAGGAGTTGCGCGACCGCTACGGCCCGCCGCCGGACCCGGTGGAGTGGCTGCTGCGGGCGACGGAGGTGCGGCTGTTGTGTGTGCGGTGGAAGGTGGCCGGCGTCCACCGCGACGGCCCGGACCTGGTGTTCAGCTACCGGAATCGGAAGGCTGCGGAGCAACTTCAGCTGTTCAGCCGCAACCGGGTAAAGGTGGTAGACGAGAAGAGCCTGTACCTCCGACTCAAGCCCGGCGACGAGGAGCCGGACGCGACGTACCGCCTGCTACTGGACGTACTCGGCGGCGGGACATGAACGAGATCGGCTCGTCGGTCGCCGCCGACCCCGGGTTGCGGCCGCCGCGGCCCCGCGGAAACGTACCGGCCATGTTCGCGGGCGTCGGCCACCCGTTCCGCCTCATCCGCCGCGCCGCGGTCGCCGACTGGGCGTGGCTCGCCGTCCGCTCCGGGTGACGCCTGCTGGCCGCCGGCCTCGTCGGGTTCGTGGCCCGGTTCGGGCAGAACGCGCCGCTGTCCGACGTGTGAGTGTTCCTGGCGGAACTCGTCGGCGAGCGGCCGGCCGCGGGGTGGCTCGCCGAGGCGCACAACGAACACCGCTTCCCGCTGCCGCGCTTCCTGTGGTTAGCCTGCCACCGACTCACCGGCTTCGACTTCTGCGTTCCCTTGCTCCTCTCGGCCGCGCTGGTGTCGGCCGCGGCGCTGGCGTTCGTCGCGGCGGCGCGCACGACCCGCGGCCGGTCGCGCGTCGCAGACCAGCTGCTGCCGGCGCTGCTGCTCCACCTCGGACACTGGGAAAACTGGCTGATCGGCTACCAGCTGGCGTTCACCGTCAGCGTCGCGGCCGTGGCGTTCGTGCTGGCGTCAGCGGCGTCGGGGTGTGTGAACCCGACGGCGTGTGCGGCCGCGACGGCGGCGCTGGCGCTGTGCGGCGGTGCGGGCGTTCTGCTGGCACTGCCGGTGGCGCTGTGGGTCGGGTGGGCCGCAGTGCGAACCCGGCGATGGGCGGAGGCCGGGCTCGTTGCCGCGGTGCGCGGGTACGCGGGGAGAGACGTCGTGCTGCTACGGCCCGCAACCGTGCGGTTCGGGGCGCTCGGGTTGTGCGCCGCGTCGGTGGGGCAGGGCGTGGAGTACGGCGAGTACTACCGCCACGGCGCGCGCGCGATGGCGTACCGCGTCCGCGCCGGGGCCACCGCGGACGACCTGGTGCCGGAGTTCGTCACGAAGGTATTCGCCGGCGCGGACACCCCGCAGCACCGAACCTGGATGCGCGACGGGCTCGGGGTGCTGGAGCGCCGCGGGCTCGGGCCGTACCGCGCGAAATAGTCCGCCGCTCGCGGCGATGCAGGCTCTGCATCGCCGCGAG
>JBGAQM010000353.1:0-6542 GCA_044220735.1 Urbifossiella sp. | reverse complement strand
GAGATGCCCCGGCCGGTCCTCACGGGCCAGCCGGGGCGTCGTCGTTGCGGCTCACCTCTTCTTCTTCTCCGTGACCACCGGCCCCGGCTCCACCTGCGCCCGCGCCACCCACGCGGCGTAACGCGCCGCCATCTCGCGCACCCGCTCCGGCTGCGCCGCCGCGAGGTCGTGCGCTTCCACGCGGTCGGCGGCGACGTCGTACAGCTCCCACGCGGCGCCGTGCTTCGCCACCAGCTTCCACGGGCCGACGCGCACCGCCCGGTTCCCCTCGTGCTCCCAGAACAGCGCGTCGCGCGCCACCGGGCCGCCCGCGAACGCCGGCCGCAGGCTCCGCCCCTCCAGCGGCGGCGCCCCCGCCGGGTACGGCACCCCGGCCACGTCGTAGAGCGTGGCCGCGATGTCGATGAGGTGCCCCGGCGTGCGGCAGAGCGTGCCGCGGGCCGCGAACCCGGCCGGCCAGTGGACGACGAACGGCGTGCTGATGCCGCCCTCGTGGACCCAGTGCTTGTACTCGCGGAACGGCGTGTTCGACACGTTCGCCCACCCCTCGCCGTAGGCGACGTAGGTGTCCGCCGGCCCCGGCATCACGTTCGGCCCCTGCCGCACCGGGAAGCCGTCGCGCGTCTGCGGCGGCACCAGCGCCGCCGGCAGCACCCCCGGCGCGATCGGCGGCAGCGACGGCGCCGCGGCGCGCGGCCCGTCGGTCCGCCCCTTCGTGACGCCGCGGCCCATCCCTTCCGCGCAGCCGCCGTTGTCCTGGAGGTAGACGAACAGCGTGTTGTTGAGCCGGCCGGTGCGGCGCAGCTCGTCGGCGATCCGGCCGACGCCGCCGTCCATCCGCTCGACCATCGCGGCGTACACCTCCATGCACGCCGCCTCGCGCGGCTTGTTCTTGACGTCGGCCCAGCGGTGCGGCGCCGGCGACGGCTTCTGCGCCGGGTCGATCAGCCCCAGCTTCGCCGCCTTCTCGAACCGCGCGGCGCGGACCGGCTCGTAGCCGGCGTCGTACTTCCCGCGGTACTTCGCCACGTCGTCCGGGAGCGCGTGCATCGGCCAGTGCGCGGCGGTGTAGCCGACGTACAGCAGGAACGGCTTGTCGGCGTGCTCGCGGGCGTGGTCGGCGATGAACCGCGTGGCGTGGTCGGTGATGGCGTCGGTGAAGTAGTAGGTGTCGGGCTTGTAGTCCGGGTCGGCGAACGGCGAGATGAGGGTGTTGTCGCGGCAGAGGGTGAACGGGTCGTAGAAGGAGCCGCCGCCGGAGATCATGCCGTAGAAGCGGTCGAACCCGCGCTGCCGCGGCCAGTTGTGCTTCTCGCCGTTCGCGCCGAGGTGCCGCGTGACGTGCCACTTGCCGGCCATGTAGGTGCGGTAGCCGGCGGCGCGCATCACTTCGGCGATGGTGCGGCTGGTAGGGCTGAGGTCGCCGCGGTAGCCGGGGCGGTTCCAGTCGGCCATCATGTGGCCGACGCCGGCCTGGTGCGGGTAGAGGCCGGTGAGGAGCGACGCGCGGGTCGGGCAGCAGCGGGCGGTGTTGTAGAACTGCGTGAACCGCAGGCCGTTGGCCGCGAGGGCGTCGAGGTTGGGGGTGCTGATCTCGCCGCCGTAGCAGCCGAGGTCGGAGAAGCCCATGTCGTCGGCGAGCACGACGACGACGTTCGGCCGCGGCGGTGGCTGGGCGGGGGTAAGGGTCGCGGCGAGGACGGTGGCGAGCAGCACGGCGGTTCCCCCGGGAGAGAGCGGCCGGGGCATCGTAGCCGGCGCGTGGGCGCCCGGCTCGGGTCTTGAGCCCGGAGGGCGACGGCGTGTAGCCCCGGGTGGAACCCGGGGCGGGCGTCGGCGTGGACCGTGGGAGCGACCCGAATGTAACACCGCGGACTCGGCGTGGTCCGTGGGGCTGACCGAATGTAACACCGCGGACGCCGCCCCGGGTTCCACCCGGGGCTACACGCCGTCGCCCTCCCGGGCTCAAGACCCGAGCCACCCCCCCGCGGCGGACCGGTACAATCACCGCGACCGCCGCACCCGACGGGACGACGATGGACACCCAACCGAGCGGGCAGCCGCGGCCGTCGCAGGACAACACCACGACGTTCCTGTCGCCGCCGGTCGAGGCCGACGAACTCGGCCGGCTCGGGCCGTACCGCGTCCTCAAGGAACTCGGCCGCGGCGGCATGGGCGCCGTCTACCTCGCCGAAGACCCCCTCCTCAAGCGCCGCGTGGCGCTCAAGGTCATGCTCCCGCACGTCGCCGGCGACGCGGCGCGGGCGCGGTTCCTCCGCGAGGCGCGGGCGGTCGCGGCCCTCAAGCACGACCACGTCGTCACCGTGTACCAGGCCGGCGAGGAGAACGACGTCCCGTTCCTGGCGATGGAACTCCTCGCCGGCAAGACGCTCGACGACTGGCTCCGCCCCGACCGCCGCGCCACCCCGACCCAGGTGCTCGCCATCGGCCGGCAGATCGCCGAGGGGCTCGCCGCGGCGCACGCCGCCGGGCTCGTCCACCGCGACGTCAAACCCGCGAACGTGTGGCTCGAAGCGCCGAAGGGGCGCGTCAAGCTCCTCGACTTCGGCCTGGCCCGTGGCGCCGGCGGCGGCGACCCCGGTCTCACCGGCGCCGGCGACATCCTCGGCACGCCCGCGTACATGGCCCCCGAGCAGGCCCGCGGCCAGCCCCTCGACCACCGCTGCGACCTGTTCAGCCTCGGCTGCGTCCTCTACCGCATGGCGACCGGCCGCGTCCCGTTCCAGGGCGACTCGGCGTATGCGGTCATCGTCGCGGTCGCGTCCGAGGAGCCGGTGCCGCCGCGGGTCGTGAACCCCGACGTGCCACCGGCGCTGGAGGCGTTCATCCTGTCGCTGCTGGCGAAGGAGCCCGCCGACCGGCCGGCGTCGGCCGTGGCCGCGCTCGCCGAGATGCGGCGGGTGGCGACACAGCTGGACGCGACGGAGAAGCTGCCGCCGGGCGACGCCGAGACGATCGAGTGGCGCGGCAAGCCGCGCGGGTCAAAGCGGTTCGTGATCGCCGGCGTCGTGGTGGTCGCGCTGCTGGCGGTCGTGCTCGTGCTGGTGTTCGGCCGCGGGTCCGACCCGGCGAAGGAGGCGGACGCGGCGCCGGCGACGAAGGGCGAGCCGACCACGCCGGACCCGACGGCCGCCGGCACACCGCCCGACACGCCGGAGGTGCTCAAGGTGGTCGGGACGTGGGAGCACACCCGGCCGGGCGGGGTGAAGGCGACGCTCGTGTTCACCGACGACGGCAAGGTGAGCGGCAACGAGGGGTTCCGCGGCAAGTGGTGGCAGACCGGGAAGGCGTTCGGGTTCGCCGGCGTCGGCCCCGGGAAGGCGGCGCCGGCGATCAAGGTGAAGGGCGAACTCGACGCCGACGGGAACACGCTGCGGCTGGTCAGCGTCAAGGGCGGGATCGAGACGTGGCAGCGCCGGCCGTGACGGTTTGAGCGTGGCGAGCCGACCGCCGTGAGGCGGCGGGTGATGGAAACGTCACCCGCCGCCTCACGGCGGTCGGCTCGCCGTCGCGTTACGCCCCCTTCCCCGTCGCCCGCAGCACCTCGCCGACCACCAGCACCGGCGCCGTCGCCACCAGGATGACCGCCCACTCCGTCGCCGACAGCGGCACCGTGCGGAACACCTCGCCGCCGAACTGCACCAGCAGCACCTGCCCCACCAGGATCACCGCCGCGATCAGCACGAAGCTCGGGTTGCGGAAGAAGCCGACGAACGCCGACCGGCCGGTCCCCAGCGTGCGGGCGTTGAACAGGTTCCAGAACTGCAGCAGCACGAACACCGAGAAGAACACCGTCAGCGACCACTTGTGGTCCGCCGCCGCCTCGTCGCGCAGCCCCGGCAGCGCGAACATCATCACCAGCATCGTCGCCAGGAACACCCCGCCGACGCCGAAGATGAGCCGCGCCATCGGCCCGGTGACGATGAACGCCTCCGGGTGCCGCGGCGGCCGGCTCAGCACCGCCTCCGTCGGCGGCTCGGTCGCCAGCGCCAGCGCCGCGAACGTGTCCATGATGAGGTTCACCCACAGCATCTGCATCACGGTCAGCGGGAAGTCCACGCCGAGGAACGGCCCGAGCAGCGCCACGCCGAGCGCGACCACGTTGATGGTGAGCTGGAACAGGATGAACCGCTGGATGTTCTCGTACAGCCCGCGGCCCCAGCGCACGGCCGTCACCACGCTGCCGAACGAGTCGTCGAGCAGCACCACGTCGGCCGCCTCCTTCGCCACCGCCGTGCCCGCCTTCCCCATCGCCAGCCCGACCGCGGCGTAGTTCAGCGCCGGGGCGTCGTTCGTGCCGTCGCCGGTTACGGCGACAACTTCGCCGCGCGCCGTGAGCAGCCGCACCAGCCGCAGTTTGTCGAGCGGGCGGGCGCGGCTCAGCACCTTCAGCTTCACCGTCGCCGCGGAGGCGTCCTCGTCGGACAGCGCGCCGAACGCCGGGCCGGTCATTTCGGCGCCCGGCCCCTCGCTGCCGGTCAGCAACCCGACCTGCCGGCCGATCTCGCGGGCCGTGTCCGGGGTGTCGCCGGTGACGATCTTCACGTCGATGCCGGCGCGGCGGCACGCGGCCACGGCCGGCGGCACTTCCGGCCGCACCGGGTCGCTGATGCCGAAGAAGCCGAGCCACACCAGCTCCTCGGCGTGCGGCTCGACCTCGGCGCCCGGCGCCGGCACGTCCTTGTACGCCAGGCCGATGGTGCGCATCGCCCGCCCCTGCGTCGCCACCAACTCGGCGTGAACGGCCTGCCGCTCGGCCTGCCCGAGCGCCGCGGGGCCGTTCGGCGTCAGCACCCGGGTGCAGCGGGCCAGCACCATTTCGGGAGCGCCCTTCAGGTGGAGCCGGCCGGCGCCGCCGCGGTCGGTGCCGACCGTGCCCATGTACTTCCGCTCGGTCGAGAACGGCAGCTGCCCCGTGACGGCGAACCCGGCCCGCGCCGCGAGGTAGCTCACGCCCTGCCCGTCGAGCCACGACAGCATCGCGCCCTCGGTGGGGTTGCCGAGCGGCTTCGCTTTACCGTCCTCGACGGCGAGTTGTGCCGTGCTGTTCACCGCCGCCGCGTCGGCGATCAGCGCCGCCGCCGTCCCCGCGGCGGGCGCCGCCGGGATCGGGCCGGCCAGCGCGGGGAAGTTCGCCACGGCCACGGCCATGACGTTCTGCGTGAGCGTGCCGGTCTTGTCGGAGCAGATGACCGTCGCGGCGCCGATCGTCTCGCAGGCGTGCATCTTCCGCACGAGCGTGTTCTGCGCCGTCATCTTCCGCATGCTGTAGGCGAGGCTCAGCGTCACGCTCATCGCCAGCCCCTCGGGCACGGCCACGACGATGATGACGACCGCGATCATGAAGTAGTTCAGCAGCGCCTCGGCGGACGACCGGGTGAACCACTCGCCCGGCGACGACGGCAGCCACCCGGCCATCACGCCGCCGCCGGCGCCGGCGGCGAGGATCACGGCGCCGGCCGCGAACGCCCACGCCCAGCCGCCGAGCCCCTCGCGCTCGAGCCACGCCGGCGGCTCGGCCTCGACGCCGCTCAGGTTCAGCGCGTCGTACACGATCGGCAGCCAGACGCGGACGAGGGCGAACATCACCGCGACGAGCAGCACGCCGGCGAAGTACCACTGGTGCGCCGGGATCGGGGCGCCGTCGGGGCCGCGGAGCTGGTCGGTGAGCGCGGCCCGGCCGACGAGCGCGGCGAACGTCAGCGTCGCGATGCCGAGGCCGACCACGCCGATCCACTTGCTCAGCTTCTCCAGCTGCCGGTTGAGCGGCGTCTCCTCGCCGTCGTCCTCGCCGGCCGCCTTCGCCGTCTTGCCGATCTCGCTGCGGTCGCCGACGGCCGTGGCGCGGATGGTGCCGTGCCCGTCGGCCACCATCGACCCGCGGAGGATCACCGTCGCCGGGTACGCCGTCTCGCGGGGCGGCCGGGCGGCGGCGGCCGCGGCCGGGTACTTGGACACCGGCTCCGACTCGCCGGTCATCTTCGACTCGTCGGCCAGCAGCGACACGGCGTCGAGCACCTCGCCGTCGCACGGCGCCTCGTCGCCGGTCTCGACGAGGATCACGTCGCCGACGACGATGTCGCGGCGGGCGGCGGTCTGGAACCGGCCGCCGCGGACGACCTTGATCGGCACGTCGTCGTTGACCTGGTTGAGGATGTCGAACTCGCGGTTCGCCTTGAACTCGTTGATGAACGCGAGGAACGTCGCCAGCAGGATGGCGGCGACGATGGCGAGCCCCTCGACGGGGAACTCCTGCTTGTAGACGTTGACGCCGATCTGGATGACGGCGGCGATGATGAGGATGCGGATGACCGGGTCTTCGAACTTTTCGAGGAACTGCTTCCACAGCGGGTCGCGCTCGGGCGGGGTGAGGACGTTCGAGCCGTGGGCGCGGCGGCTCTCCTCGACCTGAGCGGGTGTCAGCCCCGGGTGCGGGAGAGCCGGGGCGGCGGTGTCGGGCATGGGGAGGTCCGTGTGGTGTCGGGCGCGCCGTCGGCGGTGGTGTATGGGTTGGCGGCCGC
>JBGAQM010000352.1:0-6515 GCA_044220735.1 Urbifossiella sp. | reverse complement strand
TCTTGATCGCAATGTTGACCGGCAAGCTCGTCCGCGTCCGGCACGCCCGGAGCAAGCTGATCCCGCAGTACCTCGACCCGGCCGACCGCGGCTGGCTCGGGGTCGCGGAGCAACTGTTGCTCGCGTACCGCGATTCGCCCGGCCGCACCCGCGGGGAGATCGCGGCCGACCTCGAAGACGTGGTCGGGCAGGGGCCGCGGTCGCTCGTGCACCAGGGACTCGTCGAGTTGCTGGAGGACCGCTGCGAGTTCGAGGTAACGGCCGATCACCCGCCGGAGGAGCTACGCGACGCCGCCTTCCGGGCCGCCGTGGCGCACCGACAGAAGGTAGGTGCGGCCTTCGACCGCGCTGCGGTTCTCGCCGAGGTCGCGTGTTCGTTCAAGCTCGACGCCGCACAGGTGGAACAGAGCCTGTTCGCCGACCTGAAGGACGAGCGGCGCGTCCTCACGTTCGACGACTGCACCCCCGAGTACCTCCTGAACCGCTACAACGTCGCGCTCGCGCAGGCGGTGTTGGTCCGCAGCACGGCGATGGAGTGCCGCGTCTGGGGCGAGACCTCGGCGCGGTTCCGACAGCTGTTCCGCGCAGTCAAGTTCCACCAGCTGATCTGCACCATCCGCGAGTCGTCGGGGAACTCGTACACGCTGACGCTAGACGGCCCGCTGTCGCTGTTCTCGGCCACGAACAAGTACGGCGGCCGCATCGCGCAGTTCCTGCCGACGCTGCTCCACTGCAAGGCCTACGACATTCGCGCCGAGGTGCGCTGGGGTTCGGAGCGCAAGGAGAAGCAGTTCGCGCTGTCGAGCGTGGACGGGCTGCGGTCCCACCTGGCGGACTTCGGCACGTACACGCCGCCGGAGGTGCGGATGTTCGCCGACAGCTTCGCCGCGAAGGTGAGCGGCTGGGTGCTGCACGAGGAGCCGCACCCGGTGAGCCTGCCGGACGGCGTGTGGGTGCCGGACTTCCGGCTCGTCCACACGGCGAGCGGCAAGGAGGTGTACGTCGAGCTGTACGGCTACTGGCGCCGCGGCGGCGTGGAGGCGCTGCACAAGCGGCTCGCGAAGCACTTGGCGGGGAAGTTCGTACTGTGCGTCGGCGAGCAGATGCGGACAGACGAGGCCGACGACACGGCGTTCGGGGCCGGCGTGTACCGGTACAAGCGGACGCCGCTGCCGGACGAGGTGGCGAAGCTGGCAGCGTTGGGGGCGGGCGTGTGATCTCGCCGGCGAGACGAGCCCCGTCAGGGGCCGGGTGAGTCATGCATGTCGTGCCGCGTCGGGCGTTACCCGCGGTGCGTGACTCACCCGGGGCCTGACGGCCCTCGGCTCGCCTCAGACGCTCAGCTCCGCCTTCATTCCCAGCGCCGCGGCGTATCGAGCCCGCACCGGGGCGACGTGCTCCGCGACGAACTCCGCCACCTGCTCCGGCGCCCGGCCTACAAACGCCCGCGGGTCAGTGACTCCGGCGAAGTCCACGCGATCGAACGCCGGCTCGCGCCGCAACAGGTCGAATAACTCGGCCGCACTGCCCGTGCCACTCTTGAGCTTGGCGGTGACGGCGTGGCTGTGCTTCTTCACCACCTCGTGAACCTCCTGTCGGTCGCCGCCGGCCTGCACGGCCGCCATCATCAGGTTTTCGGTCGCCATGTACGGCAGGTACTCGCGCACGTTCCGCGCCACCACCGGCACGTTCACCACCAGCCCGAGCGTGTCCGGCCCCGTGCGTTGCGTCAGCAGGTTCAGCGCGATCCGCAGCACGGCGTCGGCGCAGAGGAAGGCCTGCGGGATGTACAGCCGGCGCGGGGCGCTGTCGTCGAGGGTCCGCTCGAACCACTGCGTCGCGGCCGTGTTGGCGGCCATCGCGGGGAGGCCCATCAGGTAGCGAGCCAGGCCGCACATGCGCTCGGCGCGCATCGGGTTCCGCTTGTACGCCATCGCGCTCGACCCGATCTGCTCCGGCTCGAACGGCTCGTCGATCTCCTGCCGGTTCGCCAGCAGCCGCAGGTCGCTGCCCCACTTGTGGAGCGACTGACCCAGACCGCTCAGGGCGTCGAGCACGAAGCTGTCGAGCTTCCGCGTGTACGTCTGCCCCGTGACGGGGACGAGCGCCGCAAAGCCCATCTTCTCGGCGACGCGGCGGTCGAGTTGCTTCACCTTGTCGTGGTCGCCGCGGAACAGGGCCAGGAAGCTCGCCTGCGTGCCGGTCGTGCCCTTCGCGCCGCGGAACGGCATGGCGTCGCGGCGGCGCTCCAGCTCCTCGAGGTCGAGGACGAGGTCGTACAGCCACAGCGTGGCACGCTTGCCGACGGTCGTGAGCTGCGCCGGCTGGAAGTGCGTGAAGCCGAGCGTTGGCTCGTCCTTCCACCGCTCCGCGAACGCTCCCATCGCGTCGACCACGGCCGCGAGCGTGCGGCACACCTGATCCAGGCTCTCGCGCATCAGGATGAGGTCGGCGTTGTCGGTGACGTAGCACGACGTGGCGCCGAGGTGAACGATGTCGTTGCACCCGGGGGCCACGTCACGCAGCGCGTGGACGTGGGCCATCACGTCGTGCCGCAGGCGCTTCTCGTGGGCGGCGGCGCGGGTCAGGTCCACGTCGTCGAGGTGCTCGCGCAACTCGGCCAGTTGCTCGGGGCGAATGCGCGGCGACACGCCGTCGTCGGCGAGCAACCCGAGCTCGGCTTCCGCTTCCGCGAGGGCGAGCCACAGTCGCCGCCACGTGCGGAACTTGCGCAACGGCCCCCACCGCTCGGCCATCTCGCGGCTGGCGTAGCGGCCGATCAGCGGGTTGTCGTAAACGTCGGTCGGGGTCGTCACTTGAGGGAAACTCGCGGGGAAGGGCGGGGAGAATCCGCGGCCGGTGGCGCCACCGGATCAATCGGGTGGTCGCGCGATCACGGCACAGGCACCGCATTTTTCTACGATTTCCGGCCCGATTCGACCCACACCGGCGGCGCGGCCGGGGAAGGCGGGTTAGGATTCGCTCGACAGGAAGTCCGCCGGGCGGAGCCCGGACGTAACGGAGGACGACGATGACCCGCACGTTTCTCGCGGTCGCCGCGGGCGTGGCGCTGTGGACGGCGACGGCCGGCACGGCCGCGGCCCAATCGAGCAGCCCGCCGCTGACGCAGTACCACTACTACCCGTACCACTACTTCCCGCACAGCTACTGGCCGGCGAACAGCCCGCAGTGGCCGGAGCCGCGGAACCACCCGTACGTCCGCCCGCCGGCGTACCAGGCGTACCCCGCGTTCCTGGAGCCGGGCTGGCGCTACGAGCTGTGGAACCCGATGAAGTACTACCGCGGCAACCACTTCTGGCTCGACCAGTTCTAAGTCGCTTCAAGCCCGGGGACAGCCGCCCCCGGGCTTCGATCGCGCTCAGTGCGTGTGCGCCTTCTTGAAGTGCTCAACCATCTTCTCCGTCGGGACGTGCCAGCCGCAGTCATCGCACGAGCTGACGGTCGGGTAGCACTTCGCGCAGTACAGCGGGCCGCCGTCGAGGAACTGCTCGAACCGCCGGCGGTCGGCCGGCGGCGCGGCGTCGGCCGACATCGGGATGGTCACGTCGGCCTTACACTTCTCGCACGGCCGGGTGTCGTGCTCGGCCAGGACGTGCTTGTAGTGGTCGTGGATGCCGCGCGGCACGACGCCGCTGCCGGTGCAGAGCGGGCACGTCATGCGGAACTGGGCGAGGATCGCCTTGCGGATGAACTCGCTCTTGTTCGGCAGGTTGTCGAGGAATTTGGCCAGCTCCTCCTCGACCTTGAACGCGACGATCTGCGACTTCTGGGCCTTCGCGTCTTTCCGGGCCATGGTGCGTCCGCTGGGGTGCGATAATAGGTCATCGTAGGCTCGCGGGAGTTCCGCCGCAAGCCGCGCCCCGGGCCGCCTTCATGACCGGCGTCGAAGCCTTTCTCGAACTGTTGCACCGGGCCGGGGTCACCCACCTGTTCGGGAACCCGGGCACGACCGAACTGCCGCTCAACGACGCCCTGGCGCGCGACCGCCGCGTCCGCTACGTCCTCGGGCTGCACGAGTGCCCGGTGGTCGCCGCGGCCGACGGCTACGCGATGGCGAGCGGTCGCCTCGCGGTCGTGAACCTGCACACCAGTTGCGGCCTCGGCAACGCGATGGGGATGCTGGTGAACGCGAAGGCGGCCGGCTCGCCGCTGCTGGTCACGGCCGGGCAGCAGGACACGCGGCATGTCTTCGAAGAACCCGTCCTCGCCGGTCCGCTCGTGGAGATGGCTCGGCCGCTGGTGAAGTACGCCGCAGAGGTTAGCCGCGTCGAAGACCTGCCGAATGCGACGCGCCGGGCGATCCAGGCCGCGCTCACCCCGCCGACCGGGCCGGTGTTCCTGTCGCTGCCGCTCGACGTGCAATCCGCCCTCGCCGACAGCCTCGACCTGTCACCGCCGTGGCCGGCGGACCGCCACGTCCGCCCGGCGCGAACACCGCTTCAGCAGGCGGCCACGTTGCTGGCGAACGCGACGAATCCGGTGATTCTCGCGGGTAGCCGGGTGACCGAATCCGGGGGTTGTCGCGAACTCATTTCGCTGGCGGAAACACTCGGCGCTCCGGTGTTCAACGAACAGAACTCGTCGCGCGGCCGGTTCCCGATTCCGACCGACCACCCGCTGTACGCCGGCCCGGTGCCGCTGTGGAACCCGGATATCTCGGCCGCGCTCGCCGGGTACGACGTGGCGGTCGTGGTCGGCATGAACCTGCTGCGCCTGTACATCCGCCAGGAGCCGATACGGCCGCTGCCGCCGGGCCTGCGCCTGATTCACCTCGACAGCGACCCGGCCGAGATCGGCAAGAACTACCCCGTGGAGGTCGGCCTGTTCGGCGACCCGAAGGCGGGGCTCGCCGAACTCGTCTACGAGATCGACCGCCGGCTCACGCCCGACGCCGCGGCCGCCGCCGCCGAGCGCGGCCGCGCCCACGGCACGCGGCTGGCCGCGGCACGGGGCGTGTTTCAGGCGACGGTGGACGGCTGGCTGGCGGCACGCTCGCTGAAGGGGTCGGCGGTGATGGGCGCGATCGCCCGCGTGCTGCCGGCGGACGCGGCCGTGGTCGAGGAGTGCCCGACGACGCACGGCAACGTCCTCGAGCGGCTCGGCGCCGTGCGCGACCCGGCCGGCTACTTCGGCCACCGCGGCTGGGCGCTCGGCTGGGGCGTCGGCTGCGCACTCGGCGTGAAGCTGGCGTGGCCCGACCGCCCGGTCCTGGCCGTGGTCGGCGACGGGTCGGCGGCGTTCGGGATGCAGGGGCTGTGGACCGCGGCCCGTGAGCAGCTGCCGGTCGTATTCGTGGTCGCGAACAACCGCCGCTACCACATCCTCGAAGTGTGCGGCGACCGCCTCGGGCTCCCGGATTTGGGCGCCGGCCCCGGTATGACCCTCGGCGATCCGCCGATCGACTTCGTGGGCCTGTCGCGGGCGCTGGGAGTGGAGGCGCAAACAGTGACGGACGCGGACGAGCTGAGCGACCGGGTGCGGGCGGGGTTGAAGGGAAGCCGGCCGGTGCTGTTGGAAGTGATGACGGGGTGATCGGACGGTGCCGCCCGCGGCGGTGCGGCGCGCACGCCGCAAGCGGCAACCACACGTTACGCCGGCGGCCGCTCGCCCTTGCCGCCCGGGGCGCCCTTCTCACCCGGGGGGCCGCCCTTGCCGCCCGGCCCGCGCTCGCCGCCCGGGAACCCGCCCTTGCCGCCCGGGGCGCCGCCCGGCCCGCCGGGGAACCCGCCCTTGCCGCCGGCGCCGGGGAAGCCGCCGCCCGGGAACCCGCCGCGCATCGTCTCCAGCGACTTCAGCTGATCCGCGGTCAGCATCTTCTCCAGCTTCCCCTTCACGTCGGCCTCCAGCGACGCCAGCTGCGCCTTCTGGTCGTCGGACAGCTTCAGCTGCTCCTGCGCGAACGGCGGCAGCACGGAGCCGAGCTTGAACCCGCCCTTGCCGCCCGGCCCGCCGGGGAAGCCGCCCTTGCCGCCCGGCCCGCCCTTGTCGTCCTTCCCGCCCGGCGGCTGCGACATCGCCGGCGTCCCGATCAGCACCGCCCCGGCGACGAACGCCGCCAGCCCGCACGTCAGCTGCTTCATCACGCGACCCCTGGTTGGAAGTAGGCCTCCGACACCCCAGTAAACCCCGCCCGCCGCTAACCGGCGACACGGGTGGTACGCTTCCCATCCGGCTCTCATCGCCGCCCGCCGGCGTGGCCGGTGCGTAAAATACCCCCGCGGGGCCGCCGGTCCCGCCCCAGAAAGCGAGCGTGGGCCGTGCCCGAGAACCTGCAACTCACCCGCCCCTGGCTCGTCGCCGTGTGGCCCGGGATGGGGCACGTCGGCATCAACGCCGGCGTCTACCTCCTGTCGAAGCTCGGCATGTCCGAGGCCGCCGAACTCGAAACCGGCGACACGTTCGACGTGGATTCCGTGGGCGTCGAGCACGGCCTGATCGGCCCCGTCCGCCGGCCGCGGAGCCGGCTGTTCCTGCGCCGCGACCCGGCCGGGGGG